>JANMQX010000055.1:0-26605 GCA_031370745.1 Ilumatobacteraceae bacterium
CTGTGGACGCATGCGCTGCGCAACTCGTTGTTCTCCCTGCTGACCAGCGTTGGTGTGCAGCTCGGCGGCATCGTCGGCGGTGCACTGGTCGTCGAGCAGTACTTCAACATGAAGGGCATGGGATCACTCCTGCTGACGTCGATCTTGTCGAAGGACCTCTTTGTCGTTCAGTCGGTGACCGCGATCGTCGTCGCGGTGGTCTGTGTGGCCAACCTGGGGATCGATCTTTTGTACGCGGTCATCGACCCCCGCATACGTCACGCCAGGGCATTGACATGAGCGTGCAACAATGACCGCGACGCTCACCCCAGCGCCCGCGTCGGCCCCGACCCCGGTCGCCGCCATGTCGCGCAAGACCGCTCGCAAGAAGGTTCCCCAGCTCGGCTGGATGTTCGGCGTGGTCTGGCTCACCGTCCTCGCCGTGTGCGCCTTTGCTGCCAACTACTTGCCGTTCATCCGCACCTACGACGCCAAGGTCCTGGTGAACGGCAGGGCCAAGAAGTACGGCATCGGACCGGGGTGGACGGCGTGGTTCGGCACCGACAACTCCAGCCACGACGTGTTTGCCAGGTGCATCTACGGCGCTCGCCAGACGCTGATCATCGGAGTCGGTGCCACCATCATCGGCCTCACCGTTGGTGGGCTGCTGGGTGTGCTCGCGGGCTACTACCGCGGTTGGACGGATCGCGTCGTGTCGATCCTGGTCGACTGTCTGTTGGCGCTGCCACCGTTGTTGCTCGCCTTGCTGCTGATTCAACGTTCGGATCAGATCAAGCAGTCGATCACCGCAATCGCCTGGCTGACACGCACTCAAGAGATCATGATCACCCTCGGCATCTTGTCGATTGCACCCTTTGCTCGAATCGTGCGCGCCCAGACTCTGGCACTGCGAGAACGCGACTTCGTGCTGGCGGCGCGCAGCCTCGGCGCAACGGGTGGCCGTGTGATCTGGCGCGAGATCATGCCGAACCTCGTGCCGGCTATGGTCACCGTCGCCGTCACCGGGCTCGGCATCCTTATTGCGGCCGAGGGGACGTTGGCCTTCCTGGGTCTCGGCGTCGAGCGGCCGCAGACGTGGGGCAAGATGATCGACGCATCGCGCGACGACCTGAAGAGAGCGTGGTGGGCGGCCATTTTCCCGTGCTTGTTCCTGTTCTTGACGGTGTTGAGCTTCAACTTCATCGGCGACCGGTTGGCGCGCAAGTTCGACATCCGTGAGGCCGCCGTATGAGCATCCGCATCCAGGCGTCCTCCAGAGAGACCGATGGGCCCCTGCTCGAGCTCGAAGATGTGCGCACGCACTTTCAGACGCCGCGTGGGGTCGTGCGGGCCGTCGACGGCGTCTCGTTGACGCTCGAGCGCGGCAAAGCCCTTGGCATCGTTGGCGAGAGCGGTTCGGGCAAGACCATCCTGTCTCGTTCGATCATGGGTCTGTTGCCTCCGCGCGGCACGATTCGCAAGGGCAGCATCCGATTCGAGGGCCGCGAGATCGGAGGCTTGTCGCGTCGGGCGATGCGCGACGTGTGGGGCAAAGAGATGGCGATGATCTTCCAAGATCCGATGACCTCGCTGAACCCGCTGATGAAGATCGGTGCCCAGATCGCCGAGCCGCTGCGCATCCATCTCGACATGAACAAGGCGCTCGCCTGGACCACTGCCGAGCGCCTGATGCAAGACGTGCGCATCCCCGCCCCCGGTCGCCGCCTGCAGCAGTACCCGCACGAGATGTCAGGCGGCATGCGGCAACGCATCATGATCGCCATAGCGATGGCGTGTGGTCCGGCACTGTTGCTGGCCGACGAGCCCACGACCGCTCTCGATGTCACGGTGCAGGCACAGATCCTCGATCTCCTCGGCGAGCAGCGCCGCGAACGCAACATGTCGCTGCTGCTCGTCACCCACGACCTCGGCGTCGTGGCCGGCCACACCGACGACATCGGTGTGATGTATGGCGGCAAGCTCGTCGAGATGGCGCCCACGGGCGAGCTGTTCGCCAACATGAAGATGCCCTACACCGAGGCATTGCTGCACAGCATCCCGAAGCTCGCTGACAAGAGTCATACCAGGCTCAACGTGATCAGTGGCCGCCCACCGGATCTGGTCAACCCGCCGGCCGGATGTCGATTCTCGCCGCGCTGCCCATATGTTCAAGAACGGTGCCGCGAGGAAGAGCCGCCCCTGATCGCGACTGTGGAGGATCCGCGGCACACCTATGCCTGCTGGTACCCAGTCGGCTCGCCGCAATACAACGAGACCAAGGAGCGTCGCCGACGCGAAGCCGAGGTGGCGGCCTGATGGCGGGAACCGGCAAGGCCCACCTGCGCAACGAAGGCGATGTGTTGTTGCGCGTGGAGGATCTGGTGGTCGAGTTTCCGGTCGGGCGAACCGGGCTGAAGGTCAACGCCGTCAGTGGTATCAGCCTCGACGTCCTCCGCGGCGAGACGCTCGGGGTCGTCGGCGAGTCGGGGTGCGGCAAGAGCACCACCGGCCGGGCCATCATGCAACTGCCACGGCCGACGAGTGGGTCGGTCATGTTCGACGGACGCCAGCTCACCGAGATGAGTGGCGACACCATGCGTGAAGCGCGCACTCGCATGCAGATGATCTTCCAGGACCCGATCTCGTCGCTCAACCCACGGCGCAAGGTCCGCGACATCGTCATGGAACCGTTGTCGATCTGGAAGCGGGGCAGCCAGGCTGAGCAACGCGCCAAGGTCGATGCCTTGCTCGAGGAAGTCGGAATCGATCCGCTGCGAGCCGCTGAAAGCCAGCCTCATCAGTTCAGTGGCGGGCAGTGCCAGCGCATCTCCATCGCCCGATCGCTCGTGCTGGACCCGACCTTGATCATCTGCGACGAGCCTGTCAGTGCCCTCGACGTCAGCGTGCAGGCCCAAGTGCTGAACCTGCTCGAGGACCTGAAGGCCAAGCACGGGTTGACCCTGATCTTCATCGCCCACGATCTCGCCGTCGTCAAGAACATCAGCGATCGGGTGGCCGTGATGTACCTGGGCAAGATATGCGAGGTCGCTCCCTCCGACGAGCTCTACCGGGCGCCGGCGCACCACTACACCCATGTGCTGCTCAATTCGATTCCGGTCCCCGATCCAACCATCGCCGCAGCGAAGACGGCTATCGAGGGCGAGCCTCCCTCCCCTGTTCTTCCCCCGCCAGGCTGTCGCTTTCACACGCGATGCCCCGCCGCTGACGACATCTGCCGCAACGACGAGCCGCAACTCCGCGAGATCGCCATGAGCCACTTCGTTGCCTGCCATCACCCGATTCACGGCGACGCCGACGCCGTGCCTGTTGCGGTCGGCGTCGGTCAGTTCGGCACCGACTCGCTCGTCTGATCGCGCCGATCAATCCACCGATCGATCGCGACCGCGGCGAGGATCACGATCGGCGGCTCTGCTGCGGATCGAATGCGATGGCCGCCATATATCGCGACGGTCGTCACGACCGCGATCATCACCGGAATCAGCAGAATTGCCCGGTCACGCCGACGCGTCAGCGCCGCCCCCACCGCGGCGAAGGGGGCGAGAAGCCAGAACGACACGATTCCAGCCCAAGCCGCCCAACGCTCACGTTCCTCGCCGACGTCACCGCGCACCATGTCACCGAGGGCGATCAAGTCGAGCGACCTACCCACTCTCTGCAATTCGACCCTGGGAAGAGTGCTGAGGTGGTGACGCACGTAACTGAACGCCTCGTGTCGCTGCCGCGCAGTTCGCGTCGATGTGTCACCATCCGGCCCGTTGCCGGGGTCGTTCACGAGGCACAACAATGACCAGCCACCTTGCGCAGGACCGAAGTACGTGTCGTCGCAATTCGCGCCCAACAGCGCCCCGCCTTCGTTCGTCGTCAGAAAGACCGGCTTGTCGAAACGGGCCAGGTTGAAGATCGTCCACGGCAACAGCAGCGCGATCGTCACCAGAGCGGCGGCGAACACGTGCGTCGATGGGCGGGGCACATCGGACCGGCTGGCCACGATCCACATCACCACTGCGGCGCCAGGCAGGAACAAGATCACTTCGCTGCGCGCCAGGGTCCCGAGACCGACCGCGACACCAACCAGCACCGCGGCCCGCAAGGTGGGCCTGTCGGTCCATGCCAGAATCGCCCACAGTGCCAACGCGATCAGCAGGCAACTGACGCTCTCCGACATCACCAAGCCGTCGCTGATCCACAGGTTCGGGTACACGGCGGCAAGAGCTGCGGCAACCAGCCCGGTCCGGTGCCCGCCGACGCGCCGACCAACCAGGCCGATGATCGCAACCGTCGCAACGCCGCAGGCCACCGTGACCATCCGCTGCCGATTGAACGGATCGCCTCCCCAGCTGACAAGAGCCATCAACGTCGAGGTCAGCGGGCCGTGCTCGGCACCGGCCTTGTCGACGAACACCTCGCGGAACCACACCCCGTGCGCCAGCTGCTGCGCCTGAGCGGCGTAGTACAGCGAGTCGTTGAGCAGCAGCGGGTGGTTCCACTTGGTCGCCAGACGAACGATTCGCACCACCGCGCCACAGGCGACCACCACCGCCAGGTTCCTTCGGAAATCCCTGTCGACACCGGCGTCACCCACGGCGGGCGAGGCTAGTGCTCGGTCGGCGCCGCATCGGGGTCCCGCGTCGTACCGGCTTGCTACCGTCGTCTCGTGGCCAAAGATGTGAGCACCGCGGGAGGTCGTGGAGCGATGGCGGGGTGCCTTTCCGCATATCGCTTCGGCACGAACGACCCGACAACCCGGCTCGGAGCGGGCGAGTTCTGGCGGGCCTCGTTCACACCCGACGGTCCGGCCACACTGCGCATCGTTTGGAGCGACGACGCAATCGATGCCGAGGCCTGGGGCGCCGGACGCGACTGGATGCTGCAGCGCGTCACGGCAATGTGCGGCGGTCTCGACCCAGGCTTCGAGTTCCTCGACGGCCATCCCGCCGTGTTGCGCGCCCAACGCAACCATCCCGATGTCCGCTTCGGCGCCAGTCTGATGCTGTTCCACGAACTGGTGCCGACGATCCTCGGCCAGCGGATCACGGCCGGCGAGGCAACCAGACAATGGCACCGGCTGTGCCGGGAGCTCGGAGAGCCAGCACCTGGCCCGCATCCCGGTCTCGTGTTGCCGCCCTCGTCGGCAGCGCTCGCTGGCAGGCCTGCCTGGTGGTTTCACCCGTACGGCGTCGAGGCCAAGCGAGCCGAGGCCCTGCGTGCGGTCAGTCGGCACGCCGAGAAGTTCTGGGCGTGGACACAGCTTCCGCTACCGGCAGTGGCCGCCAAGCTGGCGCTGCTTCCCGGAGTCGGCCCATGGACGGTCGGCTCGGTCATGGCGTCCGCGCTGGCCGACCCCGACGCCGTTGCAGTCGGCGATTTCCATCTCAAGAACATGGTCGCGTTCAACCTCGCCGGCGAGGCGCGTGGCACCGACGAACGCATGCTCGACCTACTGGCGCCGTATGCAGGTCAGCGCGGCAGGGTTGTTCGACTGCTGCAGCTCGACGGCCTCAGGCCGCCAGCGTTCGGCCCTCGCCAGCGGATCCTGCCCATGGCCCGGTGGTGATCCTTGACCTCTGTTAGCTTCACGTCCGGCCCTCCCGGCCCGTTCACTGCCAATGACAGAGACTTTCGCACCACAACTCTCCCCCGTTGACGACACTTCGGCGACCTGGTATCGCATCCTGCGCAAGGTGGGGTTGGTCTATGTCTTTTCGCGACTGTGTGTGCTGGCCGGCGCCGCAATCGTCGCCGCCGAACTGCAAGTCGACATCAACCAGATCAAGGGGATTGCTGACGTACCGTTTGCGGACCCCTCCCTCGCTGGCAGACCACTGCCCACCTCAGCCCTCGGCCCCATCAGTGACGTGCTGTCGTCATGGGATGGCATCTGGTACATGCGAATCGTGCGAACCGGGTATCCGCATCACATCCAGCCGCACGTCACCTACTTCGTCGATGACGCCCGCGCAGCCTTCTTCCCGGCGTATCCGTTGTTGGTGCGAGCCGCCGACAAGGTGCTGCCCGGAGGCGACACCCTGGCTGCGCTGTTCACCAACTTCGTGCTCGGTGCCGTTGCGATCTTCTTGCTCGGAGTGCTGGCTCGGCAGTTGTACGGAGACCAGGTCGCCGCGAAGGCGATGGTGCTCGGAGCGATGTTCCCAGGCAGCTTCGTGTTGTCGTTCGCCTACACCGAGGCGCTGCTGCTGGTGTTTGCAATGGGGTGCCTGTGGTGCCTGATGTCGCGGCGCTGGGTCGCCGCCGGATTGCTGGCCGCGCTGGGCACAGCGACTCGGCCGAACGGGTTGGCGTTGGTGTTGGCCTGTGCCGTTGCGGCCCTGCTTGCCATCCGTGAGGATCGCGACTGGAAATCACTCGCGGCTCCGCTTCTCTCACCTCTCGGCTTCATCGCCTTTCAGCTGTGGCTCGGTCGTCACGCTGGCGAGGCCGGGGTCTGGTTCCGCGTCCAGAGCGAGGCCTGGGGTGAAGGCGCCAGCTACGGGCTGACGGCGATACGCAAGACCTACGAGGCCTTCGCCCATCCTCTGACCTCGCCGACCAACGTCATCACGGCCGCCTCGGTCATGGCGATGCTGCTGATGATCTACTTCCTCTGGCGGAGGCGGCTGCCGCTGCCGATGGTGGCGTACATCGCCGGAATCCTGGTATTGATGCTGATCCCCAACACGGTCACCGCCAGACCACGATTCCTGTACACGGCATTTCCTCTGCTCATCTCGGCGGGCGCGTTCCTGCACTCCGACCGCCGTGATTGGTGGCCCTACGTGATCGGGGCGTGCAGCGCAGGGCTGATATGCCTCACGGCGCTCTACGGTGTCTTCGGGGCAATTCCGTGAATTGGCGGCGCCACGTACCGGGCCAGCGGCTCGGCGTGTGGGCGCTCGCACTGATCGCCTACCTGCCAGCGTTGTTGGCGGCTCCGGGGAAGATGCCGAGCGACACGAAGCTCTATCTGTATCTCGATCCGGGTCGGCTGATTTCTGATGCGCCGTACACCTGGGACAACCGACAGTTCGCCGGCTGGGTGCCCCACCAGACTGTGACATATCTGTGGCCGTCGGGTCCGTGGTACTGGCTGTTCGAACAGTTGCACGTTCCGGATTGGATCGCCCATCGACTGTGGATCGCAACGTTGCTGTTCGTCGGTGGTCTCGGCGTTCGCTGGGCAGCCAAGCACCTCGGGTTGGCGGGTGCTGGTGCGATCACCGCTGCGTTCGTGTATCAGCTCTCGCCCTACATCCTGCCGTACCTGTCGCGAACTTCGCTGATGCTCCTGCCGTGGGCCGCCGTCGGTTGGCTCGTCGGGTTGACGATTCGATCGGCAACCCGCACCCGATGGCGTGATCCGGCAATCTTCGCGCTGGTGATCTTGACGGTCGGCTCCCCGAACGCGACAGCTCTGGCGATGATCGCACCGGCACCTGTCTTGTGGCTCCTTCACGCCGCTTGGCAGCGATCCATCCCGTGGCGTCGAGCGATCACCGCGGCGCTGCGCATCGGCGGGCTGAGCCTCGGTGTCTCGCTGTGGTGGATCGCGATGCTCGCCGTGCAGAGTCGCCACGGCGCCGATGTGCTGTCGTACTCGGAAACGCTCGAGGCGGTGTCGTTCACATCGGTCAGCACCGAAACGCTCCGCGGCCTCGGGTACTGGCTCTTCTACATCCGCGATCCTTCCGGCTTTGCCACGACCGCGTCAGCCAACTACCTCGAGTCCGGACGAATCATCGCGATCGGGTTTGCCCTCCTGCTGTGCTGTCTGGCCGGCATCGTCCTGACGAAATGGAGCCAGCGTCGCTATGCCGCTCTGCTGGTCTTCACGGGGATCGTCCTTGCGGTTGGTGTTCACCCGATCAACAACCCGTCGCCGTTGATGTCTCGCTTCGCGACCTCGTCGCGATCGACGCTGTCGTTGGCAATTCGCAGCAGCACCAGGGCCCTGCCGTTGAGCAACCTCGGCCTCGCGCTCGGCGCGGGCGCGTTCGCGACCGCCGTGTCATCGCTGCTCGCCACGCGCCGGCCACGACTCCGCCTGCTGGCTCCGGGGGTCGTCATCGGTCTGGCAATCCTCAACCTGCCGGCGCTCTTCAACGGTGGTTTCGTCGACCCGGCGCTGAGACGCGACGAGAATCCTCCTGCGGCGTGGCAGCAGGCTTCGGCCGCGCTCGACGCCGGATCCATGGAGAACCGGGTGATGCAACTACCGGGAGCCGAGTTCGGCGCGTTCCGCTGGGGCTACACCGTCGATCCGCCGCTGCCGGGTCTGACCGCCAAGCCGCTGATCACTCGTGACCTGCTGCCCCTCGGTTCGCCGGCAGCAATGGACCTGTTGTACGCCCTCGACGATCGTGCCCAGGCGAACGTGCTCGACCCTGCATCGATTGCGCCGGTCGCTCGACTATTCGGTGCAGACACGATCTGGGTCAGCGGTGATATGGCATTCGACCGATTCCGAACACCACGCCCCGAACTGACCAGCGCGCTGTTTGCGAGGCAGCCTCCCGGTCTCGAAGCGCCGACCGCGTTCGGGTCACCGACCCCCAACGTGCCCGTCCTGTCGATGCTCGACGAAACCGCCTTGGTCAAACCCGAGGTCGGCCAGCCCGTTCCCCCAGTCGAGCTCGTCAAGGTCGACAACCCAGTCGCCATGGTTCGCGCAACGTCGCGTCTGGTTGTCGTTGCGGGAAGTGGCGACGGGATCGTCGATGCCGCCGCAGCGGGTCTCTTGAAGGGCGACGAGGCTGTGTTGTACGCGGCTGATCTGCGCGCCGGTGACCGGCTCGATGACGCCGCTCTGGTCGTCGTCACCGACTCGAATCGGGATCGTGGTCACCAGTGGCGCGGCACGCAGGACGTGGTCGGCTTTACCGAGACCGGCGGCCCTGGCACCGATGTGTTGCAGGGCGACACTGCTGATCAACGGCTGCCCGTTTTTGCCGACGACGCGATCAAACACCAGACGACGGCGGCTGTCGAGGGCCTGCAGATTCGCGCCACCAGCTATGGCGAGCCGTTCGCCTATCGACCTGAGGACCGACCGGCAATGGCCGTCGACGGCGATCCATCCACTGCGTGGGTGGTCGGCGACAGGTTCAATCCCATCGGCCAGAGCATCGAAGTAACCGGTGAGCTCTCGACACTCGCGTTGTTGCAGTCACAGCAGGTTGGCGCATCGCGGATGATCTCCACTGCACGACTCGACTTCGACAATGCCCCTTCGCAAGACGTGGAACTCGACGCGACATCGTTGACGGGCGGCGGGCAACACATCTCGGTGCCAGCCGGCGCGAGCTTCGTTCGGATCACGATCACAGGCCTCGTTGCCCGCCCTGATGCAACCGACCCGGGACCGTCCGCTGTCGGGTTCGCAGAGCTCGGCCTCGGCACGCACAGCGAGGTGGTGACGCTGCCGACAGATACGACCGACGTCGCCGCTGCGACACCGCTAGCGATCGTCTTGACCCGTCTACGAACCGATCCGCTCAACAGGTGGCGCAGCGATCCGGAGCCGCAGATCGTTCGCGACTTCACACTCGGCTCCGAGCGCGATTTCTCGGCGCACATCACAGTGCGGCGCAACGCCCGCGCAACCGACGACGTCCTCAACCGGCTCGCCGGCATTGCCACCGCAACCTCGAACCGTCGGTTGACAGGCGATCCACAGTCAACTGCCTTCCACGCGATCGACGGCGACACCACGACGGCATGGACCACGCCATTCTCGAATGTGGTCGGCTCGCGGTTGCAAGTCCCTGTGGACCCTGCTGTCAGCACATCGTCTCTGGTCATGACCCAGCCGATTGACGAACGCCACAGCACAATAACTCGTGTCGTTGTAACGATCGGCGACCAGTCGACATCCGTCGACGTCCCACCGCCCGACCCCAGCGGACGCAGCACCCTGACCTTTCCGGCCGCTACCGGCGCAACGTTGTCGGTGACGATTGACAGCATCGAACCGCGCACAACGGTCGATCGGCGCTATGCCGAGACGACGGTGCTGCCCGCCGCCATCAGCGAGATCTCGGCGCCGTCGATCATCGGGCCGCAGCCCGCCGCGCCGGCGAACGCGTGTCGTAGCGACCTCGTGCAGCTCGACGGGCAGCCCCTGCCCGTTTCGATCGACCAAGCTGTGCTCAGCTCGCTTCTGTCGGGTCAAGCGATCGACGTGCAACCGTGCGACCTCACGCCCCTGCATCTTGCGGTGGGCGTGCATCGGTTGACAACGACGCCGGGCCTGTCGACTGGGCTCGACATCGATCGAGTCGTTCTCGACCAGCCCGCGCCGGTCGATGCCGCGACGCCGCCGACTGCCGCGGTGCACCGCACCCGCACGACCCGCACGGCAACGGTCAGCAACTGTCCGTCGGGCTGCTGGTTGATCCTCGGAGAGGGCTTCAACGATGGCTGGGAGGCACATGAAGGATCCACCGATCTCGGCGCTCCTCGACAGATCTCGGGTGGTTTCAACGGGTGGCTGCTGCCGCCGTCGGCATCGCCGGTGACGGTCACGATGACGTGGGCTCCGCAGAGAACGATGTGGATCGGTTTGGCCCTCGCCGCACTAGCAGTTCTGGTTTGCGCCGCGCTGATCTGGCTCGACAGGAAACCCACTACGGCGAGGGTGGTCGAGGCTCCAGTGCCTCAATGGCCACTACAATCGGTGGATCGTCGCCGTGCGCTGGTTGCCGGTGTCGCACTCGTTGCGCTGGCCGGGTTGATCATCTCGCCGAAGTACGCCGTGATCGCCGCTGTCATCGGTGTCGCTGTTGTCGTGATCCGCCGGCCGATGATCGCTGGCGTCGCGTCGCTGGTGCTGATGTCGTGGCTCGCCGCGCTGATCGTGCGACGTCAGTTGCGGTATCGGCTGGTGGCCAACCCGTCGTGGCCAGCCGCATTCGACAACCTGCACCGGTTGGGATTGCTCGTCGTGGTGCTGTTGCTGGCGTCGACCCTCGTCGACGATTGCCCCGACGAGCAGGGAGAACAAGTATCGTAGGTTTTCGTGTTACACGTCCCACGACCGTGTTTGTCGGTGGTCGTGCCGTGCTACAACGAGCAGGGCACCATCATGATGCTGCTGAAGCACGTCGCCGACTCCCCGTGGGTCCGCGAGATCATCGTGGTCGACGATGGCTCGACCGACGACACTCGCACCATCCTCGACGATGTCGACAACCCCATCGTGCGGGTGGTGTTGCACGCCGCTAACCAGGGCAAGGGGGCCGCGTTGCGCACGGGATTCGCCCAGGCCACCTCCGACTACGTCATCGTGCAAGATGCCGACCTGGAGTACGACCCCAACGAATTTGGCGACCTGCTCTCGCCGATCCTCGACGACAAAGCCGATGTTGTCTTCGGCTCGCGCTTTCTGTCCGGCCGGCCGCACCGCGTCCTGTACTTCTGGCACTCGATGGGCAACCGGTTGCTGACACTTGCGTCCAACATGTTCACCGGACTCAACCTCTCCGACATGGAGACGTGCTACAAGCTGTTCCGGCGCGAGGTCATCGAGTCGATCACGATCGAGGAAGATCGCTTCGGCTTCGAGCCGGAGATCACCGCCAAGGTGGCCAAGGGTGGCTGGCGGATCTACGAAGTCGGCATTTCGTACTCCGGTCGAACCTACGCCGATGGCAAGAAGATCGGCAGACGCGATGCCGTTCGCGCGGTGTATTGCATCGTGCGATACTCCAGGGTCGGCGATCGAATTCGTCGGTACATCTGATGAGGTCGACACGTTGAGAAATCCACTGCGACGCACCCCGATCCAGCGCACGCCCGCCGCGTTCGCCGCTGCCGAGGAGGGGCTGCACGGCGTCCTCGAAGAACTCGAAGAGGCGAAGCACTACTCGGCCTGGATCCTGCAGCTGATTGGCCCTCACGTCAGCGGTCGGATCCTCGAGGTGGGCGCCGGACGAGGCACGTACTCCACCTATTTTGCCGATCGTGGACATCTCACGGCCCTCGAACCGTCGGAAGTGAACAGCGCGGTGCTGCGCGAGCGCCTCAAGGCCTATCCGAATGCTTCGGTCATCACCGCTGCCCTCGATGGTGCAGCCGCGCCGGGTTCGTACGACACCGTCGTGCTGCTCAACGTGCTCGAGCACATCCCCGACGATCATCAGGCGCTCCGTGACATCTACGAGGCTCTGGCACCTGGCGGCAAGATGGTGCTGTGGGTGCCGGCATTCGAGGCGCTGTACGGCAAGTTCGACCAACAGATCGGCCACTACCGCCGTTACCGCCACAACCAGTTGCTGGCTCTCGTCCACAAGGTCGGGTTTCAGCAGGTGACCACCAAATACACCAACATGCCTGGGTTCTTTGCGTGGTGGCTCGTCGTGCGCGTGCTTGGGAAGGCGCCCACCTCCGGGCGGCTCGCCTCGACCTACGACCGCTTCGCCATCCCGGTGATCAGCCGTGTCGAGCGTTTCGTGCGACCGCCGATCGGTCAGTCGCTGCTGGTCGTCGCCCAGCGGTCATAGATGGCGCTCTCGACCGCGGTTCCCCCGCAACAGGTTGCGGGTATCGACCAACCCCGTGCGCACATCGCGGCGCTCGACGGGCTGCGCGGCCTGGCAGTCATCGCCGTGCTGCTCTTCCACGCCGGAAAGCTGCAGGGAGGTTTCCTCGGCGTCGACCTGTTCTTCGCCCTCTCCGGCTTTCTCATCACGTCCTTGTTGCTGACAGAGGTCGACAACACCGGCCGCGTCCGGCTCGTGAAATTCTGGGGACGCAGGTTCCGGCGACTGCTGCCTGCCGTATTGCTGCTGCTCGTTGTCGTCACGGTGATCACGACCGTGGTGGCCAGCGTGCCCGAGCGTGCCGTGACCCTCGATGACGGACCCTGGGCGCAGGCATATGTCGCCAACTGGCACTCGATCGCCGGCCACCGCGACTACTGGGCCTCATTCGAATTGCCGCGAATGTTCGGTCACCTGTGGAGCCTGGCGATCGAGGAGCAGTTCTATCTGGTGTGGCCAGTCGTCGTAGCGCTGATCGCTTGGCGCAGCCGACACGTACATCGAGCCATCGTCATCTGCTGCGTCGTCGCTTCGCTCGTCTCGCTGTGTTGGATGATCGAGCTTTTCAATCCGGCCGATCCCACTCGCGTGTACATCGGAACCGACACGCGTGCGAGCAGTCTGTTGCTCGGCGCGCTGTTCGCCGCCGCGCCGCTGCGCTCCGCCACCGTGCGGTTGACGACTCGACTCGGCGACTCGTTCAGCCGGGTGACAGTGGCTGTCGTCGGGGTCATCGTTCTGGCGTGGTGCTCGATCAATGGGCCATCGTCGACATGGCTGTTCCACGGAGGACTGTTCGCCCATTCGCTGCTGTCGGCTCTACTGGTCGCCGGATGCGCGGCGCGTCCAGATGCTGCCGCATCGCGATGGATCGGCTGGGCTCCCCTACGCGTGACTGGTGTGCTCTCGTACGGCCTGTACCTGTGGCATTGGCCCGTGTATGCGTTGCTCTCGCCACAGAGAACGGGAATGTCGGGTTGGTCGCTGGTCACGTTGCGAATCGCAGTTGCGTTTGCTGCTGCGGCCGCCTCCAAGAAACTGGTCGAAGACCCCGTTCGCTTCAGGGCCGCCTGGGCTCGGGGGCGTCGCGGTGTGGTCACCTTGATCGCCGTGTCGGCCGGTGTGGCCGCGTTCTGGATCGCGGTACCGCATCCCGAAACTGCGCCGGCAGCGTTCTCGCTCGACCAGTTCGCATCGACGACCTTGGCTGCGACCACCCCGGCCGCGACGATCGCAACCTCGACGACCGACGCAGTCAACACAACCGCTCTTGCAAACACGAAGACTTCGGCAGCGGTCACCACGACCACTGCGGCGACTTCCACCACCGTTGCTCGGTTGCTCGCACCGACGAACCGGGTGTTGATGGTCGGCGATTCGATTGCGTTCGACGAATGGCCGGCAGTCGCGTCGGCGCTATACGCAGGCAAGATCTCCATCGGTGGCTACGTCTCGCCCGGGGCCGGATTGCTCGACACGCGTTACGACTCGACGACCGCGATCGACAAGCTGGTGGTCGACTTCCATCCTGACCTGGTGCTGTACCAAGGATCGCTGTGGGACTCCGGCACGCCCGACGAGCAACGCGCCGCCTATGAACAGTTCACCGACTTCGTGCTCGGCCACGGCGCCCGGCTGGCGCTGATCACGATTCCGCCGTTGCGTGCCGACCATCAGGACCCCGCCAATTTGGGAGCGCTCACGGGAATCATGCACGACATCGCCGACGCGCATCGCGGTCACGTCATCGTCCTCGACAGCGACGGGGTCTGGGGTCCCGCGTTCACACAGGACGTCAACGGCGACAAGGTACCCGAGCGCAAACCCGACGGTGTGCACGTTTGCCCCTCCGGCGCGGCGATGTATGCGATCTGGCTGATGAACCAACTGCACGAGCAGTTCGCCGACTTCGTTCCCGTTCCGCCCGAGCTGTGGGCCAGCGGTGCTTGGGTCGGCGACCCGCGCTACCTGAATCCAGCCGGGATCTGCGCCGCGCTGCCGTAACGAGCTCAGCGACACCGGCTCAACACGTGCCGGGCGGCTGTGCCGTCACCAGGTAGCCGTCGACGCCAACAGGGAGTTCGACCACGGCCGCCGGCAGTCGCAGGTCGCTGTACTCCTGCAACAAGGGCGCGGCTCCGGGCGGCAGATCCGTCATGAACGTCAGCAGCGTGTGGCCCCAGCGGGTGAACAGGAGATCTCGGAGGTCGGGTCGACCGGCAGAGCACAGCAACTGCAGCAGTTGTGCCTGCAGATGGTCGGAGAGCTGTGCCTCCTTCGGGCTTCGCACGTCGAACGACGCCCTCACGATCGCGCCGGGGATCTCCGAGAACGCGACGATCTCCGGCTCGCTCGCGACGTACCACAACGTCGCCTCGGCTTGATTGTCGTTGATGACACGAAACGGGGTCACGCCGGCGACGCCCCACGGACCGACGCCCGCGTGGATGTGGTGCTTCTTCTCCAACTCCAAGGCCAGCCCGAACGCAACGGATCCCAGCGCTGCCGGATCCACCTCGTTGATCTGGTAGGGAATCGTCGGGTCGAGGGAGCTTTCCAGTTGAGCCGCCAGTGCCCCTGTGGTCTTGCTGTCGCGTAGGTATGGCACCTCTCCCCCCGCAGCACGAGCCACTCCGATCCCCGTCGCCACGCATGTGCACGCCGCCGCCAGGCCGGCGGCGACCAGCCTCCTGTGATCGACCCGAGATTCTGCCGGTCGGGCTCGCCACGTGAGCCAGCACGACCAGATGGTGGCCGCGATCCACAATGCGACCAGCGGCAACATCCACCGGATCACGTATTCGAAGAACACGCCGAAGATCCGCATCGTGGACAACAACCCCAACACGGTCGCTGCGCTCAGAACGGCATACAACGAAAGCTCGACCCGGTCGCGTCGCCTCCATGCCCAACGTGCCGACACGCCGAGCAGCGCAACAAACAGGAGGAAACCGAAGTAGTTAGGTGTGGAACGCGGATCTTTCTGAGCGTCGAAGATCCATGGTCCGAGCAGATTGAAGCGCCCGATCATCGCCTTGATCGCGGCACGGGTTCCGACGAATGGTGCGCCTGGCTTGCTGAACTGATGATAGAGCTTGCGCAGGTTGCCGGTGCCGGGGTGCAACTGTTCGATCACCGGCGGAAGCCAGGCAATGATCATCGTCGCGGTTGCGATGAGCGCCCACCGCAGCGGGTGACGATGGGTCAGATGGTCGGTTCGCCACCACAACCAGGCGAGCCAGGCAACCGCGCCGCCCAGCAATCCGGCGACGAGCACGGTGTAGCTGATGTGCGTCTGTACGCAATGGCTGCCGATGGCAACGGCCAGGGGCAGCAAGGCGACGTGCTCGCAGGCGAGGCCCCAGATCAACACCAGGAACAGCGCGAAGGCGAAGACGGGCACCCACACGTTCCATGGCTCGAGAAAGAACCGCGGAGCAAGGGCCACTGCAGTCGCGGTGAGGCTCAGCGCGGTCAGCACAGCGATCGACGCGCCCCCGACACGCCTGGCAACGATCACCGAACCGGCAATCGCCGCCAGGTGCAGCACATCGACCGCGGCAACAAGTGCAAAGGCAGTCGAACCGAACAACTTGTAGAACGGGTAGAGCAGGTAAGCCATGCTCGGTCCTGGAGTCGACCCCAGATCCTGCACGCGGGCGGCAACGCCGATCAGCGGCGGATGCCGCGGGATTGCCCGCACCAGGAACTCGGTGTGGGAGAAGTCGCCGGTGAGATACCAGGTCGTACCGGCGACAGCGGCGAGCGTGACACCGAGAACCAGCGCACACGGGACGGCCGCCAGAACGGGGTACTTCCGGACCGTTTCGACGAACCGGGTGATCGGAGCAGGGATCTCGACAGCGCGAATCCTGTTGGGCCGGCTCACGGCAACTCGGCGACTATCAGCCTGGCGACGCGGTCACTGCCCTCTGGCGTCAGATCACCGTCGGCGGTACGAACCGCCACTGTGCCGTCGATGCAGGTCTCCCACCACTGGCAGGGCAGCGAAGTAGCCGTCAGCTGGTCGCCGATGTAACGCGTCGGATCGATCAGAGTTGCACCGGCTCGATCGCTGGTGGCCTCCACGCCGCTGCGGCCGGGTTGGGCAACGATCAGGACACTGTGGCCATTCGCAGCACGCACCGCTTCGGTCAAGGCTGTCTCACCGCATCCTGCGGCGTCGGAGAACGACAGAACGATGGCGGCCGGATCGAACTCGTCGACGGCCTGGCGCACAGCATCAGCAGCGTTGCACCACGACGTTGCACCGTGACCCCATCGCAGGCTGCGGCCGTCCTCGTGGATGCGATTGACGACGGGTAGCTCGGTCGATGTGAGGAACCTGTCGCTCAACAGCACCACATCGGTGCGCTTGTCGTGTCGGTCGATCGTTGGCCATTGCCACCACACCAGGGCGGCAATGATGGCCAACACCGAGATCAGCTTGGCTGGTGAGCCGAGCAGCTCTTGGATCCAACGTCGGGCAGGACTCACCAGGTCGTGAGGGTAGCAGGCGAGTATGGTCGGCACCCGTGGGAGACTGGTCGGCGACGCGATGGCCGGTGCGCGCCGGTGTGATCGCTGCACTTGCGTCGGTCGCATTGCTGATCCAACGCGCGGCGATCGCCGGCGACAGGTTGGCTGTCGGTTCCCAAGGCTCCGTGATCGCCCGCTTCGACCTGGCCGTACCGTTGCTGATTGCCCTGGTCGCCTTGGTGGCGGCGCGCCGAAGCCTCGCGGGACGCACCGCCAGCGGCGTCGGGCCGAGGTGGATTCCTGCTACGTACATCGCCTGGGCGATGACGATTGCCTTTGCCAGAGCAGCACTGCACGTGCAGGCCTCACCGCGGCGACTGCTGACGACGCTGGTGCTCTTTCGAGGCACGGGCACTCCCCTGCCCGGCCTGGGCGCCGGGCCCCTTTTGCTGACCCTCGTCCTCACCGTCGTACTCATGCCTGCACTGGTTGGGCTGAGCCGGCGTATGACTTCAACACAGCAATGGATCATCCCTGTCGCCCTCGCCGTGATCGCATTCGCCTATCGAACGATCTGCACCGCGAGCGGGCACACCGGTCTGTTCGGTCCACTCAGCCTGCTGCCGAACCATCTCGACCTCGTCGGTGTCGGCCTTGCCGTGGCGCTTGTCGATGCCTCCGTCGTCGAGGTGCAAGCACGCCGTCGGCTGCGGCTCGGCGGGATCCTCGTTGCCTTGGTCTCGTTCGTTCTTGCGGCCTTCGCGGTTGGCTTGCCGAAGTCGCCGTTCATCGCGTCGGCCGCCGACGTTCAGGTGTACGCGCTCGTCGCGGTCACCTTCGCCGCGGGCGTGCTGTGCGGTTCGTGTGTGCTCTCGCCGACCTTCGCCCGACGGGGTGCGCCGCGATTGCGCACTGTGATGGCGATCACCGCGCCGGGCGTGTTGCTCGCAGGCGAACCAGCCTTCACCTTGGTTGCTCGTCAATACCACGAGCGGGTGTTCGAGTTCGATGGCGGAGTTTTTCTGCACGGCAACGTCGTCGCCCCATTCATCTGGTCTCTGGTGCTCGCCGCGGCCTTCAGCATTGCGATCGTCGCCGTGGTGGGCGCAATCGATGTGGCTCGGCACGGCGAGTGGCGCGCGATGATGCGATCTCGTCTCGCCTTACCGGCGGTTGTGGCGATGGGATTCTTCGTTCGCATCATCACGCTGCTGACCGTGCTTCCCGAGCGCACTGACAACGGCGATCCGCTCTTCTACCACACCACTGCAAACGTGCTAGCCCGCGGTCGCGGCTTCCTCGAGCCGTTGCGTTGGCGAGACTTCGAGACGTACCGTCCCAGCGCATTTCATGGTCCCCTGTATCCGGTCGTGCTGTCGATCAGCTCGCGTTTCGGGGGCACGAGTTACTTCGACCACAAGATGATGTCGATCCTCATCGGCACGGGCGTCGTGCTGGCCGCCGGCGCACTGGGTAGGCGACTCGGCGGTGCCGCCGTCGGCCTGGCGGCGGCTGCATTCGCGGCGGTGTATCCAAACCTGTGGCAGATCGACAGCCTGCTCTACCCGGAAGGGTTGATGGCACTTCTGGTAACCCTGGCGATGATCCTCGCCTACCGCTGGCGTGATCGGCCGAGCTCGAGGGCCGCTGCGCTCTTTGGTGCCGTGATCGCGCTCGCTGCGTTGGCTCGCGGCGAGGGCATCCTGCTGCTACCGCTACTCGCCATCCCGTGGATCATGCTTACTCGCTCGTTGTCGCGAGCCGTGCGGCTGCGGCACGTGGCGGTGACAGTTGTTGCCTGTGGCGCTGTGCTGGCACCGTGGATGATCCGCAACGCGACGACGTTCGAGAACTTCGTCCCTCTGTCGACCAACGGCAACGAGGTGATGGTGTACGCCAATTGCGCGTCGGTGTACAACGGGCCGTTCGTCGGTTACTGGGATTTCCAATGTCAGGAGACGGTTCGCCGAACACAGGGCGAACCGCCCGGTGACGAGTCACAGGTTGCGCTGTACTGGCGGTCACTCGGCTTCGACTACGCCCGCGCTCACGTCGGTGAACTGCCACGGGTTGTCACGCTGCGTGTGCTTCGGCAGTGGGAGCTGTTCCGCCCACTGCAGAACGTGAACCTGGGCGGTATCGAAGGTCGCAACCGCGATGCCAGCACGATGGGTCTGATGATGTACTACGGCCTTGCGGGGCTGTCGATCGTGGGTGCTGTGTCGATGCGTCGTCGTCGGATACCTCTGTTGCCGCTCGGCGCGCAGTTCCTCAGTGTCACGATCACCTCGGCGTATACGTACGGCAGCGTGCGGTTCCGCGCCCCGGCCGAGCCGGCGCTGTGTGTGCTCGGGGCAGTGGGGTTGGTGCCGGTCGTCGCCTTCGCTCGCCGTTGGCTGGCGCGCGAACCGGAGGAAGCGAGCGCCGAGGCTGATAGAGCCCCCTTCGTGCTCGGCGGCTCCGGTGGGCTGCGGCCTCGACTCAGCGGGGCATGGCAGCGCGGCGCGTTGGCGACCTGGGCGGCGATCGGCGCCGTGTGCGCGCTGATCGCCCTCCCGCTGCGAGGTCTGTTCCACACCACCGGTGGAACGATGGAAGAAGGGTTCATGATGGTGTTCCCGGAGCGGATGTTGAAGGGCGATCTACCGAATCGCGACTTCCTGCATCTGTACGGCCCCGGCGCGTTGCAGGTGCTCGCGGCCTGGTACAAGGTCGTCGGGGTGTCGCTCGAGTCCGAACGCACCTTCGGACTCATCCAACACCTGGCCATCATCTTCGCCCTCTTCACGCTGGCCCGCCCGTGGGGTCGGATTGCCGCGGCCGCCGTCGCCGGGCTGGCGGTGTTCTATGTGGTGACACCGATCGGCCTGACCGCGATGGCATGGAACGGCGGGCTCGCACTGTGCCTGTGGAGCATCGTCTTTGCCCTCCGCGCTCGCACGATCGCCAGCCCGCGTCGATCGCTGCTCGCAGCAGGGGTGTTGGCCGGGCTTGCCCTGACGTATCGACCGGACCTGGCCCTGGCATTGATCTTCGTCTACGCCTGGTACCTCTGGCGAAATCCGCACTGGCGCACCGTTGTGATCGCCGCGTTCGTTGGTCTGGCGCCGCTGTGGGTACACGTTGCTCTCGTCGGCCCGAGCACAGCGTTCCGTGGGATGGTGATCGATCCAGTGTTCAAGTTGCGCGCCGGCCGCGAACTTCCGCGACCGCCGTCGTGGTCGCATCTCGACGGTTCGCTGCAGGCCATCGCCGAACTGATTCCGCCGTGGTGGAAGCTTCCGGCTCTGTCCGCTCCGAAGTCGCTGTTCCTGTGGTTCTTTGCAATGCTCATCGTTCCTGTGCTCCTGGTGTGGGTCGCGGCGCGGCTGTGGCGCCAGTCGCACAGTCCGCGCGCTGCGACCTTGCTGTGCGGCGCGCTGTTCAGCCTGGGTCTCGTCTCGCAAGCGTTGCAGCGGCCCGATTCGACACACCTGTCCTGGGTGACGTGCGTTTCGTTCCCACTGCTGATCCTCGCAGTGGTCGAATATGTCAGGCGACGCCGGCCGCGCGCGACACAACGCCAACTCGTCACGGCCGGTGTCGCCACGGCCGTCGCGCTGACCTTCGTCGTCGCTCCCCTGTTCACGTTCCGCTACTACCTGCTGCATGCGCGAGTGAGCGCCGGAAATGTGCAAACAGCGTTCCCCGTCTCGCGCAACGGCCGCCGCTTCTACCTCGGTGATTTCGGTCCGTACCTTGCCAGCCGTGATGTCATCGCCGATCTCGACAAGTTGTCGAAACCCGGCGAGCGGCTGTTGGTCGGACCAAGCGACCTGCGCCGCACGTGGTACAGCGACGCGTTCTTCTACTACATGTTCCCTGAGCTGACGCCGGCAACATATTTCATCGAGATGGATCCCGGGTTGGCCAATGCGCCACGTTCTCGGTTGGCGTCGGACGTGGCATCATCGGATTGGGTGATCCTCACTGGTTTTTGGGACGGTTGGCGCGAGCCGAACAGGTCGATGAACTTTGGTTCCGACGTTCCCAACCAGGTGCTGCACGACGATTTCTGCGAAGTGGGCAACTACCAGACTGGCCTGGTTCGCCTGTTCCACCGGTGCAACAAATGAGGATGATCTCACAGCTCGCATCGTTCCGCCGGCGGCGCATCAGCATCCCCGTCGATCACACCGCGCTGGTGCTCGACGTCGGAAGTGGCGACAAGCCGCACTGGCGCGCAGATGTGTTGCTCGATCACTACGTCGGCGACGAGCACGGGGCCCAGCGTTCTGGGGCGTCTGCGGCGCGGATCGATCGCCCGCTGTTCGACGCCGATGCTGCTGACATGCCCTTCGCCGACAAAGTCTTCGACTACGCCATCTGCTCACACGTGCTCGAACACGTCTCGCGACCCGACCTTGTCGTCGGCGAACTGACCCGTGTCGCCAAGGCCGGCTACATCGAGGTGCCCCAGGCGGCGAGCGCAAAGATCGTCGACTTCCCGAGCCACCTGTGGTGGGTGACGTTGGAGGATGGAGTGCTCGTGTTCACGGCGAAGACCGCGCCCTACTTCGATGCGGACATCGACCGATACCTCACCGCCAGCGGCATGCGCCAGCCCGTGGCGGACCTGCTCGACAAGCACCTCGATCACCGCGTGATCGAGCTGCACTGGACCGGCACCGTTGCCAGTCGCGTGACCGGCGCTCCCCCGGCCGACCTGGTGGCCGCCGCCCAGATCGCCGACGCCCATCACCGCGGGGGCGAAACGCTCGCCGGACGCCTCCTCACCGCCGCGCTCGCACTGCCGTTGCGCGGCCAGAAGCACCGTGGCACCATCCGTTACGACGACGTCATCCGGCCCGACCTGCGCACGGGCACGAACGAGCCTCTCTCCAAAAGGATCTACCACCCCCTCGGGTAACAGCTCGCACCGCAGTTTGCCGTCGCTCGTTTGCATCGGCCACCATTCGGAGATCGATCGCTCCAGACGGGCTCGGCTAGCGGCCGTTCTTGCGGTCGAAGAGGCCCCATTTGGTGACGAGCAGCATGGACTCGGCGATGATTCTGCCAGACATCTTCGAGGTGCCCAATTGACGATCGCGGAAGGTGATCGGGACTTCGACGATCGTCGAGCCGTTGGCGATCAGCTTGCGGACGAGTTCGGTCAGGAAGGCGTAACCCTCGGCGGTCGTTGAACCGGGATCGATGGTTCGCAGGGCGTCGGCGCGGTACGCGCGGAACCCAGAGGTGCAGTCGCGAACTGGCAGCCCTAACACGGCTGCGGTGTACCGATTCCCCCATTTCGACAGCAAACGTCGTCGCAAGGGCCAGTCGACGGTCGCGCCTCCTGGCACGTAGCGCGACCCGATCACGGCGTCGGCACCGTCGGCGACGACCTGGAGCATCGTTGGGATCGCACCTGGGGAGTGCGAGAAGTCGGAATCCATCGACACGATCGCCTCGTAGCCTTCGTCGAAAGCCGTCGTGAAACCGTGGCGGTAGGCGGCGCCGAGGCCCTGCTTGCCGGCGCGGTGCAGCACCTTGATGCGCCCGAGCTCCGATGCCATCTCCTCCGCCAGAACGGCCGTGCCATCGGGACTGTTGTCGTCGACCACCAAGACGTCGGCCTCGGGCACCGCCTGACGGACTGCGCGCAGGAACGCGACGATGTTCTCCGCCTCGTTGTAGGTCGGCAGCACGACGACGGTACGCACGGGCTGCGAGCGTAGCCGCCGAGTCCCGACCTCACCTCGGCAACCGCGCATTTCGCTGGGTGAAGCTAACCTGACCGGCTCGCCATGGCCTCGGATTCGCGTCACCTTCAACTCGACAGAATCGTCGGCCCATTCGCCGAACTGCTGCTCGAGGCGGATCTGCCCGAGCTCTCGCGACAGCGGCGAGCCGAGGTGGTGCAGTTCGTGCAGCGCCGGGCCCGCGCAGTGCCCAGCTTCACCCGATTCGGTATCACGATGATCGGACTCTTCTACCGAGCACTGATTGCCGTGCCGGGCGGGCGGGCGGTCGCCCGGTTCCTGATGTCGAGATCGCTTCCGGTTCTCGGCGAGTATCCGCGGCTGATCCGATCACTGGGATACGCCTACGTCTGGGAACACTGGCCCGACACGTCACCTTCGGGAGCGCAACGATGATCCCTGTTGCGGCGACGACAAAGATGGATGCCGAGGTGCTGGTGATCGGGTCAGGTGCCGGCGGGGCAACGACGGCAGCCGTCCTCGCCGAAGCTGGCTTCGACGTGCTGATCGTCGAGGAGGGCGAGTGGGTCGAACAGGGTGCGGTCGTCCCGTTCTCGCTCGAACAGATGGATCGTCAATATCGCTCGGGCGGAGTCACGGTCGCTCTTGGTCTTCCGTCGATCGCCTATACCGAGGGTCGATGTGCCGGTGGTGGAACCGAGATCAACAGCGGCTTGTATCGGCGCCCACCCGACGAGGTGCTGCGTCGATGGGCGATCGATTTCGGCATTGTCGAACTCGATCACGACGAAGTGCACTCGATCGCGAATGAAGTCGAACAGGCGATCAGCGTGACGACCGTGCCCGGTCCACCAAGTGCACCGAGCGACGTGTTGAGGCGCGGTGCCGAGTCACTCGGTTGGCAGAACAGTGAAATCCCGCGATGGATGAAATACATCGACAATGACCCTGCCAAGGGTCAGCGCCAGAGCATGACACGCACATATCTGCCTCGAGCCGTCGATGCCGGTGCACGATTGGTGACCGGGTGTCGCATCGATGTGTTGCAGATGACTGGTGGAAGTGCCCGCCAGGCCACCACGACGTTGGCAGACGGCCGCAGGGGCACGATCGATTTTCGGCACGTCTTCGTGTGCGGCGGCGCCATCCAGTCACCGGCACTGTTGCAGCGGTCCCACATCGCCGGGTACATCGGCCAATCGTTGGCAGTGCATCCGACCGTCAAGCTGGCCGCCCGATTTGCTTATGAGTTGAACGTCGACGACGACGTGCCTGTGCATCAGGTCAAGGAGTTCGCGCCCGACCTATCGTTCGGCGGATCGGCGAGCCAACCCGGTCTTGTCGCACTGGCGCTCAGCGATCAATGGGCAACGTTTTCGAAGGCCATCGCAGACTGGCGACGTATCAGCGTCTACTACGCGGCTATCACCAGCGAAGGTCGCGGCAAGGTGCGCGCCGTACGCGGACTTCGCGATCCGATCGTCACCTATTCGCTGACGCGACGAGACCGTGCCCTCCTCGGCAGTGGGTTGGCGAGGCTGGCGCTGGTGATGCTGGAGGCCGGTGCCGACGCGGTGTATCCGTCGTTCCGTGGCGCGCCATTGGTGCGAAAGCGCGGTGACCTGGCCACGATGCAATCCAGCTTTTCGGCGGCCAGAGCGAGCGTCATGACCGTCCACCTGTGTTCCACTGTTCCGATGGGCGAAGACACCGCGAAGTGCGGCGCGAACTCGTTTGGTCGCGTCCACGGAACGGGAAACGTCTGGGTGAACGATGCGTCGCTGCTGCCCACCGCGCCAGGGGTCAACCCGCAGGGAACTGTGATGGCGTTGGCCATTCGCAATGCCCGCCGGTTTGCGGCAACGGTGCGCACGCATGGGTGATCACTTCGCACCTCCCGAGGTCACCGTGGTCACCGGGGCTGCTGGGTGGCTCGGCCGAGCCTTGGTGCACCGTCTCCTCGCGGACGAGGCGCGGCCGAGGTTGCGGTTGCTCGCCCGCACAACCGCAGAGGCCCAACTGCTCGAATCGCTCGGCAGTGTCGACGTGGTGATCGGCGACATCGCCAAACCCGACACCATGGCCCGCTTGTTGCATGGCACTGGCACCAATGCCGACTTGATTCACACAGCCGGAATCATCCATCCGACCGTCACGAGGCAGTTCTTCGAGATCAACGCCAACGGTACGCGAAATGTCGCCGATGCAGCCCTCGACCATGGAGTGCGTCGCCTGGTGCACGTCTCGTCGAACAGCCCGTTCGGAACCAATCCACACAACGGCGACACATTCAGGGCGAACGAGCCGTACCACCCGTACTACGGATATGGACGGTCGAAGATGCAGGGCGAGATGGCTGTGTTCGACGCGATCGACCGCGGTCTCGATGCGACGATCGTGCGCCCACCGTGGTTCTATGGGCCGTTCCAGCCGCCGCGACAGACCACCTTCTTCCGGCTCGTTCGCCGCGGCAAGTTTCCTGTCGTGGGAGATGGCGAACAACGGCGCTCGATGGTCTACATCGACAACCTCGTCGATGGTGTGATTGCTGCAGAGTTGACACCTGTGGCGAAGGGCAAGGGCTACTGGGTGGCCGACGAGCACCCCTATGCCGTCAACGAGATTGTCGCCACCGTCGGGCGAGCTCTGACCGACGAGGGCTTCAGCGTGAAGCCACCGACCACCCGCCTGCCGGCCATCGCCGGTCGACTTGCTGAGTTGGGCGACCGTATTGTCCAAGGCCTTGGTCGCTATCAGCAGCAACTTCACGTGCTGGGCGAGATGAACCACACGATCGCCTGCGACATCTCGGCCACCACAGCCGAGCTCGGATATCAGCCGCGTGTGGAGCTGTATGAAGGCATGCGCAGGAGCATTCGCTGGTGTGTAGAGCAAGGATTGGATCTGTGACGCATCAGGCTGCAACGACGAGCCTGGTCACCGGTGGCAGCGGATATTTCGGATCGCTGCTGGTGAGCCGCCTCGTCACTGCAGGTCACCGGGTCCGCATCCTCGACATCAACGACGCCGACGACCGGCCCGCAGATGCCGAAATGATCATCGGCGACATCCGCGATCGCGACGTCGTGGCGCACGCCGTCGAGGGATGCGACGTCATCTTCAACAACGTCGCTCAGGTTCCGCTGGCCCGAGATGAACAGTTGCTCCGCACGGTCAACGTCGACGGCACCGCGTTGCTCCTCAGCGAGGCCGCACGCGTAGGCGTGCGCAAGATCGTCCACACGTCGTCGAGTGCCGTTTTCGGTGTACCGGTCACCAACCCGGTGTTGCCTTCAACGGTGCCTTCCCCGATCGAGGCGTACGGTCGCGCCAAGCTTGCCGCCGAGTGGGCATGCCTCGAGGCCGCGTCGAAAGGTCTCGACGTGACGATCATTCGTCCACGGACGATCCTCGGCCACGGTCGACTCGGAATCTTCGGAATCCTGTTCGAATGGGTGGCGGACGGGGCCGACATCTTCGTCCTTGGCACCGGCGCCAATCGCTATCAATTCATTCACGCCGACGATCTCGCCGAGGTCTGCATTCTCGCCGCCGGCGTCGCCGGGCCGGCCATCTTCAACGCCGGTACCGACCGCTTCGGCACGATGCGCGAGTCGCTGCAGTCGTTGTGCACGCATGCCGGCACCGGATCGCGAGTCAGGTCGCTGCCGGCCGAACCGACCGCGGTCATGATGAGGGCCGCGGCCGCCATGCGCCTCGCACCGTTCGCGCCATATCACTGGATGATGTACTCGAAGTCGCTGTGGTTTGACATCGACCACGTTCGCGACGCGCTGGGTTGGCAGCCCAAATGGTCGAACGAGGAGATGCTGGCCGACAGCTACGACTGGTTCGTCAGGAATCGCGCCGGCACCAGTCAGACCGGCCGCT
>JANMQX010000083.1:0-3801 GCA_031370745.1 Ilumatobacteraceae bacterium
AACTCGCAGGTCAGTGTCTGCGGGGTCTTGACCCAGACCATTGTCGACAACGAACCGGTCAGGATCACCTCGCCGGCTCTGCAGGTGATGCCGAGCGCTCCGAGTGTGTTGGCCAACCAGATCAACGAGTTCACCGGCGAACCCTTCACCGCGGCGCCGGCCCCGGTCGCGACCAGCTCGCCATCGACTTCGATGGTCATACCGGTCAGCGCCAAGTCGACCTCGAGAGGATCCATGTGATGGATGCCAAGCACGTAGACACCACACGATGCGTTGTCGGCGATGGTGTCGACGACTTTGATGTCCCAGTCGTCGATGCGCGAATCAACGATCTCGAAACAGGGCACGACGTAGTCCGTGGCACGCAGCACATCGACCGCAGTGATTCCCGGACCGGCAAGATCTCGCTTCAAGACGAAGGCGATCTCCCCCTCGGCGCGAGGTTGGATCAGCGAATCGAGCTTGATGGTGTCGCCATCGCTGTACACCATGCCGCTCAGCAGTTGCCCGAAATCGGGCTCGTCGAGGCCGAGCAAGCTCATCACCGCCGCACTGGTTGCTCCAACCTTTTTGCCAACGATCGTCTCGCCGGCATCGATCCGACGTTGCACCATCCGCGACTGAATGCGGTACGCATCGGTGATGTCGATGCCATGGGCCCGATCACGCAGGTTCGGCACCGTGCGCAGGTCGACGAGCGCCGAGTACAACTCGTCGCCGTAGAGGTTGACGTCGGCCGGGCTGAGGCTCATCGCCGTGCATCTTCATCTACTGCGGTTGCTGTCGCCAAGCTCTCGTTCCGGCGGGCGGGACAGATGCTTGAAATGCCGGGCATCGGCCTGCGTACTGTGAGCCGGTGACCAAGGCCTTCGAACGAGAAGTGACCTTCGAGATCGACGGCCTCGCTTTCTCCTTCGCGACCTGGTCCGACGTGTCGGCCCTGTTCGCGATTCGGTTCCTGGCGAAGCACGACCGACCGAAGCGAGGTTGCGAAAGTGGGTTGTGCGGCACCTGCGAGTCGCATGTCGATGGCGTGCCGACCCGGTTGTGCCTGGTGCCGTCGACGTCACTCGACGGGGTGTCGATCGTCAGCGGATCGAGGCCGGGTCGTTGACCAGCGCCCTCGAGATGTCAGCTGCCGTGCGCACCACCATCCGCGCCAGTTGATCGTGGCGATCCTCCGGCATGCGGATCAGTGGACCGGCGACCGAAACCGACGCAACGCATGCACCGAGACGGTCGAAGATGGGTGCGGCGATCGACACGACGCCAGGTGCTGCCTCGTCGGCGCTGATCGCATAGCCGGCCTTGCGAACCTCGGCAAGTGCCTGGCTCAACCGGGTGCGGGTGGTGATGGTGCGCGGGCCGAGGCGTGGGAGCCCGCCGGCAACCGCATCGTCGACGTCGGCCTGCGTGCCGTAGGCAAGCAGCACCTTGCCCGACGATGTGGCGTGTGCCGAGCGACGTCGGCCGACCTTGGTGAACAGGCCCATCATCTGTGGACTCTCCAGACGGTCGAGGTAGACGACATCGGGCCCGGACAACACCGCGAGGTGGGCCGCCTCGTGGCTGTCGTTGTGCAATTTCTCCAACGGCACGTGACCGACCTGGCGCAGCACTCGGCTGCTGACGACCTCCTGGCCGATCTCGTACAGCTTCAGGCTCAGCCGGTAGCGATCGCCGGCTGTGCGCTCGACGAATCCTTCCTTGACCAAGATGCTCAACAGCCGGTGCACCGTGCTCTTGGGCAACTTGACCCGCCGTCCCAGCTCCGAGACACCGAGCACAGGATCGACGAACGTGAACGCGGTGAGCAGCGACAGCGCCCTGGCCACCGCCGACTCCGGTGACTCGCGCGTGGCAGCCATTGCGCCAACCCTAGACCGCACGGCTGAAGCCGTTCCATTCAACGGGACGCTACCCACTCATCGCACGCCAGCGACAAATTTCGTCGTGGGATCGAGAACTACCAGCTGCACTCGCTGAGGTTGTCCCAGCATCGCCGGGTCAGTTCGGCACCGGCGAAGTACGCAGCGCGTGCCGAACGCCGCTTGGCATCGGTGTCGAGGTACCGCTCGGCGAACTCGCCCACATGGCCACCGTGATCTTCGTCGACTGTGATGTGAATCGTGTGGAACGCGTAGTCGTCGGGCTGCAGGATGTCGGTGTAGTGAGCCTTGAAGCCGTCGACGACCTTGATGTACGCCGCCGGAATCTGATTCTCGATGGCCAGAATCCCGCCGAAGGTCAACTCGTACCACGGTTGCTGGCTGGCCAACGAATACAGAAAGCCGCTGCTCGCCATCGCGTCGACGTTGGGTGTCGCGTCGGTGATCACTTCGTCGGGTGCGCCGAGCGCGCGGGTGAATTCGAACAACCAGTGCAGGTGGCCGAAGCCAGACTTCGATGTCGTGCCCAACACTTCTTCGGCGATGTTCTCGATGACGCCATCGGTCATCTCGTACGGGATGCGCGTGACCCATGCAGACAGGATCCGACGGGTGTGGTACGTCACCCCGTGGTAGTGCTGACGAGCCCAGGCGACCAGGTCCTGCGTGGTCGCCTCGCCCTGCTGGGTGCGCTTGACCCAATCTGCCTGGTCCAGCGTGCGGCCAGAGGATTGCAGCTCTTCACGCATGTCGTCAACGAATGCATCACCATCAAATGCCATAGACACACCGTCTCATGCTCGCGTGACCTCGGAAAACGGTGGCGTTCCGTTTGTCGGAACAGTGCTCTTTCGGCGCAGACTCCGCACAACCAAGATGACTGCATGGCCATCTTCCGTCTCGGACACGTTGAGGTTCGAACTCCCGATCTAGAGCTCTGTGCTGCGTACTACACCGAGGTGTTGGGTCTGCGGGAGGTGGCCCGCGACGAGAACCACGTCTACCTCAAGGGGTGGGACGAGCAGGATCACCACTCGTTGATGCTGACCGGCGCCAACCGCTACGGGCTCGAGCACGTCGCCTTCAAGACCGAGTCGATCGACGACCTCGAGGGCTACGAGACCAATCTCGAACGGTATGGCTGCACGGTCGAGCGCATCTCGGCGGGTACCGAACTCGGTCAGGGTGATGCGATCCGTTTCGACTCGCCAACCGGCCACACGATGGAGATCTACGCCAAGATGGAGAAGGTCGGAAACGGCCTGCCGTTGTTCAACCCTGCGCCGATGCCGATGGATCTGGTCGGCATTGCTCCTCCCCGGCTCGACCACTGCCTGCTGACTACCGAGAATGTTCCCGACGCGGCCCGCTTCATGAGCGAGGTTCTCGGCTTCCGGCTCACCGAGCAGCTCGTGAGCAACGAGGGCTATCAGCTGATCGTGTTCTTCGAGCGATCACGGCAGCCGCACGACATCGCGTTCACTCGCGGCGCCAACGGCGGATTGCACCACTTCGCCTACTGGCTCGACAGCTGGGCCGAGGTCGGTCGCGCCGCCGACATCTTGCGGATGAACGGCATCGACATCGACATCGGCCCAACCCGGCATGGCATCACACGCGGTCACACGATCTACTTCTTCGATCCCGTTGGAAACCGCAACGAAGTGTTCACCGGTGGTTACAAGACCGACACCGATTGGGAAACCATCACCTGGACGGAGGATCAGCTGGGCAAGGCGCTGTTCTATTACGAGAATCGTGTCGTCGAATCGTTCGTGTCGATCTACACATGAGCGTCACGCGCGATGACGCGCCGCTGTACCTCGCCAAGTACGAGCGGCGCCGGGCAGAGCCGGGCGGCTCGATCGAAGGCGAAGGCGACGAACCGGCGTTCATGCTGCGTGCCCGCGAG
>JANMQX010000096.1:0-1957 GCA_031370745.1 Ilumatobacteraceae bacterium
CGCCACCGAGGACGACGTCGTCGCCGCCGTTGCCTTCGATGATGTCGTTGCCGGCACCACCCCAGAAGGTGTCGTTGTCGTTGCCGCCGAAGATGCGGTCGACGCCGGCGGTGCCGTTGTAGACCGACTGGCCGTTGATACCAACGGGGTTGACGGTGTTGACTGCCTTGTACTGGATCGTGCCATCCGGCTTGCGCAGCAGTAGCAGGTTTTCGTTGCAGTCGGTGGTTGTCGGATCGTCTGCGACCGATGAACCGAATGCTGCGAAGCCCGCGGGGGTGCCGTTCAAGTTTCCGATCTGGAACTTGCAGTCAGCCGTCGCGAAAGCGTCGGCCTTCAGCGAGTTGGTGTTGTCGGTGTTGCGCTGGATCAGCTCGGCGAACGAGTTGCCCTCGAGCTGGGTGCGCAGGTTTAGGCCCGGCGTACGAGCCAGGTAGTAGAGACGGTCACCGTCCTGCAGGTTCTCCAACGATGATTGGAAGACGTAGTTGAAGGTGCTGCCCAACAGACCGCCGAACAGGTTGGTGATCTCTGCCAGGCCGCCGACCCACAGGTCGACGCTGTCGAGACCGGTCGTGGTCACGCCGTTGGCGTCGCTCGCCCAGGCGCCCGTGCTGAACATGAAGTCGGCAGCGTCGGCTGGGATTTGGGGATCTGTGGGGTTGACCGGTTTGACGATCAGTGTGGCTGCGGCGCGCTTGGCGGCGATCGTGGTCACGTTGTCGGCGCAACCCGCAGATGGTGTTGCGGTGTCACAGCCCGTGCCGATGTCACCATCGGGCCCGGAGTCGCGAACCGTCGGGTGGGTTCCGTATGCAGCCACGAAGTTGATGAGCGACTCGGGGTGCTTGAGGTGCTGACCGAAGTCTGACCAGCTGGTGTACGGCGTCAACTGACCGTCGCCTGTGCGGGCGAAGATCTTCCGACGGACGTCGTTCAGCGGCGGGATGCCTTCGCTGCGGGCACGGGTCATGTTGAGCACCGCCAAGTCGAGAGGCAAGCCCACCAGGTTGTTGCGCAGCGTCTCGGTGACGAACTCGTCGAGCTCGTTGCCGACCTGGTCGGACGAACCCATGACGACGCTGCCAGCTGCCTGCTCAGGTGTCAGCGTGCCGGCGGTGCCACCATTGAAGAACTCCGGTGGGTTCAAGAACGCCGTCAGCAACGGAATCGAGTTATCCGACTTGGCCCCCGTGATCGGATCGGTGTTGGTGCGGGCGACGTCCTGGTCGAGCATCGAGTGACCGAACCGGTAGACCGCGTGAGCGAACTCAGCGGGGATCGCTGAGTTGATGTCGGAGTTGTACACGTGGAAGGGCCGGACTGCCGGCTGCATCTTGCGAGCGAACTCCTCGAACACCAGGTGCTGATATTCCATCTCCGTCACGAAACGGGCGGCCTGGAACAAGCGCTCGCCGTATGTGAAGGTGGTCGGCAGTGTCGGATCATTCGTGAGGCAACCGACTGCGCAGTTGGTGGCGTGATAGTCGGTGTTCAAGACGGGATCGGTCTCGATCACGTTCCTGTTGTAATCGACCAACCGGTCGTGCTCGGAGTGGAAGATCTGGTGGATCGTCGACAGGGCGATGTTCTCGTTGCATCGGCCATCGCCGCAGGCGAAGTGGGCATTGAGCATCTCGTCGTCGTAGGTGCCTGCCGGCTGCGCAGCGAAATTCGCCGACGGAGTGTTGTCGAGGTCCGGCGTCGGCACAGTGACGGTGCCTGTGGCCGGGTCGGTACGCGGGCTGGGATCTGCATTGTGGGCGATGTCGGTGAGGAACGGTGTGTCGAAATGCAACGCGTCCGCCGGGACCGGAACCGGGGTAGTCAGGTTGCCCTCGACAAGGCCGCTGGCGGTCACGTACTGCGGCAGTCCGTGAGGACCACGGATGAAGTTGCCGTACGGATCGGCGGCCAGCATCGGGATGTTGGTGACATCGGTGTCGACCAACTGGAG
>JANMQX010000122.1:0-1849 GCA_031370745.1 Ilumatobacteraceae bacterium
GGTTCACCGTCCAGCCGAAGACGTCGGTGTAGAACGCGATGGCTCGCTGCGGGTCATCGGCGTGGATCTCGAAGTGAGCTGGTCGTGCCATAACGGCACACCATAGACCGCGCCGCGAGGTCGAGATGTCGGTCGGCGACCCGTACGACTCGCCGCCAGAAAAGGGCCCCACGCAGGTGGACTGTCGCTCGAATGGGCCGCCACCATGCCTCGAACGACTTCGCAACCGACCGATGATTCTGGGTCGACGCGAAGCGTGAGTCGCTCCGACGACCGACCGCATGTCGACTCGTCGCAGTGGACGCCAGGCAGGCGCAGAAGCTCAACAGCGGTCGAAGCGATTGCCCAACACGATGGTCAGGTCGTTGCGTCGGTGCTGTGGCGGCACGTGACCCCGGCCTCGGGCGTTTGGGGACCGCTCTGGAAGAAGTCGACGAACTGTTGCAACTGGGGATCGTGCACGGATTGCAAATACCGCTGCTTCCCCCACGCCGTCACCACGATCGGCGCCGGCTGACCCGGGTACTCCGACACCAGGATGTGATCGCCCGTTGCGGCCAGCGCCTTGAGCACGTCTCGATCCGCTTGCGATGCGTTGGGCAAGTACGTGATCCACACAGCACCGTGCTCCAGGGAGTGCACGGCGCGCTCGTTCGGTACAGAGGTGTCGTAGTACTGGCAGTTCTGCCAGGCGGGCGAATGGTTGCCGCCGACTGGAGGCGACTGCGGATACGCAACGGGGGTGTCGAGATGATCGTGGGACAGACCGGTGTATGTCTTCACTCCGGGTGGCTCACCCGGAAGGGGTGCAGCGGTTTGTCCGGGAGCCAACGTCGTCGCTGAGTTGGACCCGGAACTGCACGCCGCGAAGGCGAGGGAGATGAGAGCAAGTGTCGCCATGCGCCGCATCCACCCATTGTGTCTGCACTCGCGGCGATTCCACGGTCATGACTTGAAGAGAAATTCCTCGGCTTCGGTGCTGAACAGCAGGCGCAACTCGTCGAGCAGCACGGGATGACGAGCCAGCAGCGGATCGTCATCGACAATCTCGAACGCAGCGTCGCGCGCCAACGACACCAGCTCGCGATCGCGTCGCAGCGAGGCCAACTTCAGATCGTTTCGGCCTTTCTGGGCGGTGTTCATGATGGTGCCTTCCCCACGAAGGTCGAGATCAACCTCCGCCAAGGCAAAGCCGTCGGTGGACGCAACCAAGGCCTCGACTCTTGGGTTTCCGACAGCAGGAGCGTCGGCCGTCGTTCCGGCGGTCACCAGCCAACAACTGGAAGCGTGCCGGCCGCGGCCCACTCGACCGCGCAGTTGGTGAAGCTGGGCAATGCCAAAGCGGTCGGCATCGAGGATGACCATGACCGTCGCGTTCGGCACATCGACACCGACCTCGATCACCGTGGTAGCCACCAAGACATCGAGCAGACCCTCGCGGAAGCGCTCCATCTCCGCTTCCTTCTCGGCGGACGGCAGGCGGCCGTGCAAGAGGCCGAGCCGCAAACCCTTCAACTCCCCTGCCGCCAATCGGTCGAACGTCTCCTGGGCGCTGGCAACTTCCAGTTTCTCGCTCTCCTCGATCAACGGACACACGACATATGCCTGGCGACCCGCGGCCACCTCGTCGCGAACGGTCGCCCACGCGGCCTGCTCCATCAGCGGGCCATCGGCCCAGTGAGTGACGATCGGCGTGCGGCCAGGCGGAAGCTCGTCGAGCACGCTGACGTCGAGGTCGCCGTACACCGTCATCGCCGCTGTTCGCGGGATCGGAGTCGCGGTCATCACCAGAACGTCGGGAACCGCGTCGCCGTCGCCCTTCGAGCGCAACGCAGCACGCTGCTCGACG
>JANMQX010000155.1:0-14819 GCA_031370745.1 Ilumatobacteraceae bacterium
ATGTGCTATCGCTGCCCGCATTGGCGTTCAGTCTTCTCTTCCGTTTTCAAGGAGCCGAGACAGCGCACAAGTACGATGTCGTAGCGCGGCACACAGGAGCCGAAACCCTCTGTTGGTGCCTGGCCTCACGAACCGATACGGTCGTGCGAGGCGAGTAGCAACACTATCTAGCAGGGATGGAACCGTCAACCTTCCGTCAAAGATTTTCCGACGACGAAGTCTCGCTTGCCCTTGCGCAACAACAGGAATTGCCCTCTGAGCAGGTCGGATTCGCTCAGCAGCCCGTCGTTGTCGAGGACGCGATTTCCGGCGCGAACTGCACCTTGGCTCAACAGCCGGGAGACCTCGCTGTTCGACTTGGCCACACCAGCCTGAACGAGCATCTCGTGAACCCGCACTCCGTCGAGCGTACGGGGCACCTGAACACGAGGCACCTCCGCGGCAACCGCCTCGAGGGCCGCCACCGAGGCGCCAGTCGGATCTGCACCGAACAGTACGTCCGCTGCCTCGCCGGCGGCCAGAGCGGCATCGTGGCCGTGCACCAAGGCGGTCATCTCCTCTGCCAGGGCACGCTGTGCCAGCCGCCGTTCCGGCGACGAAGCCTGCTGCTCGACCAACGCGTCGATCTCGGCGAGCGGACGCATCGAGAGCATCTTCAGGTATGTAGCGACCATCGCGTCATCGCATTGCACCCAGAACTGACGGAACTGGTACGGCGAGGTGCGCGCCGGGTCCAGCCACACCGCTCCACCGACCGACTTGCCGAACTTGCTGCCGTCGCTTCTTGTCATCAACGGATGAGTCATTGCAAACGCCTGGGTGCCGAGGGTGCGACGGATCAATTCGACGCCAGCGACGATGTTGCCCCATTGGTCGCTGGCACCGGCCTGCAGCTCGACGTCGTGATGCTCGTACAGATGGCGGAAGTCGTTGGCCTGCAACAGCATGTAGCTGAACTCGGTGTACGAGATGCCGTGCTCGCTGTCGAGACGCGAGCGCACCGAATCCTTCGCCATCATCTGGTTCACGGTGAAGTGCTTTCCGACGTCGCGCAGGAACTCGAGCATGGTGATGGGATGTGTCCAGTCGGCGTTGTTGACCAACGTCGCCTGGTAGGGGCCCGGCTCGAAATCGAGCAGCTTGCTGAGCTGCACTTTGATGCATTCGACGTTGTGCCGCAGGGTGTCGCTGTCGAGGAGGTTTCGCTCCTCGCTGCGGCCACCGGGGTCACCGACCATCCCGGTTGCGCCGCCGGCCAGCGGGAAGGGACGGTGGCCAGCGAGTTGGAAGCGACGCATGAAGAGCTGTCCCACGAGGTGGCCGGCGTGCAACGAGTCGGCAGTGGGGTCGAACCCGATGTACAGGCCGATGTTGCCCTTGTCCAACCGTGCCGCCAGCGCCGCCCGATCGGTGGTGTCGTGAATGAGCCCGCGGGCATGCAGGTCGGCAAGCAGATCCATAACGACGCCCATGTTGCCAGGTCTGTACCCCGATCACTCGCGCCATGGCGTCGAAGTTCGCGTCAATCTGGCCGATCGGTGAGATGAATCAACCAACCCGCCAACGACGCGGCCAGTCAGCCGCCTTTGTGATGCCGATCCTTGGACCGACCAGCGGCGCGAGCGGCGGCGGCACGCCGTCGTCGACGATGTTGGCCCGATCGCCGCTGTGCGACATGTCGATACCGAGGTAGCGGCACAGTTTGCCCGGGCCGTTGGTCAGCCGGGGGTCGACACCATCGATCACCACCCCTCGAATCAACACCGCCTGACCGTCGCCTCGCAGGCCAGTCACGATGTTCACGCAGAAGTGCATGCCGTAGATGAAGTACACGTAGAGGTGTCCCGCAGGCCCGTACATCACCTCGTTTCGCTTCGTGCGTCCGCGAAAGGTGTGCGCCGCCGGATCATCGGAGCTGTACGCCTCGACTTCGACGATCCGACCGGCCGTATCGCCGACGATGAAGAGCTTGTTGAGCAGATCGGGAGCTACTCCGGTGGAGTGACGCTCGAAGAAGCGTTGCGGCAGACGCCTCACGCGACTGCGTTGCTCAACCGCTCGAGATGCGCTGCGAATCGTTCGATCTGATGCGCAACCGCGGCAGGGCCCGCACCCCCGGCGGTGATCTTGCGTTTCACCGAGACACCCGGTTCGACCAGCACGGCCGCGTGGGGACCAAGCGCGGGATCAGCCTCGACCAAGTGAGCCAATGACCCTTCTCCGGCCAACGACCGACGCACCAGGGTGCCGACAATCGCGTGGGCTTGGCGGAACGGGGTGCCGCGCTCGACGAGCCATTCTGCGAGATCGGTCGCCGAGGAGGTTTCGGCGTCGGCGGCAGCTTGCATCCGCTCGGGCACCCACGTTGCGGTGGCAATCATCCCAGTGACCGCGCTGAGACCCAGCTTGATCTGATCGACGGAGTCGAACAACGGCTCTTTGTCTTCCTGGTAGTCGCGGTTGTAGGTCAGCGGAAGGCCTTTCATGGTCGCGAGGAATCCGGTGAGATTGCCGATCAGCCTTCCGGCCTTGCCTCGGGCGAGCTCGGCGATGTCAGGGTTCTTCTTCTGCGGGAGCATGGATGATCCGGTGGCGTAGGCATCGTCAAGATGGGCGAATCCGAACTCCTGGGTCGTCCAGAGCACGAACTCCTCGCCGATCCGCGACAGGTTGACAGCCACGAGCGTCAGGGTGAACAGCGCCTCGGCGACGTGATCGCGCGATCCGACCGCGTCCATCGAGTTCTCGAACGTCGTTGCGAAACCAAGTCGTTTGGCAGTGAAGTCGGGGTCGAGCGGCAGCGACGAGCCTGCCAACGCGCCGGCGCCCAATGGCGACACATCGATCCGTTGCATTGCATCGAGGATTCGTTCGACATCGCGTCCGAGTGCCCAGGCGTGGGCCAGGAGATGATGGGACAGAAGCACCGGCTGAGCACGCTGCAGATGCGTGTACCCGGGGAGGTAGATGTCGCCGGCCGAGCGCGCCCTGTCGAGCAGCGCCGCCTGTAGGTCGACTATCCGTCGGGCAACCGCCATGAGCTCGCGCTTCATCCACAGCCGCACGTCGGTCGCCGCTTGATCGTTGCGACTGCGACCGGTGTGCAACTTCGCACCGGTCGGACCGGCGAGGTCTGTGACGCGGCGTTCGATCGCCGAGTGGATGTCTTCGTCGCCGTCGACGAACGGGAAGGTTCCGTTCCTGAGTTCGGCCGACACCCGGTCGAGCGCGGAAATGATCGAGGTGGCTTCAGCGTCAGTGATGATCTCGGCGTGGGCGAGACCGAGCACGTGGGCAACGGATCCGGCAACGTCGTCGAGCGACAGACGCCGATCGAACGACAAGCTCTCCGTGAACGCCATCAACTCCGCCGCCGGCCCGCCCTCGAATCGTCCGTGCCACAACGCCTTCGCGGTCGTTGGGGTCGTTGTGGGGTCGTCGGTCATTGCAAACCGGCCAGCTCGCGCAGGTGTACGGCCAGTGCCTTGCCGCCGAGCGACTCCTCGGCCACGCACATCAGCGTGTCGTCACCGGCGACGGTGCCGATGAGCCCGGCCATTCCTGAGCGGTCGATGGCCGAGGCGACGACGTGCGCGCAACCCGGCGGCGTGCGAAGCACAACGAGGTTGGCCGAGACCTTGACTTCGGCGACCCACTCGCCCATCACGCGTCGCAGTTGATCTTCCGGCGCAATTCGTGCTGGCTCGTACTCCGGGATCGCGTACACGGTCTCACCACCCGGCACGCGCACCTTCACCGCGCCGAGGTCTTCGAGATCGCGTGACACCGTCGCCTGTGTTGCGGCAATGCCTTCGTCAGCCAGGAGATCGACCAGCTGCGGCTGGTTCGTGACCGCGTGCTTGCCGATGAGCTTGCCGATGATCTGCTGGCGTTGCACCTTGCTGGCCATCAACGAACGCCCATCAGAAACGCCAGCGCGCCGCGAGCTGCATGCATCCGGTTGTGTGCCTGCTGGAACACGTGGCTTTGTGGGCCGTCGATCACGTCGGCGGCAACCTCGTAACCGCGGTAGGCCGGCAGGCAGTGATAGAAGCCGGCGTTCGGCGCTGCCTTGGACATCATCTGATCGGTGACCGTGTAGCCCTCGAAGGCTTGCTTGCGATCCTCCTTCTCGGCTTCCTGGCCCATCGACGTCCACGTGTCGGTGTGCACGGCGATCGCACCCGCCACCGCGTCGTCCGCTCGATGAACCTGTCGAACCCGTCCGCCGCCAAGCAGGTTCAGCCGTTCGAGCTCGGCGTCGGGTGCGTGGTAACCGACAGGGCAACCCAGTGTCACGTTCGCATCCAAGAGCACGCAGGCCTCGGCCAGCGAGCGAGACACGTTGTTGTAGTCACCGATGTAAGCGATGGTCTGGCCGGTCAGCGAACCGTGAACCTGATGCATGGTCAAGGCATCGGCCAGCCCCTGCAGCGGATGCGAATAGTCGCTGAGCATGTTGACAATGGGGACAGTGCCCACCGCTGCCATCCGCTCGACTACGGCGTGGTCGAAGACACGTGCAGCCAACATTGCGTGATATCCGGACATCACCCGGGTGATGTCTTCCACCGTCTCACGCGCATCGAACCCGACCTCATCACCCCGCGTGTACACCGGATGACCGCCGAGCTGGGCGACCGCCATCTCCATGGATTGGCGTGTGCGGTTCGAAGGTTTCTCGAAGATCAACGCGACCCCAAGCCCGGCAAGCACGGGCCGCACGTCGCCGCGTTCAGCGAGATGAAGCACCTGCACGAGCTCCTCCGCCGTGAGGTCGGTGATGTTGAGCAGATGCCTCATGTCAGAACCTCCGCCACCATCGCGACGGCTTCGTCGAGCTCGGCCTCGCTGACGGTCAGCGGCGGCGCGAATCGAAGCGCCGTAGCGGTGACAGCATTGGTGACCAAACCAAGGTGGAGCAGCTGCGAATAGGCAGCCTTCGCGTCGCCACCGTCGGCCAGCTCGGCAGCAAGCAGCAATCCTCGGCCGCGAACGTTGGCGATTCCGGGCAGCTCGGCGAGTCGCGCCGAGAAGTATTCGCCTCGCTTTGTGGCAAGCCACGGCGCGTCGATCCGGCGCATTTCGTCAATGACAGCGCTGACCACCGCCGTGGCCAACGCAGTGCCGCTGTACGTACTGCCGTGGTCGCCGGGCTGGAAGACGGCGGCAACTTCGTGCTTGGCCCACGTCGCGCCAACCGGGAAACCGTTCCCCATCGCCTTGGCCATGGACACGACGTCCGGGACCACCCCAGCATGTTGGAAGCCGAACCACTCACCTGTGCGCGCGAAACCTGTCTGGATCTCGTCGAGCATCATCAGTAGACCGCGCTCATCGCACAGTGCCCTGACGTCGCGAAGGTACTGGTCGTCGGCCGGCACAACGCCCCCCTCGCCTTGCACGGGTTCGAGCAGGACAGCCGCAACCGTTGTGTCGATAGCTGCTTCGAGCGCATCGATGTCGTTGTAGGCGACGTGCCGAAACCCGTCGGGCATCGGGAAGAAGGGCTCGTGCTTCGCCGGCTGACCAGTCGCCGCCAGCGCGGCGAGGGTGCGTCCGTGAAAGCTTCCAAACGCGCTGATGACTCCGTGGCGACCCCTTCCACCGAACTTGCGGGCCAGCTTGAGCGCCGTCTCGTTGGCTTCGGCGCCGCTGTTGCAGAAGAACACCTGACCAACTGCGCCCGTGGTCTCAGCGAACAGTGCATCGATCTTGATCGCCGCCTCGGCCACCTTGTCGGTGGCGAAAAGGTTGCTGACGTGCATCAGTGTCGCCGCTTGTTCAGCGATGACTGCGGTGATCCGCGGATTCGAATGGCCAAGCGCGATCACGGCAAGACCTCCGAGGAAGTCGAGATAGCGCTTACCGTTGCTGTCCCACAGCTCGGTCCCGCTGCCGCGCACGAACATCACCTCCGGCGCGCCGAACACCGGCATGAACGGGCAGACGGTCGGTGCCGCCGAGATGTCGAATACGTGTGCGTGTGCGTTCATTGGACCATCGTGCCCATTCCTTCGTCGGTGAAAATCTCGAGCAACAGAACATGAGCGATCCGCCCGTCGAGGACGTGCGCACGGCGAACACCGCCGCGCACGGCGTGTACGCAGCTCTCGACCTTGGGGATCATGCCGCCGGCGATAGTTCCATCGGCCATCAACGCATCGAGCTCGTCCGGAGTTGTTTGTCGGATCAACGAAGCCGGGTCATCGATGACTCGGCGCAAGCCCTCGATGTCGGTGAGGTAGACGAGTTTCTCCGCGCCGAGGGCCTCAGCGATCGCGCCGGCAACGGTGTCGGCATTGATGTTGAAGGCCTGGCCCGCTGAGTCGGTGCCGATGGAGGCGACTACGGGGATGAACTCGTCGTCGAGCAACGCTTTCAAGATCGTCGGGTTGATCGACTCGACATCGCCGACGAAGCCGAGATCGGCGTTCCGAGCAGCAGCCCGGATGAGGCTGGCGTCCTCTCCGGAGACGCCAACGGCAAGTGGTCCGTGCACGTTGATCGCTGCGACGATCTGCGGGTTGACCTGCCCGATCAACACCATTCGGACGATGTCGACCGTCTCGCCATCGGTGACGCGCAACCCATCGCGGAACTCGCTCCGCTTGCCGAGCCGGGTCATGAGCTCACTGATCTGCGGCCCCCCTCCATGTACGACCACGGGACGCATGCCGACCTGACGCATCAGCACGATGTCTTGTGCGAACAGCGCGAGTGCGTCGTCGTCGGACGCCCCTGCCAGAGCGTTTCCTCCATATTTGACGACGACCACCTGGTCGGCGAACCGACGGATGTACGGCAGCGCTTCGACCAGCGTTGCAGCCCTGTCGGCTGCGGCGGTGATCGTCACGGGAACATACCTACTGTGGAGAGCCCCGCGGTCTCAGGCAATCCGAGCGCAAGGTTGGCAGCTTGGATCGCGCCCCCCGAGGCACCCTTGGCAAGGTTGTCGATCGCACAGATCGCGATGACGGTGTTGGTTCGCACATCGAAGCGTGCCGTGATGTGGGCGACGTTGCTGCCGAGCGTTGCCTTCGTCGACGGCGAATGGGGACGGACGACGACAAAGGGCTCGTCTCGGTACCTACCGGCAAGCGTCGCCAGCAACGAGGCTGTCGTGACGCCTGCCAACGGCTTGGCGTAACACGTTGCGAGGAGTCCGCGGCTCAAGGGAGCGAGATGCGGAGTGAACAACACCTGTGCGCCGGTCTCCTGCTCGATCTCTGGCGTGTGTCGATGGTCGAGCAGTCCGTACGCGGTGACATTTTCGTCGACCGTGCAGAACATCGAACTGGGCTGCAACGCTCGTCCCGCTCCACTGACGCCGGTGATCGAGTTGACGATCACGCCGAACGGAGCGATGACGCCCGCCTGGACCAAAGGTGCCAGGGCGAGCGTTGCCGCCGTCACGTGGCAGCCCGGAGTGGCTATGAGCGTTGCCTGCTTCAGATCTTCCCGATGAAGTTCCGGCAGGCCGAACACCGCGGCTGACAGAAGCTGCGGCTGATCGTGGTCGAATCCGTACCAGGTTGGATACAGCGAAGCGTCTTTGAGACGGAACGCTGCCGACAGGTCAACGAGGCAGCCGACCTTGCCGTGCAGCTGTGGCGCAAGGGCCATCGAGGCTTCGTGCGGCAAGCCGAGGAAGACGACGTCGAGCTCCTCGGCCTTTGCGGGGTCGAAGTCGTCGAACACCAAGTCGGGGTACTTCGCGGCCAGGCTGGGGTACAACCCGCTGGCCAGCGAACCGGCCTGGCTGTCGCCGGTTGCGTAGACGACATCGAACTCGGGGTGCTGGGCGCACAGTCGCAAGAGCTCTGCGCCGGTGTACCCGGATGCGCCGATGATGCCGACTCGCTTCACGACGTATGATCATACATTTCTACGCATGATCATGCAACCTTTGTGTCGAAGTCTCGACGCTCTACACCGAGGCGCTGTTGACCTGGAACACGATGTCGATCTTCTCGAAGCCCATCGACTTGAGCATCCCCGTCAACACAAAAGTGGTGTGCTCCTGGGCGCGCTGGATCAGATCGGTCTGACGGGCAGCGTCCGCCATCTTCTTCGTGGCTGCCTGGTACAGCGAGTCCTCGCTGGTCGGGTTGTCGTTGAACATCCCAACGACTCGGTTGATCAGGCCACGATCGCGGTTCATGACGTGGCTCTGCTTGTGATCGAGAACGGGAGTCATGGCATAGACGCTCGGCAGGGTGACGACCACCGACTTGTTGTTGTCGCTGAGCTTCACCGCGCCCGAGCCGATCGAACTGAAGTCGACGACAGCGTCAACGGTGCCGATCCCGAGGAACTGGACGCGTTCACCCGCAAGAGCGCTGGGCACATACTTCACATCTTTTTCGAGGTCGAGGGTCACTTCGAACTGGGCTTGAGCAGCATGGAAGTCCGAAAGGTCGCGGAGTTCAGTGAGCACCGGCGGCGGGGAATGGTCTTTTGTCACGGTTGAGAACGGCGAGTGGAGTAGTTGGAAGCCAACCACACCAGCCACTGCCAGGCCGGCTACGAGCGCAACACCACCGAGGAACTTTTTGAACATGGGAACGTTGTCTCCTTGCGGTTCGGGGGGATGAACCGTACAGGCATTGTTCAACGCCAGAATGGTTCAGTGAATTCCATGTACGCGACGACCAGGGGAATGTTGTTGTTGGCGACACCTCCTCTCGACGACCCCAATTTCGACCGGTCGGTGATCTACATCATGGAGCACAGCGATGAGGGCGCGGTCGGAGTGGTGCTCAATCACCCGACAGAGGAGACGGAGATCGACGGCCTCGATCTGTGGATGGATCTCACCGCGCCACCGGCCGTGGTCTTCAACGGCGGGCCTGTGCAGTACGACGCGTTGATCGCTATCGCCGAACTACGCGGTCCGCGTGCAGAGGCCTGGAGTCCGATCTTGGCGGATCTCGGCAGTGTCGATCTGGCCCGCGATCCGGTTGATGTGGCTGACGAAGTCGGACGGGTGCGGATGTTCCGCGGCTACGCAGGTTGGTCTGCAGGCCAACTCGACAGTGAGCTCGCCGGCGGCGCGTGGATGGTGTTCGATGCCCAACGCGACGACGTGTTTCATCGTGAGCCGGGAGACCTGTGGCGTCTCATTCTGCGGCGTCAACGCGGTCGCGTCGCCTGGATCGCCAATGCGCCAGACGACCTGTCGATGAACTAGATCCGGCGGCCACTAGCTCAGACCGGTGGCGCGCGCAACCAGGACTCGACGATTGTTGACCCCTGTCTTTGCAAAGACCGACTTCAGATGATCCTGCACAGTGTGCTCGGAAACGAACAGGCGCCGGGCGAGCTCTCGAGTGTCAGTCCCGGCCACGAGGTAAGTGAGCAGTTCGGATTCCCGCTCACTGAGACCGGCGACTCGAGCGTATAGCGCAGCTCGTTCCGATGCTGGTGTGGGCTCGATGCTCACAGCAATCGACGCCCCATCAGCAGACGTCTTTTCGATGCGTGCCGCACGCAGTGTTACCCAAAGGCCATCGCCCAGGTGCACACGCGCCCATGGCGAGTGAGTGTCGACCGCTGCTTCTTCGGCGAGCAGTTGTGCGGCCACGTTGTATGCGGCGGCTGGAATGGGCGATCGCTCGGCGTCTGTCGGCAGCAGGGCCCGGAGGTACAGGTCAGTCTGGGGCGTTTGGCTCAACAGTTCGAGGTCATCCGACAAGAGCAGCACAGCGGGTCCACTGTGGCGTTCGAGCATGCTGGAACCGTGCTCGAAGGAAGCCATCGAGCTGCGGCGGATCGCCGAGGTGGCAACGTCGGCGAGGTCGATCAATACCTGGCGCTCGCTTTCATCAAAGGTGCCATCGTGGCGCCACAGGTCGAGGAACGCCCAGCAGCCGTACAGATCGCGGAACACCGCTGAGATCACATCGCTGACGCCGTAGCCCACGAGAAGCTCCCGCCAGACAAGGCTCCGGAAGGGATCATCGCCGGTGGCCCCGATCAAGGTGACCGGTGTGTTCGAAGACAACGTGGTCCATCGATTGACCACAGTCAAGTACTTCAATCGGATGAGGGTGGCGATGTCCGCCAACGAGGGCACATCGGCCAGAGGTGCCGAGCCCACGCAGGTCTCAGGATCCGTCAACAACCACACATAGGCGTCGAACCGAACTTCAGCACGGATCTCGTCGAGCAACGAAATCCGCAGGGCGCGCCCATCGAGACCTTGCCCGCAAATCTTGGCGATGCGACCGCGTCTCGACACGGGCAGATCCTATGACCCCAAAACCCCCACAAACCTGGGATGGCCGTCCGCCGACTGCTTCAATACGGTCGCTGCATGATCACATTGCTCATCGAACATCCCATCACCGACTATGGCACGTGGCGAGCTGCGTTCGACGCGTTCGCCCAAGCGCGACACGGCGCTGGCGTCATTGGCGAGCGCATCGCTCGCCCGGTTGATGACCCGTGTTACATCGTCGTCGCACTTGACTTCGAGTCCACCGCACGCGCCGCGGCATTCCGACACTTCCTGGAGACTCAGGTCTGGTCCTCGCCGACGGCATCGCCCGGCTTGAACGGCAGACCAAAGACATCGATCCTCGAGTCGGCCCCCTCGGCTGCCTGACGTTTGTTGCGTTGAACCATCACTACAGTGGTGGCGAATATCCGGCGAGCAACCCGGAATGGGGTCAACAGATGTCGTACGTATGTGTTCTGGTGTTCGACGGAGTCAGCGAAGCCGACTACTGGAGGGTGAACGAGAACCTGGGTATCAACCGTGACGGTTCTGGTGACTGGCCGGACGGGATTCGGTCACACGCGGCCGGCCCCACCGCGAATGGGTGGGTCGTCGTCGAGAAGTGGGAGTCGAAGGGCGCCCAGGAGGCGTTCATGGCCTCCCGTCTGGGCGCCGCCATTGCGGCAGCTGGATTGCCCGCGCCCGCGCAAGTCATCGAGACCAACACCGTCATCGACCAGCACATCGGCTGAGGAGTGCCGATCTGTTCGTTGAGTCGCGAAGAACTCTCCCTAGCGTGATGCGATACGACGCTTACTGATCCTTGTCGCGGGCTGCACCCTCCTGGTGGACGCTTGCTCGCCGAGCACGGCGTCAGTGTCGACGCGATCGCCTTCCCCTACAACTCGGACGACCTCGACGCCCGCGGCGGTCACGTCTGAATCGACAACCCCGCCGACCACCACTGCACCGCCAGCCGACTCCGTCTCGGCGAGCACGACCACGACACCGCCGTATGTCAGCGAGATCTACAAGGATCCAGCGAACTGGATATGTCGCGGCGACATGGTCGATACCTGCGACAACCCGGCTCCACTGACGCAGGTTGCGGCCGATGGCACGTTGACAGTCGAGCCCTACGAGATACCTACCGATCCGCCAATTGATTGTTTCTACGTGTATCCGACGATCAGCAACGACGCCACGTTCAACAGCGATCGTGAACCGAGCAGCGAGATCGACGTCACCGACCTGCAGGCCGCTCGGTTCAACCAGGTCTGCAAGGTCTACGTGCCGGTCTATCGATCGGTCACGTTGGGCGGGTTGTCTGGCAGCATTCCCGGCGAATTCGCCTCGGGTTTGGACCTGGCCTACGGGGATGTGTTGGATGCGTGGCGCCACTACCTGGCCAACGACAACCATGGCCGACCGGTGGTGATCCTGGCGCACTCGCAGGGCAGTGCCCACGTAGTGCGCCTGCTGCGCGAGGAGATCGATCCCAAGCCCGAACAGCGGGCACTGATCGTTTCGGCGATCATTCCGGGCACGTCGTTCCAGGTCGCGCCGGGACAAGACGTCGGCGGCGACACCCAGCACATGCCGCTGTGCCGATCAAGCGATCAGGTCGGCTGCATCATCACGTTTCAAAGCTACCGAGACAGCGTTCCCCCACAGCCGGGAGCATTGTTCGGGGCTCCCCAGGGATCGACCGCGTCGGCCTGCGTCAATCCGGCCGCGCTGGCCGGCGGACCCGGGCTGCTCGATGCAGCAGGGCCGACCGCCCCGTGGGTCTTCACCGATCCCGCAAGCGCTGCGGCGATCACCACACCGTTCGTAGGTCTCCCCGGTCTGATCACTGCACAGTGCAAGGTCAAAGACGGTTACCGCTACCTGGCCATAACGGTCAACGCCGATCCAGCCGATCCGCGGGCCGACGACATACCCGGCGATGGGGAACCGAACTGGGGCTTGCACAGGGTGGACATGTCGATCGCTCAGGAGTCGTTGATCAAGCTTGTGCGCGTGCAGGCGACAGCGTTTGTCGGGCTGCACGACTGAGCGATCTCAGCCCTATCGGAGCGTCGCCCCGAGCTTGGCGACACCGGCGACAACCTTGTGGCGCACATCGGTGAGTTCGGCATCGCTGAGCGTTCGATCAAGCGCCTGCAGCCTCAGCCGATATGCCAGGCTGCGACTGTCGGCGGGCACACCCGCACCGCGATACACGTCGAACAGGGCGGCGTCGACCAACAGGGCGCCGGCCGCCTGCTTGATCGCCTTCTCGACTTTCTCGGCGGTCACAGAATCGGGCGTTGTGAATGCCAGATCCAAGTCGCTCGACGGGAAACGACTGGTCGGTCTCCACACCGAGACCTTGGCATCGTTGGCCAGCAGTACGGAGAGATTCAGCTCGAGCACGGCGACACGCTCGTCGACACCGTAGGCATCGAGCACATCGGGATGCATCTCGCCGACCGCGCCAATCGCGTCACGGCCGAGCGACAACGTTGCCGATCGCGTTGGATGCAATCCAGCGGGCGGGTTCGACTGGTCGATGCGCGCGCCGAACCCCATCGCGGCTGCAACCTCGCGCCACACACTCATCGCTGCCATGGCGTCGCGGCCGGCAAGCACCACACCTAATTGTTCGTATTCGTCGGGCAGCTCGCCAGTGCCGGGCGGGTAGACGTGCCCGATCTCGAACAAGCTGGCGTTGGTGCGTCGGTGCGACTCGTTGAACGAAATCGCCTTGAGCAAACCCGGGCGCACCGACGTGCGCAACACGCTCTCCTCGGCCACGAGTGAGTTGACAATCCGCACTGCCGGTCCGGCGAGGCCGGCACGCATGAGATCGTCGTCGGCCAGGAACGGGTTGGGCATCGCCTCGTTGATGCCGAGACCGAGCAGCACTCCGCGCAGTTGCCGACGGCGGGCTTGTACGGGCGATAGCCGACCATGCATCGCCGACTTCGGCACGGTCTTTCCGACCTTGGTGTAGCCGTACTGGCGAGCGACCTCCTCGACGATGTCGACCTCTTCTGTGCAATCGGGCCGCCACGAGGGGACGGTGACTGTCAGCGGGTCGGAGCCGGTGATCGTGAATCCAAGACCCGCGATGAGGGCAGTGATCTGCTCGCTCGACAACGAGGTGCCGAGCAGGCCGTTGACCTTCGACACGCGAACCTCGACGACTGCTGCCACGGGTAGATACGGCGACTGGGCATCGATCATGTCCTCGTGAACGACGAGGTTGGGGCAGGTGAGCCGCAGGAGCTCGACGAAGCGGGCGATGGCCGTTTGCATCCCATGAGGATCGACGCCACGGTCGAAGCGCAGCGACGCTTCACTGCGAAGGCCCAACCGGGCAGCACTCTTGGCGATGCTGATCGGCTCGAACCAAGCGATCTCGAGGGCGATCGTCGTGGTCGATTCGCTGATCTCGCTGTCGAGGCCGCCCATGATCCCGCCAATCCCGATCGGAGTGTCGGTGGCATCGCAGATCAACAGATCGTCGGCGATCAAGGTCCGTGCGAAACCATCGAGCGTCACCATCGTCTCACCGTCAACGGCGCGACGTACTCGGAACCCGCCACCGCCGAGTGTGTCGAGATCGTAGGCGTGGTTCGGTTGGTTGAGTTCGAGCATCACGTAGTTGCTGACGTCGACGACGTTGTTGATAGAGCGCATTCCGGACGCTGCTAGACGGTGGGCGATCCAGTCGGGTGACGGACCGACACTGATACCGCTGATCACCGTGCTGGTGAACCGGGCGCAACGATCGCCATCGATGAGCTCGACCGACGCCTGCCGGGTTGGAGCGCCATCGGTCGACTCGATCGCCGCGCGGCGAGTTGCCAATGGCACACCAATGCGAGCCGCCACCTGGCGGGCGACGCCGACATACCCAAAGCAATCAGGCAGGTTGCGAGTGACATCCAGGTCATAGACCGTCTCGCTTGAGAGGCCCAGAGCATCGCCGTAGGGAACGCCGAGTGGAGTGTCTGCGGCAAGGATGACGATGCCGGCATGATCGTCGCCGAGACCGAGCTCGCGTGCGGAGCACAACATCCCGTCGCTCTGTATCCCGAGGATCGGTTTCGGCTCGATGACCCGACCGTCGGGCATCGCCGTGCCCGGTGTCGCCAGCGGCACGACGTCGCCGGCCTGCATGTTGAACGCGCCGCACCACACGTGCCGCTCGAGGCCATCGCCGGCATCGACGTACACACGATGCACCTTCGCCGCGTCGGGGTGGCGCTCGGTACGTACGACGCGCGCGGTGATGACTCCGTCGACCGTGGCGCCGACGTGAAGGATTGCTTCGACCGCCAGGCCGAGATCGGTCATGGTCTCGGCGATCTTGTCGGTGTCGTCGCCGAAGGCAGCGAACTCGTTGAGCCACGAGTGGACGATCTTCATGGGAGCGCCTCCATCAGAACTGCTCGATGAAACGAAGATCGTTGCTGTACATCTCGCGTACGTCGCCGATCGCGTGGCGCTCCTTGGCCATGCGGTCGATGCCGAAGCCGAACGCGAAGCCGCTCCACTCCTCCGGGTCGAGCCCGCCGGCGCGAAGCACGTTGGGGTGCACCATTCC
>JANMQX010000162.1:0-3835 GCA_031370745.1 Ilumatobacteraceae bacterium
ATCCAGTCCTCGGCGACTTCGATGCCGCCGGAGTGGTGTTCGACGTAGCGACGTGCGAACTCGTCGTGGTTGCCGGGGATGAAGACCACGCGGGTGCCTTTGCGCGCCTTGCGCAGCAGCTTCTGGACGACATCGTTGTGCGCCTGCGGCCAGTACCATGAGCGCCTGAGCTGCCAGCCGTCGATGATGTCGCCGACGAGGAACAGGTGATCGCAATCGACGTGCTCGAGGAAGTCGAGCAAGGCGTCGGCACGGCACCCGGGCGTGCCCAGATGAAGGTCCGAGATCCAGACGCTGCGCACGCGCATCGATGCGCCGTCGCGCGGTCCGACAGCGTCGCGCTCGGGCGAGAGGGACTCGGGGAGGTCGCGATGCATGAACGGCGACGCTGGCCTTCGTCCGTGATCGCAGCGTGACCGACCGGTGACGCGACGATGACGCGCCCGGTCAGGATTGCGACCGCGTCGCAACGAAGAGCAGCCCGCTGCCTGCCAGGACGAAGGTGCTTCCGGTCTCGCGGTCGACGGCGCCCAATGTGTTGGTACTGACCTGGCGCTTCGGACATGGATACCAGGAAAATTGTGGGCCCGGAGATCACCTGTCACTGTTTCGTCTTGGTTGGTCCATAGAGTGCTTCGACGCTGGTACCTGACGTACCGGCCAACGCTCACCACCCAACCAAGAGGACCAGCATGAAATCCACCGTTCTTGCTCTCAGCATCATGGCCGCAACCGCCGCTGGCAGCGCCGTCGCCGCCGAAGGACAGACGCCCCGTGGTGTCCCGCATCTTGATCACGTCTTTCTGATCATGATGGAGAACCACGGGTACGGTCAGATCATGAACAATCCGAACGCTCCGTTCATCAACGCGCTGGCCAAGTCGGCCAATCTGGCGACCAACTACTTCGGCGTGGCCCATCCAAGCTTGACCAATTACCTGGAGGTCGTTGGCGGCTCGAACTTCGGCGTCCTGAGCGACCACGATACCGATTGGCACAACGCAGGCTGCGCAACCAATTTGGCGTCCGGCGTGGCCAATACCGACACCCCCCCGACCGGCAGGGTCTGCCCGATCTTCGGCGTGGGCACGGATGCCGCGACGCCCGCCATCGACTTCACCAACGAGACCCAGGGTGCGCCCGGCGATGCGAACATCGACGGCGTGCAGTCCATTCCCGCGGCCAGCAACATTGCGGGCATGACCATCGGCGACCAACTCGCCCGGGCCGGCTCCAACTGGAAGAGCTACCAGGAGAACCTTCCGCTCAGCGGGCCGGACCGGGTCAACTTCAGTGATGGCGTCTACACCAACAACACCGACTTCAGCAAGATCCTCCCTGCGCTGAACCCGCCGCTGTCGGGGAGCAACATCGTCGCGCTCTATGCGGCCAAGCACAACCCGTTCGTTTACTTCCGCAGCGTGCAGGAGGGCTACGAGCCCAGCAACAGCTACCGCAACATGGCGGGCTTCGATGGCGAGCGAGGGCTCTACGCCGACCTGCGCTCGGGTGACGTTCCTGCGTTCTCGTTCATTGCGCCGAACCAGTGCAATGACCAGCATGGCCGCGGCAACGCGGGACCATTCTGCAACTATGACCCGGTCGGCGGCGGCACCCAGGCCGGCGTCAACCCGGCACTGATCTACCGCGGCGACGTGGCGGTGCAAACGCTGGTGTCGGCGATCAAGCATTCGCCGGCCTGGTCCGAGGGGAAGAATGCGATCGTGCTGGTGTGGGACGAGAACGACTACAGCACCCTGCCGAACACGAACCAGGTGATGCTGGTCGTCGACAGCAACTACGGCACGCACCGGACCGTCAGCGCCAAGCCGTACACGCACTTCTCGCTGCTCAAGTCGCTGGAAGCCGGGTTCGGACTACCGTGCCTGAATCATGCCTGCGACAAGAACGTGGGCGTGATGTCCGATCTGTTCGCCGAAGGCCGAAGCGACCGCGAGTAAGGAGACGCTCCCTGGCGGCCGCAGTAGCGGCGTCGGGGCGACCACGCATGAAGCACTCGAGGGCGCAGACGCGCCTTCGGGAGTGCATCTATCTGACACCGTGGCGTCGTGACGCCGCCAGATCCCCCCAAGCATCGCGAAGGAGATTTCCGTGAAGGCCAGAAAATTCTTGTTCTTGTCGGCAGTCGTTGCAATGGTCGTATCCACGGCCTCGACCAGTGTTCTAGCGGACCAGGAAACCGACGATCGAAGCGGGCAAAATGAGCCGTATGTGATCGGACTTTGGGGCGACCTGCCGTATTCGGATGTGCAGGCGCTCGTGGGCGTGCCAAACCTGATCGCCGACATGAACAGGCAGGACCTCGCGTTCACCATCCATGACGGGGATCTCAAGGCCGGCAACGCTACACCCGGTTCCGTGACGCCCACGACGTGCAGCGACGCCCTCTATGTACAGGCTCTTGGCTTCTTCAATGCGCTGAAGGCGCCCGCGGTATTTACGCCGGGCGACAACGACTGGACCGATTGCGATCGCCCGTCGAATGGTGGATTCTCCTCGCGCGAGCGGCTCGACCACGAGCGTCGGGTGTTCTTCAGCACACCCTATTCGCTCGGACATCGGCGGCTGCACCAAGAAGTTCAAACGACTCCACTCTGCCTTGGAGTGAACGGTGCGACACCCTGTGTCGAGAATCGCCGCTGGACCTTTGGCGGTGTGACTTACGTAACGCTCAATGTTCAGGGCTCGTGCAACAACCTGTGCGACACGGCACCCGATCCATCGGAGTGGGCCGCACGCAACCAAGCGAACATTGCCTGGTTGAGGGACACCTTCCGCGTCGCGGCAGCCCGGCAGTCGGCCGCCGTCATGATCGTTTCGCAGGCCGACCCAGGTTGGGATGCGAGCGATGGAACCCGCGCGCCGTTGCGTAACCCGAAGTCGCTCGCCGAAACCGATGGCCAGCCGGATGGCTTTCAGGAATACCTGATTGCGTTGCGAGAAGAAGTCATCGCCTTTCGCAAGCCGGTCGCCTATGTGCATGGCGACTCCCACTATTACCGAGTGGACAAACCGTTGCTGGATTCTCTGGGTCGGCGGGTCGAGAACTTCACGCGAGTCGAGACCTTTGGGGACAATCAGGCGAACGGGACCAATGACGTGAACTGGGTGAAAGTGACCGTCGACCCCCGCAGCCGTGAGGTCTTCGCATACCAGCCGCAGATCGTTCCTGCCAATCGCATCGCAGTGCCGGCACCCTAGACGAGGGCGGTTTCGATTCCAAATTGCCGCGGTCTCGAATCAAGGGAATTGATCGTGCTTGAACTCCAACTCGGGCATTCGGTAACGTTTTCGGATTTCCGGCGTCACCTCGCTGGCAGCGACGAACTGCAGCCTTGCAACGGGTTGCGCCGGACCCCTTTCATTCCGTGGTCATGGCGTCGCGTTCCAGTGCAGAACTTTCCTCACCTTGAGCATTCGACATGAAGAAACGACGCCTTGCGTGGATCGGCTTGGTGGCCATGTTGCTTCTGGGTGCGTTGACCGCGGCTCGCAGCGATCCGGCGGTAGCGCAAGAGGCGGTGATTCGCAGGAACATTGCCGAGCACTGGCCCGACTTCCCGAAGATCGACGAGGTCAGCAAGACGCCGATACCCGGTCTCTTCGAGTTGCGCATCGGCACCGAGATCGTGTACTCCGACGAATCGGGCGAGCACGTGATCGAAGGCAAGTTGATCGAGACCAGGACGCGCGCCAACCTGACCCAGGCGCGGATCGACAAGATCACCGCGATCGACTTCGCCTCGTTGCCGCTGAAAGACGCGATCGTCTGGAAGCAGGGCACCGGCGCGCGCAAGCTGGTGGTGTTCGCCGA
>JANMQX010000188.1:0-3666 GCA_031370745.1 Ilumatobacteraceae bacterium
GACCATCGGAGTGTTGCCGATCATGTCGAGCACATTTTCGAAAGGAACCATCACCACCACCCAACAGCCGGTGGCCGACCGTCTATTCCGATCAACCTGATCAATCCTGTCGGGATTCTATCTCAGCCGACTGCGACGCGCTCCTCGGAGATCGCCCCATCACGAATTCGATAGCTGCGTGTCTCCGGGGCCTCGCGCTTGAGGCTGACGATGACGTAGTGCCATTCGGGGTCGGGTGCCTGCTCCACATCGGTTGGACTTGGGTACGGCTCGCTGTGGGTGTGGCTGTGAAACACGCCGATGATGTCGAGCCCCTCCCGCTCGGCCGCACGCTCGGCGAGCAGGAGTTCCTTCGCGGGGATCGCATAGATCCGCGCCGACGCCGCCTCATTGGTGCAGGTGATGGATCGGTCGACGCGATCGCCCCGACCGACCAGCAAACCACAGGCCTCCAACGGATAGCCGTTGTACATGTGACCGATCATCTCGGCGAAGGCGATGTTCGAGAAGTCCAGCATCGACCGAAGGGTATCGAGGCGGCCGCTGACCAGGCGACCGCTACCCTCACCACCCATGTCGGAGGAACGCAAGCTCATCGCCAGCAACCGAAAGGCCCGACATGACTACTCGATTCTCGACACGATCGAAACGGGCATCGTTCTGCAAGGCAGCGAGGTGAAGAGCCTGCGACTCGGCCATCTTCAGATGGCCGACGCCTACGCACGCGTGCTCAACGGTGCGATCTGGCTCGATGGGATTCACATTCCGCCGTATCAGTTCGCCCATGGAGTCGGCGCCCACGATCCCGACCGGTCGCGCAAACTGTTGTTGCATTCGAAAGAGATCGAACGCATCGCTGCCGAGGTGGCACAAGAACGATTGTCGCTCGTTCCACTGGCCTTCTACTTCAAGGACGGTCGCGTCAAGGTCGAACTGGCGATGGCCCGCGGCCGACGCAAGGCCGACAAACGCAACGCGATGGCCGAGCGAGACGCCCAGCGCGACATGCAACGGGCGATGGGCCGCCAGGCCAAGGGCCGTACCGACTGAACTTGGAAGTTCAGAGCGTGATGACCTCGAGCGTTGCCTTGGCGTGGAGTGCGATCATCTCCGGAGTCACTGCCTCGTTACCCGGCAGTTCGACGATGAACGCCGTGCCGTCTTTGATCTCGTGATTGATGTATTGCGTTGCGGTGCCCGTGCAACCGCCGGTGCATGGTGTCGATGCCGATGACAGACCGACGATCTCGGCGAACTTCACTGCGATCGAGGGCTGCGCCCCGCCGGGCGAGACGCGGTTGGCATCCTGATGCCAGAAAATGGTGATGTGGGGCCGAATCTCGGTGACGAACGCCTCAAGCGCCTGCGTCTCGGGCTGGTCGGCGGGCGCCTGGCCGGATGACTCGCTGTCGGCGCTGGTCTTCGGGATGTAGCTCCACTTGTACGAGACGTTGCGGTTGATGTCGACGCCGTTGGCGTTGTAGCGAATGTTCGCGGCTTGGCCGTCGGGATTGATGCTGTCGATGATCCACAGGTCGATGCCAGGAGGAGTCGGCATGGTGCGGATGAGTTGAGTAATTCCGAATCCCTTCGCCTCATCGCCGTGGATCACACCGACCAGCAAGACCGCCCGGCCCTTGGGATCACCCATGCGATACGCAGTGATGTCGCGCCCTTGCACCGACTGGCCGATGACACGAGTTTCGGTGACCATCGATGCGGCCACAGGTGTTGTGGAGGTGCTTGTCGAGAGTGGCGTCGTTGTCGTGCTCGCCGGCGTTGTCGTGCTCGCTGGCGTTGTCGTAGTCGTGGTCGATGGAGGCGTCGTCGAGGTCGGCGACAGAGCCGTCACGATCACCGCCGACGCCCCGGTGCCCGCCGACACGGAGGCCGACGTATCGGATCCAGCCGAACACGACAACACCACCTGCGACGCGACGACCAGCACGCACCACCATGTTCGTCCCGTCATCGTCGTCGGTGATTCAACTGGGGGTGATCAAAACGCCGCGGTCACCATAGGGCTGCTTCTTGCGCTTGATCACGCCGCCCACCTTTGCCAGGAACTTGGTGATGCTGCACATCACGCCGTACTTGGCTCTGATCTTGGTGCTGATCCCTTCGAGTTGCGGTCCCGTCACCAGTATCGCGGTCGCGTCGACAGGAGATGTGCCGGCCTTCAGCCGACCGCGAGAGTCGCACGGCTGGATGGTGACTTTCGACGTGTGCGCAATTCGCTTGGCCTTACCCGAGGCGGAGGAGGTCCAGAAGCCGATCTTGCCATCATCCATCGGCGCAGCCCACACGGCAGTTCTGATCGGAGTTCCGTCACGCTTGAACGTTGTCAATGCGATGTACTTCTCGTCACCAAGGGACATCGCCTCAGGCTACCGGAGTCCACTCAACCGTCGACGGGAGCTTTGCTCGGTGCAGCCAACACTTGGAGGGCTCCGGCGCGAGATCGAAATTGCAGAGGAACCCGTAGGTCGGTCGGCTCGCCGTCGAGAGCTACCTCCAACAACGGTTCGTCGGAGTCGACGACCAACGTCTCGCCGACGCTGCGCTGCATGAGCGCTGCTGCACCGAGCCCGCCCACTCGAGCCCGAAGCGCGTTGGTGATCAGCCGCCAGCGGCTCGACGTTTCGATCACATACGCACCAAGACGGTGATCGCTCAACGATGTGCGTTGGCCGAGTCGCACGCCGCGTTCGTCGAACAATCCGTTGCCGACGAAGAACAACGGCGTCGTGATGTCAACGGGTGGGGAATCGTCAACCGTCAACCGCAGCCGGTGCACGGGCAGTTGCCTCAGCGTGTGGATGATCGCCACTGGCGCGGCGCGCAGCTTTCCCCAGCCACGACGGCGACGAATGTCTTCTCGCTCGCCGACCATCTTGGGATATACACCAATCGACGCATTGTTGACAAAGACCCTGCCATTGACGTCGCCGACATCGACAGCCGTGACGTCGCCCTCCGCCAGGTATCCGACGGCGCCGGCGAGCGCGTCGGGGATTCCGAGATCCTTGGCGAAGTGATTGAAGGTGCCCATCGGCAGCACGCCCAGAACGATGTTGGATTCGACGGCTACACCGGCCGCACAGTTGACGGTCCCATCGCCACCCGCGATCACGATCGCGTCGGGGCCGGCCTTCCACGCCTCGCGCATCGCACCCGGCAACCGCTGTGGCTCGACGGCTTCAACGGTGGCCTCGACTCCGGCTTGTAGAAACTGGTTCGCGATGTCGCTCGCCTGCTGGTCGATCTCACCGACCGAGCCCGCTTCTTTGTTGATGAAGATGTGGTACTGGCGGGTCACATGAAAACGGTACCGCTTCGATGGAGGTTCGAACCTTCGACGATCAATCACCTGAATTCGACGCGGTCGGGCTCGGAGGTGTACGGACATGTGATGGCGATAGGCTCGTGGGACAATCAAACATGGGGCTGACAGGTTTCGACATCAGTATCTGTGGGCGAGCGTGCGACCCGAGTTGCTCAGACTCGCTAAACGGGGCAAAAAACAGAATTGCCAACGAGCAGTTCGCCTACGCCGCCTGATCTTCAGGTAGTACAGGTACATAGTGACCAGAAATGGCGCACGGGGCCGATCCACCGCAGCCCGGCAACAGAAGCGGGGGATGACGGCGAGAAAGACCGCTGACC
>JANMQX010000201.1:0-4962 GCA_031370745.1 Ilumatobacteraceae bacterium
ATCCAGGTGGAAACCAGGGACTGTGCAGCGCTCACCGACGCCGATCTCGACGAAATGGCGTCAATGGGCGGAGCGTTCGACATCGGAGTGTTGTCGAAAGCCAAAGAAGATTGGGTGCTGTGCACGACGGCGCGCATCGACGACAAACTGCACGGATGCACGTTCTCGACCCTCGAACGCATTGGCGGCACGCCATGTGTGCTGATCGGACTGATGAGCGTCAAGCGCACGAGCAAGCGCGAACCGGTGCTCAAAGGCCTGATGGGTGAGGCGTTCCATCGGGCGTTGATGGCATTCCCCGACGAGGACGTCGTCATCGGCTCGAGATTCGTCACTGTTGATTCGCTCGAAGCGTTCAAGCAGGTCGCCGAACTGATTCCTCGGCCGGGACACCGCGCCGTTGGCGAGGAGCGGGCCTGGGGTCGTCGCCTGGCCAAGCGGTTCGGCGTCGATGCCGGCTACGACGAGCAGTCGTTCGTCGTCAAGTCCAATGGTCAGAGCGGATTCCTCGATCACGAGACCCTGAAGCCGGAGAAGATCAAGCCAGATCTGGCAGCACTGTTCGCCACGGTCAACCCGAAGAAGGGCGGCTCGCTGGTCGCCCACGGCTGGGTCATGGCAGAGGATCTGTTGAAGCTGGGCGCTCGCTGAGCGACGAATCCGGAACTGTCGAGGCTGTTGTCCGCCGCCGGCGGATGACCCGCGACTTCAGTCGCGATCCACTCGACCTTCAATTCGTCACTGACCTCGTCGACAGCGCTCGCCGCGCGCCATCGGCGGGCTACAGCCAAGGCGTCCACTTCATCGTGCTCAGCGGTGAAGAGGTGACGAGGTTCTGGCACACAACCGACGCCGATGGGTGGTTCGCGAAGACCCAGGAGGGGGTGCTGCGCGCTCCGGTGATCGTGATCCCTATCGCCGATCCCGATGCCTACACATCGAGGTACGCCGAAACCGACAAGGCCGGTCATGGGCTGGAGGTCGCAGCGAACTGGGAGGTCCCGTTCTGGCTGACGGACACGGCGATGGCCGTGCAGAACCTGTTGCTGCTCGTCGAGGCCCGGCGGCTGGGTGCGCTGTACTTTGGCATCTTTCGCAATTCCGACGTGCTGCTCGCCGACCTCGGGGTGCCGGAAGGGATGCTGTCGGTGGGAGCCATCGCGTTGGGGCATCGAGCCCCGACCGATCGACCAAGCGGTTCGCCCACGACCCGACCGCGACGGGCCACGACCGAGGTCGTGCATCACAACCGCTGGTAACTATGGTCGCGTCAATGTCATCGCAGGTTCCGTTGGTCGACTATCTGGTTCTCGGCGATCATCCTCATCTCGTCGCTCATGAGTGTCCGTCGTGCGGTGCGCGATACTTCGATCGACGCAACGCCTGCGCCAATTGCGGCGGCACCGCGTTCGGCGCGGCCCCCGTGGACACCGACGGCGAGGTTCGTTCGTTCACGATCGTCACGTTCGCCGCGCCCGGCGTGAAGGTGCCATTCGTGTCGGCGATCATCGACTGTGCGGGCACCAGCGTGCGTGCAAATGTCATCAACGTCGAGCCGAGTCCCGAGCGCGTCACCTTGGGCATGAAAGTGCGGTTGGCGACCTACTCGTTGGGGACCGACGACCACGGCACAGAAGCGATCGGGTTCGGTTTCGAACCCGCCGATTCAGAGGCACAGAGAACGGAGTAGCGATGAGCGACGATGTCTGGATCCTGGGGATCCGAATGACGAAGTTCGGCAAGCATCCCGACAAGGACACGGTCGACCTGGCATCTGAGGCCGCGCTTGGCGCGTTGGCCGACGGCGGCGTGACGATGAAAGACATGGGTGTGCTTGCTGCTGGTTGCCTGATGCAGGCCAACGCCGGGATCGGTCAGCAGTTGCAGAAGCAGATCGGGCAGACCGGCATCCCTGTCTACAACGTCGCCAATGCATGCGCGACCGGCGCGACCGCGTTGCGCACGGCAATCATGGCCGTCAAGTCGGGGGAGTGCGACATGGGTCTGGCGGTCGGTGTCGAGAAGCTGGCCGGGGCGGGGCTGCTTGGTGGGGGCGGTCGCGCCAAGACCGACAACGCCACGTGGACACCCAGCGGCCGCTACGGCGCGGTCACTGCAACGGATGGCCGGATCGGCACCGATGCCATGCCTGGCGTGTTTGCGCAGGTGGGCATGGAATACGGCCACAAGTACGGGGGAACCAGCTTCGAACTGTTCGCCAGGATCAGCGAGAAGAACCACGCCCACTCGACGCTGAATCCTCTCGCTGCGTACTCCAAGCGGTTCACGCTCGACGAGATCATGAACGACATGATGATCGCCTATCCCAACACCCGGCCGATGTGCTCTGCCAACTGCGATGGTGCTGCGGCAGCGGTGGTGGTCAGCGACGCAAAGTTGAAGACGCTCTCGCTGGAGCAGCAGCGCCGGGCCATCAAGATCTCGGCGTCGGTGCTGACCACCGATCCGTGGCAGGAGGCTTGTCAGGTCCTTCCCGACGTCAACACGCTGACGCGCAATGCCGCCACGACTGCGTACGAGAAGGCCGGGATCGGGCCTGAGGATCTCGACCTGGTCGAGCTGCACGATTGTTTCGCCACGGCCGAGCTGGTGCACTACGACAACCTCATGCTCTGCCCGCCCGGCAGTGCGGTCGACTTCTTCGAATCGGGCGCGCCGTGGCGCGACGGTTCGACACCGGTCAACGTCTCCGGGGGGCTGCAATCGAAGGGTCATCCGATCGCCGCGACCGGCATCGCCAACATCTGGGAGGTCTGCCATCACCTGCGTGGTGAGGCCGGCGATCGTCAGATCGAAGGCGCCAAGGTCGGCCTCGCCCACGTCATCGGTCTCGGTTCTGCATGCGGCGTCCACATCCTCGAAAAGGCTGCATAGCCGCTCTTCACGTCTCACCGCCCAGTGGGGTGTGTCGCAGCACCCAGGCGAGCGCGCGCCACTCCACTCGAGCTCAGGACATGGTGGCGAGTTGGGCGACGAGTGTGTCAACGTCGCCGGCGGGGATCTGGCAGGCGTAGTGCTGGCAGACGTAGGCGAAGCCATCCTCACGGTGCGCCCACAGCGGCGAGGCGTACGGCTTGCCCCACGCCAGAACGGCGTTGGGCAGCCAACGCGACCTCACGGCACCAACGAGGTCGGGTCGATCACCGACAACCGCGATCTCGGTCGTGCCGTTGGCAACCATGTCGACCGCAACCATTGCGTTGGAGAACGCAGTCGGCGCCTGCGGCATCACCGTGCCAAGCAGTCGCAGGATCTGCTCGGCGTGGTTGGTGTAGCGGGCCTCGCCGGTCAGCGCGCCGAGCCGAACGAGGGCCACTGCAGCGATCGAGTTTGCCGAGGGGGTGGCGTTGTCCATCAGGTCCTTCTGGCGGGCGACGAGTTGCTCGCCATCGTCGGCGGTGGAGTACAGCCCTCCGTTGTCGACGTCCCAGAAGTGATCGAGCATCGTGTCGGCGACTCCACAGGCGTGTGCGATCCACGCGCCATCGCCGGTCGCTTCCGCCAGTCGGGTGAAGCCGTCGACGATCGCCGCGTGGTCGGCGGCCAGCGCGGCATGGCGTGCTTGCGGCTGGCCATCGGCTTGCCAGGAACGATGCCAGCGATCGTCGCTTCCACGAAGGTTGTCGACCAAAAATCGGCCGTTCTCGACAGCGGCTTCGAGCCAATCGTCGCGGTCGAGTGATGCAGCCGCCTCGGCCAACGACGCCAACATCAGCCCGTTCCACTCGGTCAGCACCTTGTCGTCGAGCAGCGGGCGGCGGCGTGCAGCGCGAGCCTCGAACAGTTGTTTCCTGGCGGACTCCACTTCGGGTGGCCGAACGAGCTCGCCGCGGTGATGCAGCCGAGTCGGGATGGTGCGGCCCTCGAAGTTGCCACCATCGGTGAACTCGTACCACTCGAGAGCGACGTCGGCATCGGCGCCGAGGACGTCACGCACCTCGTCGATCGTCCACGTGTGGAACAGGCCCTCGTGGCCGTGCCCGTGGTCGTCGGGCGAGTCGGCATCCTCCGCCGAGAAGAAACCGCCAGAGGGATGGCGCAGTTCGCGCAACACGTACTCGACTGTCTCCTCGACGACCTGCTTCCAACGCTGGGCGCCGAACACGAGGTAGGCATGCAGATACACGCGGATCAGCAACGCTTGGTCGTACAGCATCTTCTCGAAGTGGGGAACCAGCCATTGCTCGTCGACGGAGTAGCGGGCGAATCCACCACCGATGTGGTCATACATGCCGCCGCTTGCCATCGCGTCGAGCGATGTGGTGACGATCGTCGTCGCATCGTCCTGAGGGGCGCGCACGCAGGTGCGCAGGACGAGGTCGAGGCTCATCGTCGATGGAAACTTCGGCGCCGCGCCGAAGCCACCCCACGTCGCGTCGAATGTTCCTGCGAGCTGTTGCAGCGCCTGACTCAGCGCAGCGTTGCCGGGGAGATCGGTCGCCGGCTCGATCAGCGCAGTGCGGCTGATCGCGTTGCCCAACGCCTCGACGTTCTGGCGAACGTCGTCCGGCCGGCTGATCCACACGTCGTCGATTGCCGCCATCAGGTTCAAGAAGTTCGGTTTCGGGAAATAGGTCCCGCCGTAGAACGGATTGCCTTGCGGGGTCAAGAACACCGTCATCGGCCAGCCACCGCGGCCGCTCATCGCCTGCACCGCGTCCATGTAGATCGAGTCGACATCGGGACGTTCCTCTCGGTCGACTTTGATGTTGACGAAGCGACGGTTCATCTCGCCGGCGACCTCGTCGTCCTCGAAGCATTCGTGGGCCATCACGTGACACCAGTGGCAGGCGCTGTAGCCCACGCTCAACAGGATCGGCACGTTGCGTTCGGCCGCCGCTGCGAAGGCCTCGGGACCCCACGCATACCAGTCCACCGGGTTGGCGGCGTGCTGGCGCAGGTAGGGGCTGGTCTCACGCCCCAGGCGGTTCATTGTTCCCA
>JANMQX010000204.1:0-8014 GCA_031370745.1 Ilumatobacteraceae bacterium
ACAACGTTCGGATACGGCTGGCTCGACGAGCACCTCGGGAAGGATGGACGACTGCGAGGCGAGTGGTCGGCATGCGATGGTGCCGCTGGACGCATGACAGCCTCGGCAGGACTGCACAACATGCCGGCCCATTTGCGATCAGCAGTGATCGCTGAGGACGGGTATGTGTTCGTGCGTGCCGACCTCGGACAGATCGAACCGCGCATCCTCGCCGCCGTTTCTGGCGACCGTGCGCTGGCGAAGGCGACAGCGGAGGCCGACATGTATCTCCCCGTCGCCCAACAGCTCGGTGTCGATCGACCCACCGCAAAGGTTGCCGTGCTCGGCGCCATGTACGGACAGACGACCGGCCACGGGGCGGTAGCACTACGCGGACTCGAGTTGGCGTATCCAGTGGCGATGAGATATCTCACTGAAGCTGACCTGGCCGGGCAGGTCGGTCGCGATATTCGCACCTACGGCGGCCGCTTGATTCGCATGGGGTCGCGTCGTACCGACCTCAACGACCGCGAGCGCCGCAGTCGGGCTGCAGCTCGAGGGCGCTACGGGCGCAACGCAATGGTGCAGGGTGCCGCGGCCGAGTTTTTCAAGGTGTGGGCCGTGATGGTTCGCGCCAGGGCATCGGTGCTCGACGCCCGAATCGTGATGTGCCTGCACGACGAACTGCTCGTCCACGCACCGATCGAACACGGTGCTGCTGTGGCAGACCTGATCAACGAATGTCTGGCCGCCGCGGCGCGCCACTGGGCTCCAGACGATGCGGTCAGGTTCGTTGCCGACGTGAGCACGATCAAGCGCTGGTCCGACACCAAGACCTGAGTGTGCGCGCCGGGTATGGTGCCGAGATGATCGACGGGTCCTCGAACACCGCCGACAAGACCCGGCAGCTGCGCCTGGCTCTGTCGATGAACGGCGGTGTCAGCCTCGCCGTGTGGATCGGCGGCGCGGTCAGCGAGATCGATTGCTTGCGTTGCGGAGAAGGCTTCTGGGGCGATCTGCTCGAAGGCTGCGGCTTCCAGCGAGAGGCGTTGGTCGATGTGATGACCGGAGCGTCAGCGGGCGGTCTGAACGCGGTGCTGATGGCGCAGTCGATCCGATCAGCCACGCCGTTCTCCAAGTTCTTGAGGCTGTGGCAGGACCACGCTGACATCGATCGGCTGGTGAAAGGCCCGCTGCATGCGACCAAGTACGACGAGCGCGCCGTGTTGAAGGGCACGTACTTCCAGCAGTCACTGCGCAGTGCATTGAACGAGCCTGCGCAGATGGTTCCGCTCACACAGAACCTCGCAGTGTTCGCCAGTGCCACGTTGGTGCGACCGAATCCGGTCGAGTTCAAAGACGTTCCCGGCGCACCGATCGCCGAGACGCGCAGCGACGCGTACTTTCACATCGCCCGACGTGGTTCGTCCGCTCGCGGTCTCGACTCGTTCGAGCCATCGGATCTGGTCATCAGCAACATGGACGCGTTGGCGTTGGTCGGCCGGGCGACCTCGAGCCTGCCCGGTCTCTTCGAGCCCGTGAAATTTCAGCAATCCACCTTCGGTGGCCGGTTGGTCGGAGCGTTCAGCCGTCTGCGCAGTGAAGTCGAGGTGATGGACGGCGGGGTAATCGACAACGTCCCGATTTCGCGGGCAATTCGAGCCATCGCCAACAGTCCAGCCGAGGGACGGGTGCGTCGCGTGCTGTTGTACCTGCACCCCGATCCCGGCGGTCGGCGCGGGCCCAGTGCCGGCAAGGATCCGACAACGGCCGTGCAGGTCGTGCAGTCATTCTTCGGCAAGCGAAAGGAGACGATTCGCGAAGACATCGAACTGCTGCGCTCGCACAACGACGCCGTTGAACGTCGCCGCGACGAAGGTGAGGCATTGCTCAAATCCTTCGCCGATCCGAGCTACCGCGTCGACGATCGTGAGCGTGCAGCGCTGGCAAGAAGCATCAATGCGGCGATGTTGTTGCGGGCGGCCATCGATCCACCGAGCGAATTGACCTGGCACGCGCCGAACGTCGCCCGTCTCGTGCCCTTGGTCGATGATCCGCAAGATCCGTCGAAGGCCGAGCTTGCGGCCGACATCCGTCAAGTCGTCGACGATCCTGATGTGCTCGTCGCCGTAGCCACCCGCAGGATCGTCCTCGCGTTGCAGAGGATCATCAGCTCGATCGGCGCAAGTGCCCCCGACATCGACTTCCACGAGGTTCAGCCGAAGGTCTATGAGCTGTCGCTGCTGTGCGATGTCATCACCAGTTATCAGCTGGCCCGATTCCTCGGACACGGAAGTGGTTCTGCACCAACCACCCGCCTGTCGCGATCGCGGGGCGAGCTCGACGACATTTTCGTTGCAGATGAACTAGATGACCAGACGTGGAATGCGCTGGCGTCGTGGGATCTGTCGGGTGCGACGCCCGTCAACAACGGCCACACTCTCGGCGCGCATCTCGCGTTACTGGTACGCGAGCTCATCGATGGAATGCCGGAGGCACCGAAGGATCTTCACCTGCCGGCTGCTGAGGTGCTGCGCAAGCTCAAGTCGGGTACTGCGAGCCCGCAGGCGCTCGATCAGGCGTTGTTGCCACTTGCGGCCGAATCGGTCGCCAGTGACCAACCCATCGAATTCGTTCGGGTGGCAGGCGACGTCTCGACGCCGGCATCCGAGGCGTTCATCGCCTCTGCCAAGAAAGGTCAGCCGAAGGTCGCCGGTCTGCAGCTGCATCACCTGGGCGCTTTCTTTCATCGCGATTGGAGGACCAACGACTGGTGGTGGGGCCGCCTCGACAGCGTCAGAGCGCTAATCGATGTCGTACTCGATCGCGAGGCGGTGCAGGCCATGAGAGACAACGGCTATCTGGCGGCGCACGGCTTCGACGATTCGGATCGTACCATCGACGACATCAAACACTGGCTGCTCGAAGCGCGTCAGCTCGAGCTGCTGAACGAGCGGTGTGGCAAGCAACCGAACTTCGACGCGGCGATCCGTTCCGACGAGTTCATAGCCTGGGCTCGGTCCGATCGGAGGCTCAGTTCACTGCTCGGAACCAGGACCCTCACGAGCACCGCGATCCGCGGGGTCATCACCACGTCGAAGATTCTGCGACGCCGACTCAGCAGATCAGCGCAGGTCGCTCTCACCGTCCTGCGTCCGGTGCTCCTCGCCGTTGCCGGCATCGCACTTGCCGGGCGCCGGGCCGCAGCGGCGGTTGTGTGGACCGTGTGTGTGATGGTTGCTGCTCGCTCGAACAACCACAACGATCGATGGGCACTCTGGGCTGTGGGCCTCGCATTGTCGTTGGGTATTTCCGCGTTGGTCGAGGTCAAGTTCCGGCCGGCGTACACCAGTCCACTGCAGCTGTGGCCGTACGCCTACGCGGCTGCCGGCGTCATCGCCGGCGCGGTGGCATGCGCACACCACGACTGGTTGCAGGATCCGAAGCACGGGGTGCACGGTTGGAGCCTGGTGTGGTTGATCCCGCCGGTTGCCGCAGCAGCAAGTGCGGCGATGTTGTTCTTCTGGATGCGATGGTGGGCGGCCGCGTTCTTGACCGCCTTGACCGCGTGCTTGTACCTTCAGTTCGCCCATGCGGCATACCGCGCCCAGATCGGTCATCCTCTGGACGACTGGCCGCGATGGTGGATGTTTCATTCGATGTGGGTGTGCTGGTTGGTAGGGATACTCGGCATTCCGATTCTGCTCGGTTTCATGAACGACAAGATGCTGCGTCCGCATCCGGCGGGGCTAGATCCGACCGGTCCAAACGCGATGGAGGAAGTCCATGGTTGAGGCAACCAAGGAGCCACCTCGGCTGGTTCATCTGACCGACGGCAACGCCAGTCTGCTGATGACCAGCGGCGGGGGAATGCCCTGCCTGGTGCATTGGGGCGCGCCGCTGGGCGACGTCGACTCACATGTCCTGGCCGCTGTGCAGCGCCCGGTGCCGGGTGGTGGCCTCGACGTCGATCCTCCGCTCGGCCTGATCGCCGAATCAAGTGTCGGATGGTTCGGCACTCCCGGCATCGAGGGGCACCGCCCAGATGGCCGCGACTTCGCCCCCCAGTTCGCAATGACGTCGTTCGACGTCGAACAAGATCAGGCAGAGTTCGCGCTTGTCGACGAGGCGGCTCAGCTGTCGTTGAGCATCAACGTGAATCTGCATGCCAGCGGTGTGGCGAGCTTCCGCACGTCGATTTCGAACGACGGCGACACGCCATACGCACTCGATGCCTTCCGGCTCAGCCTGCCACTGCCAGCGCAGGCTCAGGAACTGCTGACTGTCGGCGGCCGTTGGACGAACGAGTTCGGCCAGACCCGCACACCATGGATCGGGAACTGCCTGACGATCGACAACCGGCGCGGCAAGACATCTCACGAGCGGCTCGGCGCGGTCTTCGCGGGCACACCTGCATTCACCGAGCACAGCGGCGAGGTGTGGGGTTGCCACATCGGCTGGAGCGGCAACTTCGAGATCGTCTGCGATTCGGTCACCGACGGACGAAGATCGATCCAGGCCGGCGAACTGCTGGCCTCCGGAGAGATCTCACTGCTCCCGGGGGAGCGCTACGACGCTCCTGTGATCTACGTCGCATACTCGGGCGAAGGGCTCAACGCTGTGTCGAACAGCTTTCACGCCTTCCTGCGGTCACGCCGCCAGCATCCGGCAAAGCCCCGTCCGGTGTTGCTCAACATCTGGGAGGCGGTGTACTTCGATCACGACGACGACAACTTGCGTGGGCTTGCCGACATCGCCGCATCGTGCGGCGTCGAACGGTTCGTGGTCGACGACGGCTGGTTCCATGGCCGCCGCAACGATCAAGCCGGACTCGGCGACTGGTGGGTCGACACCGCAGTGTGGACGTCGGGGCTGACACCGCTGATCGATCACGTACGAAGTCTCGGCATGGAGTTCGGGCTCTGGGTCGAACCAGAAATGGTCAATCCCGACAGCGACCTGTACCGCGCTCACCCGGATTGGACGCTGGTCGACGATCGCTATCCCGTTGTGTTCGGCCGCAACCAACTGGTGCTCGACCTCGGCCGACAGGAGGTCTGCGACTACCTGTTCGATCACCTCGATGCACTGCTTCGCGATCACGACATCGCCTATGTCAAATGGGACATGAACCGTGACCTCGTCGCGGCGACTTCGGCGGGCAGAGCGGGCGTGCATCGTCAGACGCTCGGCGTCTACGCACTGATCGATCGTTTGCGTTCGATGCATCCGGGTGTGGAATTTGAAACGTGCGCATCGGGCGGCGGACGTGTCGATTTCGGAATCCTCGAACGAACTGACCGAGCCTGGACCAGCGACTCGATCGACGCCCTTGACCGCCAGGAGATACAGCGCGGCTTCTCGTTGCTGTTCCCCCCGGAGCTGATGGGCAGCCACATCGGTTCGCCGGTTGCCCATACGACAGGGCGATCGCACGGCCTTGGCTTCCGGGCGATTGCGGCGATGTTCGGATCGCTCGGCATCGAATGGAATCTCTTGCAGGCGTCGGATTCGGACCGAGCCGATGTCGCCGAGATCATCGCCCTGCACAAGCGACTGCGCCCATTGCTGCATCACGGCGACGTCGTGCGGGTCGATCATCCCGATCCCACGGTGATGGTGCACGGCGTTGTTGAAGCAGACCGATCCGCAGCGGTGTTCGCGTGCACGCGAACGACGTCGGGGCCCTCGCTCCACACGGCGCCGATCCGCCTCCCGGGGCTCGATCAGGCGCGGACGTACCAGGTCATCGACCTTCCCGTGGGCCGTGAACGATGGGGGCGTGCCCGTCGACAACCGGCGTGGCTGACAAGCGGTCTGCAGATGACCGGGCGGCAGCTCTCGGCCATCGGCTTCAGCGCACCCGTCCTCTTCCCGGAGACCTCGATGCTGATCTACCTCACGGCTGCGACGTAGGCACCAGACGCGACGCGGTTTCGGCGGCGCGTTGGACCGCGGCGAGGATCTTGACGTAGCCCGTGCAACGGCACAGGTTGCCCGACAGACCGATGCGCACTTCTTCCTCCGTCGGTGATGTGTTGTGGCTGAGGAGCGCGGTGGCCGACATGATCATGCCCGGCGTACAGAAACCACATTGCACGCCACCCTCGTCGAGCAGAGCCTGTTGCAGTGGATGAAGTTCGTCACCGACCATCACGCCTTCGACGGTCGTGATCGGTCGGTCAGCAGCTTGGGCCGCGAGGTAGGAACACGAGTTCACCGGTTGACCATCGATCAGCACCATGCACGCACCGCACTCGCAGTCGTCGCAACCTTCCTTCGTGCCGGTCAGACCGATTTCGGTACGGAGCACGCTGACCAGATTGCGTGCAGGATCGACGGTCACCGGGTAGTCGGTGCCGTTGACGATGAGATTGATCGAGACGCTCACGATGATGCTCCGATGCCGAGACTGCGGTTGACGGGAACGCTGATGGACTCGCCTCTGGCTCGCCGCGCCGCGGCGTCGACGGCACGACGTGCCATCACCCCGATGCAATGCCGCCGGTATCGGTCGCTGGCGCGCACGTCGCTGATGGGAGATGCCTGTTCGCTTGCGAGGTCGGCGATCTCGGCGAGCAACGCATCGTCGACCTGCCGACCGAGCAAGGCATCGGTTCCGTGGACGGCGATGATCGTCGGCGCGACGGCCGTGAGGGCCACCGACAATGCCGCGAGAGCACCGGCCTCGTCGAGGCGCACCGAGGCCGCGGCGCCGACGACGGCGATCTCCATTGCTCTTCGATACTCCAATCGCACATAGGCACTGCCCGACATCGGAGGCCGCGTCGGCAAATGAACTGCAACACAGAGTTCGCCGTGCGCTGCCGAGGTGCGCCCGGGCCCCGTCCACAGATCGCCCACCGCGATGCGACGCGAGCCTGTCGTCGACTGCAGTTCGACCTCAGCACCCAGCACCAGCAGAGGTGCTCCGGTGTCCATCGCCGGTGAGGCGTTCATGACGTTGCCGCCGATCGTGCCGACGTTGCGCGTCGCCGGCGATCCCACCAGCGCGCTGGCGTCGGCAAGACCGGTGTAGTGATCGACGATCTCGTCATCGATCTCGAGCCGGGCGTGGGTCACGAGGGCGCCGATGCGCACACCGTCGACCGTTGCCTCGATGTAGCCGAGCGAACCGATGCGGTCGATGGCCACCAGGGAATCTGGCATCGGTGTCTTGCCATGTCGAGCACCCACGACGAGGTCGCTGCCGCCGGCGATTGGCCGAGCACCTGAAGCGACAGCGGCGAGTGCCTCGTCCAGCGTGGAGGCAGTCGTGAAGTTCATGATTCATCAGTCCCCTCGATCGTCTCCCAGACCCGTTCGGCCGTCATCGGCAAGCGGCGAACCGGTCTGCCCAGCAACTGCGCCAATGCGTTGGAGATCGCCGCGGCGGTGGCAACATTCGGTGCCTCCGCCAGACCTTTGGCGCCGCGTGGACCGGCGTCGGGGGTGTTGATCTGCACGAAATGGGTGTGAATGAGCGGCGCGTCGGCACAGGTCTGCAGCTTGTACTCCAACAAGGCGGCGTTGCGCTGACGCGACTTGTCGTCGTAGAGCGTGCCTTCGGTCAAGGCCTGACCGATCCCCATCATCACGCCGCCTTGGATCTGCCCCAGCGCGCCGGTCTCGTTGATGATCGTGCCAGAATCGTGCGCCGCGCCGACCTCGAGAACTCGCACCACGCCGGTGTCGCGATCAAGGCGTATGCGCACGGCGTGGCACGAGAACTGCGGGGCGACGAACGAGGCCATGCCGACGTCGCCGACGCAACTCGAACCGACGAGTGGGGGTGCCGATGGAGGAGTGCCCGACCCATGGGCGATCAACAGCTCACCGCCCGCAGCAATCCCGGCGAGCTCGGCGATCGAAACGGTCGAGCTCGGCGTGCCTGCGACGTGGGCGTGTCCGTCGGCCAACACGATGTCGGCAGGCGAGGCTTCGAGATGCTCGGCAGCGAGTGCCTTGAGCTGTTCGGCGATCTGACCGGCAGCAGCAACGACTGCACGGCCGTTGTTGAACAGCGTCTGCGAAC
>JANMQX010000207.1:0-8276 GCA_031370745.1 Ilumatobacteraceae bacterium
CGAGGCGGAGGCACCATGATTGCCACGGTGGCGAGGACGCCGAGAATTTTGGTCGTGGACGACGAGCCGTCGATCCTCGAGACCGTGGCGGGCGTGTTGCGCGACGAGGGCTTCGAGATCGATACTGCGACCACGGCACAGCGTGCGATGTCGACAGCGGTTGCCCGCCGCCCCGACATGATCGTGCTCGACGTCATGCAAGTACCACGGCGACGGTCAGCGTGATGGCGACCACCACCGAGGCGGTCATCGGTATCGCCGACAGTGGACCGGGGTTGAGCGACGACGAGCCGCCTGCTTGGCGGCGGCAGCGATCGCGCTTGGGTCAGGTCCGCGCCGAGCAGAGTAGAGCCACCAAATATCGGCAGAGGCCACGATTTGGCCCGTTTGCCACCAAACCCTCAGCAAGTTGTGAACAAATGACTTTTAGCTCTCGTCAAGGGGGCCAGTCGTGCCGATAGTTCTGTTGGTAAGGAACTGTCGAAGGCGCGACGCGTCTCGATGTCACCCAGAGGAGCGCACGTGAGGAGGTCGGTCGATGAACGGAGATAGATCCGTCGATCTCACCGCGCCGCGCACTATGCACATCGTCAATGCCGCCTACGGGCCTCTCGTCGGCGAGGGTCACCTGCGGCGGATGATGCCGTTCGCCATCACAGCGAGCGTCAGCCTTGCCGTTGCCGTGCCGACGACTTCGTGGACGCGCCCAGGCGTCGCTGTGATCGGATCGCTCTTCAGCGGCTGCGCGATAATCGGTGCGCTGATCATTCCCTGGCGTCGCGCAGCACGCGTTGCCCAGATGGTGGCACCGTTCCTCTTTCTCGTCGCCACCCTCCTGCTGACCTGGGCGAATGGCCACGGTTTCGGTTCGCCGTTTACCTGGATGGCGGTCATACCGCTGATGTGGTTGGCGCTCTACGAGAACCGAACCGCGGTCGTCGCGGCCGCGCTTGTGGCGGGAGTAGGCCTGTGGCTGGCGACCCGCGGTGGACCCGTTCAGGCCGACGATCAGTTGATCGCTGCTGTTGTATTCATCGTCTGTGCCGTCGGCATGGGAGTCACACTGCACGGCTTCATCTCCGATGCCAGAAAGCTGGCCCAGTCGTTGAGTAAGCACCAACTGGCTCTCGAACACGCCGCCGTGATGCTCGATGCACTGCCGGAACGGGTCAATCGATACCGCATGTCGGACCTCGCGATCACCTACTGCAACGCGTCATGGGCGACGCAGTACGGCATCGAGCCGGCCGACGCGCTCGGCCGTCCACTCGATCAGTTCCTGTCAGAGGACGAATTGGAGGGGCTGCATTCGCAGCTCGCCCTGCTCGGACCCGACAACCCTGTCGTTTTCGACACTGTGGCACGCTCTGTTCAGAACGCCCCCGATCAGTGGCTGGAATGGGCAGATCGCTACTTGACTGGCGCCGGTGGCGCCGAGGTGCTCTCCGTGGGCCGCGATGTGACCGGGCGTCGCGAAGCCGAGATCAAGCTGGCCGAAAGCGAAGCGCGGTTCCGTGATCTCTCCGACAAGTCCGCAGATGTCGTGTGGCGTTTCGTCTTCGAGCCGTCTGCGCACTTCGACTACATCAGCCCCTCGGTCGAGAGAATCCTCGGCTACCCGCCCTCGTACTTCCTCGAGGACTTCACCCGAATGCTCGAGATCCTCGACGACAAGGGGAGGGCGGCGATTGAACGGGCCGTTCACGGTGAGAAGATACTTGCGCAGTTCGACTTCCACTTCCGTCACGCCAACGGCTCGCTCGTCGTCGGTGAGACGCGAGCGATTGCGATCAGCGGAGGCTTGCAAGGTGTCAGCCGGGATGTCACCGAGCTCCGCCAATTGCAAGACAGCATGGCTGCGCTGGCGTTGCACGACCCACTGACAGGGCTGGCCAACCGCCGGCTGTTCAGGGACCTGCTCGACGCCGGCTTGGCGCGCACCAAACGTAACGGGCTGCCGTTGGCGGTCGCGTTTGCCGACCTCGACGACTTCAAGAACGTCAACGACACCCACGGGCACGATATTGGCGACCTCGTGCTGTGCGAGACGGCGCGGCGCCTGGGTGCCACGCTTCGCAGCACCGATAGCGTTGCCCGCTTTGGCGGCGACGAGTTCGTGATCGTCTTCGACCCGCACGACGCGAACTCGCAAAACCTCGTCGATCGCATCGATCTTGCTCTGTCCGCTCCGATCTACGTGACGCCCGACCTGGTCGTGACGTGTCCTGCAAGCATCGGCAGCGCGGATACACGAATCATCGGGTACAACGCCGAGGCGCTGATCACCGCAGCGGATCAGGCAATGTACGAAGTGAAACGGGCGCGACGCCTCGATCGGGAGTCGCTTGCGAAAGTCGGCGCCGATCTGGGGTGACTTCCAACCATCACCTCACGACGCAACGTGCTCCGAGCCTTGGTTGAGCCGAATGGCGACCTTCAACTTGAACGGGAGGTGATCACTGCCACACGGCTCGAGGTTCTCGACCGCCATCGGGAACACGAGACCGTTGACCAGAGCGTGATCGAGGCGAGCAACTGCGCCAACCTTGCCGAGCACTCCCTCAGCGCCCAGCTTGAACGACGGGTTCAGTCCCTTGCCGAGTGAGTCGATCGCGTCGCTCAACTCGAGCTCGAGCAGTTCTTCGAACTCGGGACGGTAGCGGGTGGTATTGAGATCCCCGGCAATGATCAGCGGACCGGTGAGCGTCGGGACGAGCTCTTTGAGGACCTCGATCTGTTCTTTCCAGGTCTCGTGTCCGCCTGGGTCGACGGTGGCCATGGGATTCAGGGCCACCACCAGCGTGCTGACACCGTTGACGTCGATGTCGGCGATCGCCAGTTTCAGCGGGCCGACCGAAGCCATCCTCGATCGCGGACCAAGCTCGTGCTTGGTAGCCAACGTCACTGCGTAGTCGCTGTCGTCGTCGGGATCGCTCACCCGGTTCGGATAGGTGTCGCGGCCTCCGACATCGTCGAAGATCGCGATGAACGCGGCCGTCGACTCGACCACGATGACGACGTCGACTGAGGCGGCCACGAGCTGGCGGGCCGCGTCGTCGGGCGTCTTGTTGTCGATGAAGACATTGGCCACGACGATGTCGAGCGTCGGAGCATGTCTCACCCACCGCGGCTTGCGGTCGGCGATCAGGCGCGGCACCACCACGGCGAGGTGGTACACGCTCAAAGCTCCGCCGACCGCAGCCAACAGCCAGTGGCGCGTCACCAACGCGGCGATCGCAACCACCCACGCCAAGAGGAGCAGGATCGGCATCGCGTCGTACCCGACGGTCAGCCCTGGCCCCTCGTCGACGTTGGCCACGATGTGGAGGTAACGAGTGACGACCAATGCGAGCAATGCGGCACAGACGATCCATCCGAGTGCAACCCCCACGTGGAAGTAGCCGCCGGTGAACATGGTCGCCGCCCCGTCGATGTGCTTGCCCAGGAGCGATACCAGCAGCACGACCGCCGCGCTGAACACGCCGATCACGTATGCGGGCATCGGTCGTCGTCGTCGTTCCGCTGGCATGGCGGCACGCTAACGGCTCAGGTACCCGACAGACGTCCTGGGTCCGGGAGCGACGGGTTGGAGATTTCTTCGCAATATCGGAATCCGCTCGTGGGTTCGCTACGAAGTAGAGATGTGCAACTAATGCGGGTACCTTGCAATAGCAGGTTCCTCCGCTTAACATCCAGCTACGGAAGGAACGTATGCGACGCAGCCGCCCAGTGTCAGTACTCGCCGGATTCACGTCGATGTGTGGTCTGGTAGGTGCGTGCGGGGGTTGGTCGAAGGGCACCGATGACAGTGCGGCAGCAAAGGCGCTGGTGGCCAAGTTCTCGTGTCCATCGTCGGCCACATCTGCTGGTGCGACCGCTTCGGGACCGCTTGGCGGCGGCAAGTTGCAGGTCGTCACTACTGTCGCGCCGATCACGTCGATTGTCGCCAACATCGCCGGCGATAGGGCCGATGTTCATGGGATCATCCCTGAAGGTGAGGACTCGCACACCTATGAGCCCAAGCCGAGTGTCGCAGCGCTGGTGTCGAAGGCCGATGTGGTGTTCGTCAACGGTCTCAAGTTGGAGGACCCGACGAAGGAGATCGCAAACAAGAACATCCCCAAGGGTGGCGAGGTCGTCGAGTTGGGCACCTTGACGATCAGTCCGGGTGAGTACATCTATGACTTCTCGTTCCCCAAGGACGGCGGCAAACCGAATCCTCATCTGTGGACCAACCCGCCGATGGCCAAGTGCTACGCGGCGATCGCGGCGTCGGCCATGTCGAAAGCCGACCCTGCGAATGCCGCGCTCTACATGGACAACTACACCAAGTATTCGGCAAAGATCGATCACCTCGACCAGTTGATGATCGACGCCACCGCCGGGATGCCAGCCCAGAATCGTGAGTTGCTGACCTATCACGACGCGTACGCCTATTTCTCGGCCCACTACGGGTGGAAGATCATCGGCGCGGTCCAGGTGTCGAGCTTCGAGGACCCGACGCCGAAGGAAGTGACCGATCTGGTCAAGCAGATCAAGACAGAAGAAGTTCCGGCGATCTTCGGCTCAGAAGTGTTTCCCAGCCCTGTGTTGCGGCAACTGGCCACCGAGTCCGGGGTGAAGTATGTCGACAAGCTTCGCGACGACGATCTGCCCGATGCGCCCGGCAGCGCCGACCATTCGTATCTCGGCTTGATGAAGTTCGACTTCGCGACGATGGTCGAAAATCTCGGCGGTGATGCCTCGAAGTTGAAGGCGTTCGATGCCAGCGACGTGGTCACCGACTCTGCGGACTACCCGCAATGAACACGCATCGCCCTATCCCGACTGCCCGAGTTGATTCGATCGCGCCGCTGGTCAGGCTCGACCAAGTCACCTGCCGCTACCCCCAGGGACGCCCAGTGCTCGACGACGTGTCGTTGACCATCCGGCCGGGGACGTTCACCGGGATCGTCGGCCCCTCCGGCTCCGGAAAGACCACCGTGCTGCGCCTTGTGCTCGGTCTCGTACATCCTCAAATCGGCTCGGTGCTGCGACGGCCCGGCCTGCGCATCGGGTACGTGCCGCAAGTCGAGACGATCAACTGGAACTTCCCGGTGACCGTCGCCGAAACCGTTCTGATGTCGGCACGCAACGGGCGCAGGTGGCCGTGGACCAACACAGTCGAGGAGGCCGGCGTCGCCGAGGTTCTCGATAGGTTGGGCATCGGCGATCTCGCCCACCGCCATATCCGCCAACTCTCGGGGGGTCAGCAACAGCGCGTGTTCATCGCCCGGGCGCTCTTCAGCTCGCCTGAGTTGCTGTTGATGGACGAACCAACATCCGGCGTCGACGTCCGCACCCGCCACGAGATGTTGCACCTCCTCGCTGAACTCCATGACAGCGGGATCTCGATCGTGGTCACCACTCACGACCTCAACGGCCTCGCCGCCCACCTGCCACAGCTGATTTGCCTCAACACCAGGGTCATGGGCGTCGGCACACCGACCGAGGTCCTCACCCCCGACATCCTCGAACGAACCTACGGCGCGCCGATGGAAGTGCTCGAGCATGCCGGAATGCCACTCGTCATCGAGGGGCGACATGTCCCCACAATCAGGCACACCTCCTGATGTGGACGACCCTCACTGAACCGTTTCAATACGGCTTCTTGCGCCACGCCATCGTCGTGTGCACCATCGCCGGAGCATTGTGCGGCCTACTCGGGGTATTCGTCACTCTTCGAGGAATGAGCTACATCGGGCACGGCTTGTCCCACGCCATCTTCGGCGGCGCGGCGATCTGCGCCGCGGTCGGGCTCAACTTCTTCGTCGGCGCCGGCATCTGGGGTCTCGGCTCCGGGCTTGCGGTCAGCCGGGTCACACGCCGCAGAGTGATCGCCGCCGACGCGGCTATCGGTGTGATCACCACCGCCAGCTTCGCATTCGGGATCGCACTGCTCGGTCTGTACTCACGCGTCAAACAGAGCATCGAGGCCACCGTCTTCGGCAGCGTCCTCGGAGTCTCACTCACCGACATGTGGGTCATCATCGCCATCGCCGTAGCGAGCGCGGCAATCATCGTCTCGTTCTACCGGCCGCTGCTGTACACGACCTTTGACCCCGAGGTCGCCGACGTCTCCGGAGTGAACACGGCGCGCATCGACGCACTGCTGATGCTGTTGCTGACCTTCGCAATCCTCGCCAGCATGAAGGTTCTCGGCGTCACGCTGATCGCCGCCGCTCTCGTGATCCCACCAACCGTCGCTCGCCTCCTCACCAACTCTTTCAAACGAATGCTGATCATCTCCACCGCGCTCGGCGCCTTCTCCGGCCTCGTCGGCATGTACCTCAGCTACCACCTCGACATCTCATCCGGCGCAACCATCGTCCTCGTCAACTTCATCCTCTTCGCCTTGGCCTACGCCTTCACTGGCGCCAAACGACTGAACCGCCACCCCACTCAACCGCCGCCCACCGAGCCGTCGCCAACCGTTCTCGCGACTCGATCGCGCCAGCCGCTACCAACCTCCTAGCCAATCGGCACACAGCAACAGCAAACGGTCGCTGATACTGTTGGACACGTGGTCAGCGCCCAGATCACCGACACCCAACAGGAATCGATCTACGACACGATTCGACAAGCAGGCGGCCGCCTGACTGTGCCGATGCGAATCGTCATAGCCATCGTGCTCGATGGAGATGGCCACCCGACCGCCGACGACATCCTCGCAGAAGCCAACCGGCGCATACCCGGTATCGCACCGTCGACCATCTACCGCGTCCTACGCCGGCTCGACGAACTCAACATCATCGAACACGTGCACGCCGGAACTGGTGGCGCGTTCTACCAACTCAAAGCAAGCAGCCACGTCCATCTCGTCTGCAACCAATGCGGCACCATCATCAACATCCCCGAAGAACTGTTCACCCAACTCTCCGCGACCGTTCGCCGTGATTACGAGTTCGACATCGAACCACGCCACGCAGCCATCATGGGCCGATGCGCCAACTGCCGCGGGCTCAACCGCACGAACCCCGACCACCTCCACGCCAACTCGCCACACCACCACGGTTCGTAGCACGACTTCCGTGAACGGATCGCGTTGGTCCTTTCAGTACTGGGCCGCGCACTCCTCGTTCGACCGTGGGTCGGTTCAGACAATGCGGCCCTATTGGAGCACTGCTAGTGGTGCGGATTCGCAGGCGCTGCCGGAGTCGAGATGATTGCGTACTCGGGTTCAGAACCGCTCGCATGCCATGGTGCTCCCCGGCCACACCTCTGACCGACATGATCGTGCCGAGTCGCACGCCGCCAAGAGAGGATCAGAATCCGAGCACCACGCGCAACGCGATGGTCACCGGGGTGACGAGCGTAAACGCCGCCAGGCCGACGAACGGTACGAGAACCCGGAGGATCTCCTCTGTGGTGTAGGCACACGACGAGAGGTTGTCCGACGCGAAAACTGCCATCGCCGTCGGTCTCCCTAGCGTCTCATCTTCAAGACGATCGCTATGAAGCGGGGGACCGAGGCCATCTCCGTTGGGCTGCCGCATTCGACGAACTCACCTCAATGATCTGACCAGATCGACATCAGATCGGGCCTATACGCGAAACCAACCGAACCACGCAACAGCGCCGTGTGTTCGGTGCTGCCAAACACTTCGCTAATGGTGGGGTGGTAGCACATCTCATGCGTGACTGGTCTGCACCGCTGCGGCCGTTACCGATTACTGACATGATCGACGGATGGCCGTACTGTGGTTGCTGCTGCGAGTTCGTTGGCGGAGGGCATGGGGGCCGGCGTTGGCGGTTTGCCTGCTTATCGGTGGGGTCGGTGGGTTCGTGCTGGCTTCGGCAACAGCTGCGCGTCGCGTCGACAGTGCCTACCGCACACTCCTCGGCGAAATCGATGCGCCCGACCTAGCGGTCATTCCGAGTTGTGAGGCATCTGCGAACGGGACAGGGTGCAGTAGCCCGACCGGGGAGACGAGCAGCCAGGCCGGGGAGCCGAGCGGCGACCAGGTGATCGAGAGTCTGCTAGCTACCGGCGTTGTCGAGCGAGCGAGATCAGTCAAGTTCGTTCTGCCATACTTCGTCCGCCAGGACGGCTCGCCGCTGCTGGGAACCCCTGAGAATGTTTCCGGTTGCTTCGACGGTGACGGTTCGGTCGCCATCATCGCTGTCACGGCCGGCGGTGCCACTGATCAGGTGGTCCCTTTTCGTCTCTGGGGTGAGTTGCAAGGGTCGGGTAGCAGTGCCGTGGTGCTGTCCCGGGCTACCGCACAACGCGCCGG
>JANMQX010000235.1:0-1610 GCA_031370745.1 Ilumatobacteraceae bacterium
AGGCAGATGATCGGAGATGTTCCACGCTGAATCTGAAGACCATCGCTGCGGTTCCTGCAGCAGGAGGGAGCAGAGGAGTATGGCAACACCGAGCGCCGAAGGCGATCCGCCTGGTTTCTCCAGCGGGTGAGGCCAGCCGTCCGAATCACGTCACGCAGGTGCCGCAGGTCCTATGAGTCCCGATCATCAGGATGATCAGAACAAGGGACTCCAACCCAGACGCCCACGACGAGATCCCGACGACTACCGAACCGTGGATCAACCTTGACGATGCAGGCCCCGCCCGACGGACGGGGCCTGTAGCGCGCTCGAAGCGCGCCAGACCAGTTGGGGGCTGACGCGAAGTGGCCGGATAGGGTCGTTCGCATGGGCACTACCCCCGACACATCTCCCGAGTCACGACTCGACGCCACCTCACTGGAGGGCGTTCGACAGGAGCGCTACACCCCGCCTCCCGGCGCAACCGTCGTGCTGCTCGTGCGCCACGGCGAATCTGAGGCTGCGCATCCCGATCGACCGTTCCCGCTAGTCGACGGCCACGGCGACCCCGCATTGCACCCGAATGGGCGGGTCCAAGCCGAACGTGTCGGTGAGCGACTGTCGGACGAGCGTGTCGACGCGATCTACGTCACGAGCCTTCGCCGTACCCACGAGACTGCTGCGCCGCTCGCCGCCGCGCTCGGCATCGAACCGCTGATCGAGCCCGATCTGCGCGAAGTGCACCTCGGCGAATGGGAAGGCGGGCTCTTCCGGTTCCAGGTCGCCGCCGGCCACCCCGCGGCACTGCAGATGCGGGCCGAGCAGCGGTGGGATGCGATACCGGGTGGCGAGCCCCGCGACGTGTTCCAAGCCAGGACGCAGTCCGCGTTCCTGCGCATCGTTGCCGCCCATCCGGACGGTCGCGTGGTCGTCGTCGCCCATGGTGGAGTGATCGGGCAGCTGCTGCACCACGCGGCCGGGTCGCAGCCGTTCGCGTTCCTCGGTGCGGACAACGCGTCGATCAGCGAGATCGTCGTCACCGCGGAAGGACAGCAGATCGTCCGGCGCTTCAACGACGCCAGTCACCTCGATACTATGTATACATAGTATCGAGATCGCATCCCGCCGCCCACTGCCTCCGAGGATACCGATACGAGGTAGCCCAGCACCACTCATTCGACGGAGGCGGCGGACGTATGAGCGTGATTCTATTGCCGTCGTGTCGGGGGGGAAGTTCGAGACTTCGGTCGAGGCTGCTGAATGATCTCCTGCAGCGCCGATTCCATGGCAATGGAGACGACCTGACCGATGAACACCGGGTCGACAGGGTTGCGCACGATCAGCTGCTGGAAGGCAATCGGTCCGAGGATGAGGCTCGCCATCAGCTCGACATCGGTCCGGGCGGGAAGCACGCCCTCGTCGACCGCCGCGGCCACGGCCTCGGTGAGCGGCTTGCCGCGGACACGGAGGATCTCCTCGTACACGGCGAGCATGTCGGCGTCGCGGCCGGCAAACGCAAGCAGTTCCGGCAGCAGCACCGACATGGGCGGAGCGCCGATCCGGCGGGCGAACGCGAGCGCCAGGGCCAGGATGCGGCCCTGGAGGTCGCCGGTGGGCGCATCCGTCTCCTC
>JANMQX010000252.1:0-2941 GCA_031370745.1 Ilumatobacteraceae bacterium
GCCTGCTTCGATAGGTCGTCGTACACGATCAGCGCATGCTCGCCGTTTTCCATCCAGTGCTGGCCGATGGCGCAGCCGGCGTACGGCGCGAGGTACTTGAAGGGAGCTGGGTCGCTGGCGGGCGCCGCGACGACAACGGTGTAATCCAATGCGCCGAACTGGCGCAGAGTCTCGACGGTCTGGGCGACGGTGGAGCCCTTCTGACCGATGGCTACATAGATGCACTTCACGCCAAGACCACGCTGATTGATGATCGCGTCGATCGCGACCGTGGTCTTGCCGGTCTTGCGGTCGCCGATGATGAGCTGGCGCTGGCCGCGACCGATGGGTGTCATCGCGTCGATCGACTTGATGCCGGTCTGCAACGGCTCGTGCACGGGCTTGCGGCCCATGATGCCCGGCGCCTGGATCTCGACACGACGGTTGATACCACCAACGATTTCACCACGACCGTCGATCGGTTCGCCGAGTGCATTGATGACTCGGCCAAGCATGGCGTCGCCGACGGGCACGCTGAGGATTCGCCCCGTTGCTTTCACGGTCTGGCCCTCCTCGACGCCATCCGCGTCGCCGAGGATCACGGCGCCGATCGACTCCTCGTCGAGGTTCAGCGCCAGCCCGACGCTGCCGTCTTCGAACTCGAGCAGTTCGTTGACGCCACAATCAGGGAGTCCGCTGACGCGGGCGATGCCGTCGCCGACCTCGGTGACGCGCCCGACGGTCCGCGCCTCGAGCGAGGGTTGGAAACCCTCCAGGTTCTTTTTGAGAGCGGCGGCGATCTCGTCGACGCTCAGTATGAGTTCTGCCATGGTTGTCTCATGTCTCCGTGTGGTGTCCCTGCCTACAGGCGGGACTTCAACTGCTCGATTCGGGTACGGACGCTGCCGTCGATGACGACGTCGCCGACGGTGGCCACGATGCCGCCCAGCACGGACGGATCGACGACCACCTTCAGATTCACTTCCTTGCCGGTTGAATTGGCCAGCGCAGCAGCCAGCCGCGTCTCCTGATCTGGCGTCAGCGAGACCGCGGTGCGTACTTCTGCAACCTCGAGGTTCTTGGCTGCCGAGGCCCGGGCGACAAGCTTGTCGACGATCGCCGGCAGGTCACGGGCGCGACCAGCCCCCACGACCATGGATATCAGCTGCGTGGTCGTTGGCGTGACCTTGCCACCGAGCAGATCCTCGACGATTGCTTGACGCTTGCTGGCCGGGATCTGCTCGTCGCTGAGTGCGTTGCGCATTTCTTCGTTGCTCTCGTAGAGCCGGGCGAAGCGGAACAGCTCGTCCTCGACTTCGTCGATCGTGCCTTCAGCCCGCGCTATCTCGAACAGGCCGCGGGCGTAGCCCTCGATTCGTGAATCGCTCATGTGTTGACTCCTACGCCTGCTCCGACCGTGGCGATGAAGCTTTCGATCAGCGCTTGCTGCGTGGCCTCATCAAGTGATCCGGTGACGACGTGATCGACTGCGGCGCTCGACAGTCTGGCAATCTCAGCACGGAGCTCGTCGCCAGACCTGGCAGCAGCAGCAGCAAGATCGGCCGCCGCTCGGGCTTCGAGTTCGGCAACCTCCTGTGCGAGCCGGGACCGGCCATCTTCGAGGAGCGCGGCGGCCTGGGAGTCGGTCTCGGCCAACAGCCGGGAACGCTCCGCACCGATGTCGCCTTTTGCCTGACGAATCTTCGCGGCCTCGGCGTCGGCCGCGACTCGATCCGCCTCACCGGCATCGAGTTCCCCTTGGATCTTGGCCGTGCGGGCAGCCATGCCTTTGCGGACCGGGGGACCGGCGAACCTCCACAACAGGTAGAAGACAATCAGCGACGCGGGCACGCCGAACAGCAGCTCGTATCCCTCGGGCCAGAACTTGGACGGAGTCTGCGTGATGTCGTCGGCAGCGAGGAAAGCGATGAGGCTCATGCTGCACCTCCTGCCATCAGTGATGCCACCACGCTGGTCACAGCAGCCGGATCTGGGCGCCGCCCCGTGGCCAACTCGGTCACGCGACTGCTGACGTCGGCGACAGCGGCCTGAACCTGATCGGCGGCTGCCGCCCTGGCAGCGTCGAGCGCGGCCATCGCCTCGGCCCGGCGGGCAGCGATTCGGGAATTGGCATCGGACAACGCAGTGGTGCGCTCGCTCTCGAGGGTGACTCGAGCAGCGTCGATCCGCTGGCGAGCCTCGGCTTTGACCTTCGCCAATTCCACTTCGTACGCGGCAACCTCAGCCTTGGCTGCGGCGCGTGTGGACTCGGCAGTCTCGTGGTCGCCGCGAATCTTGCCGTAGCGGGCATCCATCCCTTGCTTCAAGCGCGGGAAGAGCACCCATCGCATGAGTACGAACAGCACGACGAACGATCCGCCGCCCCACGCCAACTCTTTGACTTCCGGTGCGATCGGGCTCGGACCTGCGTCTTCGGTGGTCGCCGCGGCCGCCACATGAGACTGTGGCAGGTTGAGGACCACTGCGTGGCCCGTAGCCGTCGTGGTGACGGTGACGGTGAGCACGGGTTCTCCTTAGAGACCGAGAAGGATGAAGACGACGAATCCGATGAGGGCAAGGGCCTCGGTGAAGGCGATACCGAGAAACATCGTCGTGCGGACCATGCCGGCAGCTTCTGGCTGACGGGCCATGGCCTCGATGGCCTTTCCGACGACGTACCCGATACCGACACCCGGGCCGATGGCGGCGAGGCCGTACGCGAAACCGGCGCCGATGGCGGCGCTGGCCTTCTTGGCTTCGGCTGGCGTCTGCACCGGATTGGTGTCAGCGATGAGGCGGGCAATTGCTTCCATGTTGTTTCAATTTCTCCTGGTGAGGTTGGTGTGGGAGATCTGTCAGTGCTCGGGATGCTGAGCGGCGTTGATGAAGACGGCGGTGAGGATGGTGAAGATATATGCCTGCAACAGGCCGACCAGCACCTCGAAGGCGGTCAGGAAGATCA
>JANMQX010000253.1:0-7209 GCA_031370745.1 Ilumatobacteraceae bacterium
ACCCAGACAATTCCGTACCGCTCGCACACGTCGGCCGGCCGTTCGAGCCGGGCGCGGGACGGGATCGTCGCATCGTGTCCGAGCGCGGGGATGCACGTCGCGGCACCGTCGGGCCCGAACCTCCAACCGTGAAACGCGCAGACCAACTCGTCACCCTCGTGGCGTCCAAGGGTCAACGGGGCACCGCGGTGCGGGCATTCGTCGAAGAACACCGCGATCTCACCGGTTGGCCGCCGGACTGCGACCAATGGCTGGTCGAGCAGCGTTGTGGCGACGGGTCCATCGGCAACCTCCCGCGACCAGGCAACCGGGTGCCAGAACGCTCGAAACTCGGGATGGACGTTGCCCACGAGCGTGGTCATTGCTCGACGACCGTAGTCCGGCCAAGCGCGCTCACGCGGCGTCAGGGTTGCGTTGGTTGACGCACGAGCCGGCGGTGCACGGCGTACGCGGCTGCTTCAGCGCGATTGGCACATCCGGTCTTCTGCAGAATGGATCGCACGTGGTTGGCAGCGGTGTGCTGGCTGATGAACAACCGTTCGCCGATCGCACGATTGGAACAACCTTCGGCGATGAGACGCAGCACGTCGAGCTCGCGTTCCGACAATCCGTCATACGACGACGCCGAGGACGACGGTGATACCAGGCGCGTCAGGAGGGCACGAGCCTGCTCTGCCATTGTCTTCATTCCGAGCACGGTCGCGGTGGTCGACGCCTGCTGCGCCAAGAATCTGGCGTTGTCCATCTCGCCGTTAGCCGCAGCAAGAACTGCCCAGTCGCGCTGGACATGAGCGCGCCACACCGGCGAGCCACTGCGGTCGGCAAGTGCCATTGCGGAGCGGAAGAGGACGTCGGCCTCCTGACGCTGATCGAGCAGCTGGGCAAGGCCGCCGCGCAAACGATCGGCTGGACCGAAGCAGATGGTCATTGCCACCATGAGATTGCGACCTGCGTATCTGTCGAGCTCGTTCATCAGGGTTTCGGCGTGCTCGACGGCGCCGCAGGCGATGCATGCCTCGGCGAGAAAGGTGAGGCACGCCGGCCACAGCGAATCGCGCGGCACTGATGCGAATCCGCCCGGAGCCAGCGCTTCGAGTTCGCGACGCGATTCCTCGATCATTCCCAGCTCCGCGTACAGAGCGGTGAGCCCGGGCCGCCAGACGCCGTGGTCGTCCTCTCTGGATGAGAGCATGCGCATGAGTGGCAGCACCTCGGCGAGTCGGCCCTGCTCGCGGCGAATCGCGAACATCTGCAGGCCGTAGACGCCCGCGTCGTACAGAGTGTCGCTGGAATTCCCGACCGCGTGGGCCTGCTCGGCGGCGTGCTCGGCGTCTTCGAATCTGCCGGCAGCCAACGCCAGCAGAGCGTCGTAGACATGACCCATGAATTGGAACACCAGGAAGCGGCCGCGGTCCGAGACCACCTTGTGCTGCGTCAGCACCTCGCCCGCTTCTTCAACTCTGCCGAGTTCGACGAGTGCCCGCACGATGTTGCCGGTCGCATAGGCGCCACTCCAACTGTCGCCGATCCGAGCGGCGACGTCACGCAGTTCGGTGCTGGTCTCGAGCAGTTGCAACGTATCGCGCGTCACGATCGTCCCAGCTTGCAGTGCAGAGACGAGACAATCCTCGTCGTTGATGGATCGCGCCATCGACAGCGCCAGATCACCGGCCGTCACCGCGTTCGCTTGATCGCCGGCCAAGTACAGACTGCGGCTCAACGAGGCCTGAAGGCGCACGCGCAGCGGCATCTGTTCTTCGCCGATCAGACCAATCGCCTCGGAGACCATTCTGACCGCAGGACCGCCGGGTGCTCCGGGCTGGTGCACAGCCTCTTCGTATCCGAGCGCGGCCCGCGCGGCTTGTTGGGTCCAGCCGTTGCGGCGGGCCGCGTCGAACGCGTGCTGATACGTGTCCTGGGCCTTGAAGGCGTGACCTCTGCGCATCTGGATCTCGCCAAGATGCACGAGTGTTTCGGTGGTCTCGACCGACTCATCCGGCAGCATCTGCAGCACAGCTTCGAGGTGCGAGGTCGCCTCATCGTACGCGCCGGCGCTCTTTGCCTGCTCGGCCGCCAACCGTCCATAGTGCACACCGCGCTCGCTACCCCCCACGGCCGAAGCCGCACCGAAGTGCCGGGCGAGTTCGGCGAACACGGAGCGCTTGTCGGTTGCGTGGATCTGCTCGAGCGCCTCCGCGATCCGCAAGTGCAATCCGGCCTGGACCGATGGTGACATCACCTCTTCGACGGTGTCACGCACCAGTGCGTGGATGAACTGGTACGTCAGCGTGTGGCCGCCCACGCTGACCAAGAAGCCGCTGTCGACGAGCTCGTCGACGCCGGCGCTGACGTCGTCGGAGTTCATGTGGGATGCGAGCGAGAGGACCTGGAACTCGACGCGCTGGCCGGCGACGGCCGCGAGCTCCAACGGGCGGCGGGCCCGCCGCGACAGGCGAGCCATCCGACCAGCCACGACATCTTTGACCGAGTCTGGAGCACCGACCGTGGCGATGTCGCGCCGCACGACCCAGCGATCGCAGTGACGAGTCACCACGCCGTGGTGGAGCAGGTGACGCCACAGCTCGCCCAGAAAGAATGCATTTCCACCACTGCGTTCGGCCGCGGCGGCAGCAAGCACACGCAAGTCGGCATCCAAATCCTGATCGAGCGCCGCGGAGACGAACTGTTCGACACCGGCAGTGTCCAAGCCACCCAACCGAACCCGGGTGACAGCATCGCTTCGCTGCAGGTCGACGAGGGACTCGGCCAGCGGATCGGCAAGATCGGCAGCGCTGTCGCGGAACGTGGCGATGATCATCAACCTCGCCGCGGACCCGGCGCGTACCAGATGTCGCAGCAATTCGAGCGTCTGTCGCCCGGCCCAGTGCACATCGTCGAGCAGTACCAGCACCGGGCTCTCCCGTGCAGCGCTGGCGAGAACGCGGTCGACCGCCGAGAACAACAGGTACCGCTCGGTCTCTGGATCCGCTGCCGTTGGGCGAGGCAGGTCGGGCAACAATCGCTCCAGCTGAGGCAGCAGCACCAGCAGATCACCGAGATCTCTGTCGCTGTTGATAGGTCGGCCGAAACCGGGCAGTGACCGCAGGAGATGGTCGAGAGCGTGCACCCACGGCTGATAGGGCAACGCCAGCTCTTCGTCGCATGATCCCAACAGCACGATCGCCGCATCGTCGTGACAATGGCGCGCGAACTCTGCGGCGAGACGGGTCTTGCCGGCTCCGGCTTCGCCGCCGATCAACACGACTTCGAGGGCACCGGCTTCGGTCCGATCCCAAGCTTCGACGAGCATGCGCCACTCGGCTTCGCGCCCCACGAGCCGTTGTCGAGCGGCGGTGGTGAGAGCGGCGGGCAGTGGTACTGAGATGTGATGTGCGTCAGCGGCAGGGTTCTCCGGCACGAGAGCCAACGGTTGCCACTCGACCGCGAACATCTCGATCGGTTCGCCGATCCCGTCCATCTCGATCGAGCCGACATGACCGTAGCTGCCGTTCGTTCCGCTGGACGCGAGCCAGCGCACGACGTTGGTGATCAGAATCTGACCCCTCTCGGCGCGCTGGAACAACTCGATGGCGATGCCGACCGGCGCTCCGCAGCAGTTGCCGTCGTTCCACACGACGTCGCCTGTCGCCAGACCGATCCGCAACGGGGCTGCCGGGCGCTCGTCGACCATCGCCTGCTGCATCTCAATGGCGGCGGCGACGGCCGATGAGGCGCTGTCGAACGCGGTGACCGTACGGGCGCCGCTGGCCCCGACGACCCGACCCGAGTAGTCCTCGGCGACCTTCGACACGAGGTGAGCCTGTTCGACAGCAGTGTCGGCGCACATGATCGTCGAAGTCGAGCTGATTGTGGGGTTCACGTTCATCCTCCTAGTCAGATCTGACTACCAACGACTCGGCACGTCAATGGAATTCCCGGCCATGAAGACGAAAGGTGGTCATGACAACGGGATTCAGAACTCCTACAGTCATCCATGACGACGACGTGAGTCCTCCTGCCGGGCCCGGTAGGAGGCTTCACGACATAATCGGAGGATGAATCCATGGCCCTCTTCGTAATCGAACGGAACTTCGCCGAGCAGCTCGACGCCGACACCCTCGACTACGCCGGTATCCGGCTGGTCAACGACGATGTCGGAGTCAGATGGATCTACTCGTTCCTTTCCGCCGACAAGAAGAAGACCTACTGCCTGTATGCGGCCTCCAATCCGGAGGCGATCATGGAAGCAGCAGCACGCCTCGGAATTCCTGCGGATGTCATCGTCGCCGTCGACCAGATCGGGCCCGACCCGGTCAAGCACTGATATCGCCGTCGTCACACCACCGTGCCGAAGCCAGGCACACCTTGTTCGGGCGTGGCCCGACGGGGCACATTCACTCTGGAGACAAATCAATGACGACCACCACCACCACCGATCTGCTGACCGACGAGATGCTCGCTCGGTTTGACTCGCGGGCCGCCGTCTACGACCGGGAAAACCGGTTCTTCGACGAAGACTGGGACGAGCTTCGTCAGTCGGGTTACCTGCTCGCTGCAGTTCCTACTGAATTCGGCGGTGCCGGGCTGGGGCTCGACGAAATCGCCAAGCTGCAGGGCCGACTCGCCTACCACGCCCCGGCGACCGCCGTCGCCGTCAACATGCACCTCTACTGGACAGGGGTCGCCGCCGACTTGCTGCGCACAGGCGACACATCCTGCCGCTGGTTGCTCGAGCGGGCCGCCGGAGGCGAGGTCCTTGCCGCCATCCACGGCGAGGCCGGCAACGACATCCCGTTGCTGCTGTCCTCATCGAAGGCGGAGAAGGTTCCGGGCGGCTACGAGATCACCGGGCACAAGATCTTCGGCAGCCTCTCGCCGGTATGGACGCTCGCCGGTTTCCACGCCATGGACACTTCAGATCCCTCGAATCCGAAGGTCGTGCACGGCTTCCTGCCGCGCAACACCACCGGCTACGAGATCGTCGAAACCTGGGACACCCTCGGCATGCGCGCCACACAGAGTCATGACACGGTCCTCGATCGGGCATTTGTCGCCGACGAGAACATCGTGCTGGTCTGCCCGGCGGGCTTTGCCGGTGCCGGCATGTTCCAGGTTGCCGTCTTCGCCTGGGCGCTGATGGGCTTCGCGACCGTCTACCTGGGCGCCGCCAAGCGTGCCTTCGACATCACCGTCGAGCGCATGCCGAAGCGCACCTCGGTCGCGCTGACCCGCTCGATGGCCCATCACCCTGAGGTGCAGCACAACGTGTCGGAGATGCGCATCTCCCTCGATGCCTGCGAGGCGCTGCTCGAGAAGGTGACCTCCGACTGGGCCACAGGCGTGCCCCACGCCGACTGGCCGGTTCGCCTGGTGGGCGCCAGGCACTTCATCATCAACCAGGCCTACGACATCGTCGACCGGGCAATGGACCTCTCCGGCGGCAGCGCAGTGTTCAAGGGCAACCGACTGGAGCAGATCTTCCGCGACGTGCGGATGGGCCGCTTCCATCCCGGCAACACCATGCTGGCCCACGAATTGATCGGCAAGCTGTGCCTCGGCCTGAACCCCGACGACCCGCAACGTTGGGGATAGCCGGCGACGGTCTCAGCACCGGACGGGCTGACTAGCGAATCCTCCTTCTCGGCAAGAATCCGCATTGCCGCATGTATTAGGCATGCCTGATACATGCTCGGCGAGCGACCGTTGCCGAGAAGGAGGTTCCCATGGCCGATGTCGAGCCGAGCGCACCGCGCCGGCCGAGCCTCGTCGCGATCAGTCGGCCGGTGGTTCGTAGCCGCCGTCGGCGTTGTGCGTCTCGGTGCCGGCCACTGGCGGATTGAACACGCAGACGAGGTGCAGGTCACCCTTTGTAGCGCGCAAAATGTGCTCGTCGTGCTGATCGAGCGCATAGACCGTTCCGGGCCTGATCTCGAACGTCTCCCCCGTCGCCACGTCGACTACTTCACCTTCCCCGGCGATGCAGTAGTTGGTCTCGAGATGGTGCTTGTAGTGAAGATGGCTCTCGGTGCCTTCGAGAATTCGTGTCTCGTGAACCGAGTAACCCATTCCATCGTCCCTGACGATCATCCGCTTGCTGTCCCAGCCGGGACCGGACACATGGCGGGCGGTGTTGGCGACGTCTGCGGAACGAATGATGATCATGAGCCGAAGCTACAGTCACGCCGTCGCGAGACAAGCTTCGAGCAGCACAGCGAGATCGAGCAGGGCAACGTCGGCGCCGCGCGTACCCGTCAGCATCAAGCCGATGGGCTGCCGGTCAGGAGAATCGCCCGGCATCGTCACGCTCGGGAGATCGAGCCTGTTGGCGAACTCAGTGAGTCGCAACACCTCAGTGTTCATCGCGAGATAGGCATCGGTCGTCTGCACATCGGCAATGCGCGGCGGCAGGATCGGAACCGTGGGGGTGAGGATTGCGTCCGCGCCGCGCAGCGCGGAGTCGTATCGACGGCGGCAGTCATCGATCTTTCGCCGCGCGGCCACGTAGTCGCCGGCAAGTACCTCTGCTCCGTGAACAATGCGCGAACCCACTCGAGCGTCGTAGCGATCCAGATGTTCGGCAATCAAATCGCGGTGCCAGTCGTACGCCTCGACGGCGATGACGCACCCTTCCCGTGCCGCAATGGACGCCTCGGTCAGCATCGACAACTCTGTCCGTGTGATCTTGGCTCCGGCTGCGGAGAGAACACCCAGCCATTCCTCGAACGCGTCGATCACGCTCTGATCTGTCGCTCCGGCGCGAATCGCATCGACGGGTACAAGCAGGTGTACGTCGCTGATCGACCGATCGACGTTCTGCAATCGATCGCCGCCGACAAGCGCGGCATCGATGCGACGCAGGTATGGGGTGGTCGGCGCGACGAAGCCCGGCGCATCGAAGCTCGGTGCGAGCGGGATCATTCCGCCGCTCGAGTAGCGGCCCTGGGACGGTTTGAAACCGGCGACGCCACAGAACGCTGCTGGGATGCGGATCGATCCGCTGGTGTCGGAGCCGAGCGCGAAATCTGCGGCACCGAGGGCGACGGCCACAGCGCCTCCCGACGTCGAACCACCGGTCACTCGCCGTTCACCGGGCCGCAACGGTGTTGTCGGATCTCCATAGGTGCTGTTGAGCCCCAGTGCACCGTAGGCAAACTCGGTCATGTTGGTCTGCGCGAACACGATCGCTCCGGCGGATCGCAGCGCGGCAAC
>JANMQX010000258.1:0-5285 GCA_031370745.1 Ilumatobacteraceae bacterium
CTGTGCCGTGGTCGCAGTATCGATCTCGAAGCCCTCGTCGCGCAACACGCCCGCCACGGTCTCGAGGATCGACGGCTCGTCGTCCACGACCAAAATTCTCGGCGTCCTCGCCACCGTGGCAATCATGGTGCCTCCGCCTCGCGACTGTAAACGATGTTGCTGTGAGCCAGCTGTGTGGCGCTGTTTCGTCTGCGAGTTTGATTTGGAATCCGAGGCGACCTCGGTGTCGAATGAACGTACGTGAACGTAGGGAGCGACCGATGAGTTCTGGGTGTGATGTGAACCGGTTCGTGGCAAAGGTCTTCGGTCCGACGTTGATTCTCATTGGCGTTGCTGGCTTTGTCGTCCCGCCGAAAAAGGCGGCGACCAGTGGCGCACCCGCCTACAACGTGTTCCATCTGATTTTCGGATTTCTTGGCATCATTGCCTCCCGCCGTCGAGGCTCGGCCCGAGCATTCAACATCGGGTTCGGCTCGATCGATCTGTACCAAGCGGTTGCCAGTCGGCGAGGCTTGTTTCCGCAGCGTTGGTTCCGCTGGAAGACTGCCGATGATGTCCTGCATGTGGTGATCGGCGCCGGCCTCGTCGCCGCTGGGTTGATCCAACGTGGTGGAAGTGTCGAATGACGCGGAGAAACGAGATCGACGCATGGTGATCGCACGCGAGCTGCCCTCGATGCGAGGCGGCGAACTCGATGAGCTGTTCGCCAATGCCCCGGCGGGCGATGTTCCGGTCGGCCAGGGCAGCGGCCAAGTGTTGATGGCCACTGGCACTGTCGCGGCTCGGCCGTTGCTGGCGACGGCGAGGCTGTTCGCTTGGCGTGGCAAGCAGTTCGACGCATCCAGCCACACCCTGCGCAACCTCATATCCCCCTTCGGGGTCAAGGCGATCACCGCCGACGTGTACGTCGAGGCCAGCCTCCTGGACGGGCGTCCCTGCATCGTCCTCGACTATTCGAAGACTTCACGCGTCGCCGGTTGGGTCCGCGACGAGATTCGCGAGATCGGTCCCGGCATCTACCTCGGTCTGGTCTACGCACGTACGCGTCGGCTCCCAATCCGTTTCTCGCTCGAGTTCGATACCGGGGTCTACGGGTCTTCGGTATAGATCACGAAGCCACGGCCGCGTGAGGTGTTGATGCAGATGTTCAGTTCGGCGATGCGTCGCCGAAGTCGTTGCACGACGTAGTCGAGCGATCGTTGCCCGGGCACCATCGCGTCGGGCCACAGCAACTGCTCGAGCTCGGCCCTGCCCACCACATGACCGGATCGGTCGAGCAATCTACCGACGATCTTGGCCTCCGATGGGCTCAACACCACGCTGGCCTCCGCTCGTCGCAACACTCGATCCGCGCCGATGGTCGGCGCGACCGATGCGTATTTGGCCATGCGCGCAAGCAGGTTCTCTGCCTTGGCGATGAGCTCGGTTTCATCCGTCGGCAGTTGCGCCCAGTCTTCGCCAAGTCCTAATGGGTTCGGCGGGTGTTCGTCGATGTCGACCAACAGCAATCGCGGCACGCCGGCTCGGGCCAACGCGGAACGCAACGCTTTCTGTTGTGGCCAGGCGATGAGCTCGACTCCTAGATGAGCGAGCCGCTCCATCAACGATGATGGAGCGGGCTCGATCTCATCTGGCGAACGCCTCATCTCTGCGACCGTCCTATCGCCTTGTGGGTCTACGCCTCAGAGCGCGTCGGTTCCCATCTCGCCGGTACGGACCCGCATGAAACGATCGAGCGGGGCGGACCAGATCTTGCCGTCACCGATCTTGTCGGTTCTGGCTGCGTCGGCGATGACGTTGACGATTCTGTCGGCGATCTCGGCAGGCACCACGACTTCGATCTTCACCTTCGGGATGAAGTCGATCTTGTACTCGGCGCCACGAAAGTTCTCGGAGTGGCCCTTTTGGCGACCGAAGCCTTTCACCTCGGTTGCCGTCAGCCCGGTGATTCCATTCGACATCAAGGCCTCCTTGACAGTGTCGAGCATGTGCGGCTTGATGATTGCGGTAATGAGTTCGACCATGTTGGTTCTCCGTCTCGATCGTTGCGATTAGCTGGTTTGGCCGGTGTACGCGGCCTCGGGGTGGTACGCCGGCGAGCCGTGCTCGTGGATGTCGATGCCCTCGAGCTCGCCGTCCTCGGACACTCGCAGCGTCTTGGTCAATTTCACCGCATGCATCAATGCGAAGGCGATGAAGAAGGCTGCGCCGCCGACGACGGCGTTGCCCCAGACCTGCGCCCAGAGCTGTTTGGTGCCGCCTCCCCAGAACAGGCCTTTCACGTCGTTCCACTGACCTGTGGCAAACAGCCCGACACTCCAGGTGCCCCAGATGCCGGCAATGCCGTGCACGGCGACAGCACCGATCGGGTCGTCGATGCGTAGCCATTCGATGAAGTCGATGCCGTAGACAACGACGATGCCCCCCACAAGGCCAATGACCACCGCTCCGAACGCATTGACCCAATAACACGGACAGGTGATTGCCACGAGTCCGCCGAGGAACCCGTTAATAGTGATGCCCATGTCCCATTTCTTGACCCGCTGGTAGACGATTGCCAAGGCCGACAGACCGCCTGCTGCTGCGGCGAGCGTGGTGTTGGTCGCGACCCGCCCGATTCCCGCTGCGTCGATGGCCGACAAGGTGCTGCCGGGGTTGAATCCGTACCAACCGAACCACAGGATGACCCCACCGATGGCAGCGATCGTGAGATCGTGTCCCGGTGGAAGCCCGCCTCCGTCTCGTTTGAACTTACGGCCGAGACGTGGCCCGAGCACGATCGCGCCTGCGAGAGCGATCATCCCACCCATCGTGTGCACCACCGTGGAGCCGGCGAAGTCCCGGATCCACACTCCGCCGCCGCGCGGTGTTTGCAACCAGCCGCCCGGACCCCACACCCAGTGGCCGAGAATCGGGTAGATGAAGCCACTGACGCCGATGCTGTAGAGCAGGTCACCCTTGAAGCCGGTACGACCGACCATCGCGCCAGAGGTGATGGTCGAGCACGTATCGGCAAATGCGAACTGGAACAGGAAAAACGCCATGAACGCGACGCCCGTGTCGAACGTGCCGTGGTAGGTGTAGGTCTGTTCCGCGCCGTTGAGGAAGAAGTACTGGTGTCCGATGACGCCGTTTCCGAAGCCGAACATGAACGCGAAGCCGAACGCCCAGAACAGGATTGCGCACAGGCAGGTGTCGACGATGCACTCCTGAAGGACGTTCACAACCTCGCGAGTTCGAGCAAAGCCGGCTTCGAGCATCATGAACCCGGCCTGCATGAAGAACACGAGAAACGCTGCGACCAAAACCCACGCCGTGTTGACACCGTTGATGGCGCTTGTCACCTGGGTCTCGATGTCGTCCGCATGCGGCAAGCTCGCGGCGTGCGCCACAGTGCCCACGATCCATGGGCCGAGCGACACGATGGCATAGAACGCCACTGCTAGCCCGAGGAGCTTGCCGCCGAGGAATGCAACGAAGAATTTTCGCCTGTCATGATCGGCCAACCTCGCCTTCAAGGTCAGAGTGTTCATGCGGTCCTCTCTCTCTTGGGGCCCACCTTGGGCTCCCGCGCAAGGTAGGCGTTAGAGGTTTCCCGACCGTCTCCGCATTGTTAAGGAAAGATGACCAGCGCGTGTGTGGTGATGATTCAGTTGGCGGCGCCGATGAGTACTGCGACGATCATCATTCCGATCGCGACGAGGATCGTCAGCATCGCGCTGCGGAGATGCCGGTACTTCCGCCGCGCTATACGGGCCATCACGAACAGCTGTTGAGCGTGGCGCTCACCTGAATCGTGTGCTTCAGCGGAGACGACTGTCAGCAGCTCGGAGGCGGAGTCGAATTGGGCTTGCTCTTCGAAGTAGCGCGCCCGTCCGGTCTCGGGCTGTCCTACTCGCGGAATCACCGCGAGACCCAACAACAACATGGACACGATCAATGTAGCGAGAGCCACGATCCCGATGACGGTGACCGCGGCGCCATTTGAGCGCAGCGCCCCGGTCTCATCGAGGAGTTGGCTCGACAGGATCGCGGCGAACGCACCCACTGCTCCGAAAATGATGCTCGCCTTCGTATCGGAGACTCTGATCTCTTCGCGACACTCGTCGAGCAGTCGGAGGATGTAGGACTCGTCGCTCACTTATCCCCCATGACCTGGGTCTTTCAACCGCCGTGCCGCGCGATGATAGCACACGACCTCTTGACGAACCCGGCCGTGCAGGCCACGATGACGGTGCGGTGGGAGGCGGTCGAGCGGCAAATCTTCCATTCGTGGAATCGATGACCGACACACACCCAACGACAGAAGCATCCCGGCGGACGCTGCACGCGTACGTCTCGGACCTGGGGCTGAAGGTGTTGCGCGATTCCCCGGCGGCGGGCTGGACAGAAGTCGACGGCTCGCTCGCGTTCCTCGACATCTCCGGATTCACCAAGCTCACCGAACGATTGGCCAGCCTCGGAAGAAGCGGCGCGGAACACATCAACGACGTGCTCAACACTGTGTTTTGCGGCTTGATCGACGCAGTTTTTCGCCACGGGGGAGATGTTCTCGAGTTCGGTGGAGATGCGATGGTCGTTCTGTTCACGGGCGCTGAGCACCAGCGCAGGGCCGCCCTCGCTGCTGCCGAGATGTTCCGGTTCATGTCGGACGATGGCCGCATCGTGACCCCACTTGGGAATGCACGGCTGCGAATGTCGTGCGGCATTGCCAGTGGTGCGCAGGCCTATTACCTGCTCGGCACCACTCGTCGCGCCTTGGTGGTTGCCGGTCCTGTCAGCACCGCGATGGCGCAACTCGAAGCAGCGGCCAACGCCGGCGAAGCGCTGATCAACGACCGGCTCGCTTCCGCTTTGCCTGCGTCTTGGGTGACTCGTCGCACCGGTGACGGCGCCTTGCGGCTTCGGCTCGGGCGAGTCGTTGCCGAAGCCGAATCGATGTCGGTTGGTCGGCCCTGCTCCAACGATCTCGACGGCTACACCGCGAGGTTGCTGCCGAAGCAGTTCGGCTCACTGGCCGACGTGGGTCATCGCGCTGGCGAGCTCAAGCAGGTTGCGATGTCGTTCATCCGGCTGAACGGAACCGACGAGTTGTTGGCACAGGAGGGCACAGCGGGCGTTCACCGTCTGCTGGCGGAGATCACCGAAATCGTCGACCGGGCCTCCGCCGATCTCGACGTCTGTTGGCTCGAGACCCAAGCAGAAGCCAACTCGATCCGCTGGACGCTGATCGCCGGCGCGCCGACAGCGACCGAGCGCGACGGCGAACGGCTGTTGCGGGTGCT
>JANMQX010000280.1:0-7403 GCA_031370745.1 Ilumatobacteraceae bacterium
GCCGAGACCCTCGCCGATCACCCCGATCAGCCGCTGCAGCTCCGTCGCCGAACTGGCGCTGTCGGCCGCGAGGTCACGAGCAGACATCAGCGATTGCTGCGTGCGAGCCAGGCCACGTTGCGTGGCCGAAGCAAGCCGACCGATGGCGATCCAACCAGCAGCAACAGAACTGGCGATCAAAGCCGCGGCCAACCACATCATCAATTTCGACCGGAACATCGCCACCCATGTTGCCCCGTAGGGAACCAATGGGCGGCGATGCCCAGATCATCATTCAGTTATCGATCCCGATTGGGAAACAGCTGTCAGTGGATACAGCTGTCAGTCGACAAGCGAGTAGTGGTGCTCCAGCTCGCGGCGCAACACGGGTGTCACGACGTGATTCCGGTGAACCTTCGGAGCGTTCAGCACGTCGTCCTTGTCATACGGCACAACAACGGCGCCGCCGGTATCGAGGTACACCGGGGGTGAGAGCGGGATGTAGTGCTTAGCATGCAGACCGCCCGGCGATACCACGCCCCAAGTGGGCTCCTCGGATATCTCGTCGTAGACCACATCAGTGATCGTGCCGACCTCGGTACCGTGCCGATCGATCACCGGGTGCCCGCTGTACTGAATGAGTTCGTCGTTCATCTGTCCTCCTCGCAGGCCACTTTGCCCGCAGATTGATGTCCGACCGCTTTGTTCCCTCTAAGACTACCCGCCGGCCATCATTCCCAAACCGCTACAGCGTCCAACTAGGGTCTGACCTGCCATGACAACGCACTCGGACCCCTCCCCACCTCTCGACGAAAACGGGCGGACACGACTCAAGCCTCATCAGCTGGTCATCGGCATCGGCTGCTTCATGGGGCTCTTCACACTGGTCTCGGGCATCTTGCCGCAGATCACGAATTGGCACGAAGCAAAGTCGCCATCGCGTGAAGTGTTCGGCGGTATCCCCGGTGCGTTGCAGGTCGCGTTCTACACGGTGATTCCGGTGATGTTGGTGTGGGGTGCCATCGTGTTCGCCGCCCGCGTCCGCAACTGGGAGCGCGGTGCCCCCGACCGGCGACCGACGACGACGAAGAACATCAAGCGACGCCTCGCCGATTTCCGCGCCGGTGTGTACATGCGCACCCTGCTACGCGATTCGGCCGCTGGACTGATGCACTCGATGATCTACTTCGGGTTCCTCGCATTACTCGGGGTGACCACGGTGCTCGAGGTCGACCACCAGATGCCGAAAGGCGTCAAGTTCCTCCACGGCAGGACCTACCTCGCCTATTCATTGTTCGGTGACCTCGCCGGTCTGGTGTTCATGGTCGGCATCGTCTGGGCGATCGTGCGTCGATATGTGCAGCGTCCGTACCGAATCCGCATCAAGACGAAGCCGGAGTACGCGGCGATCCTCGGTACGTTCTTCCTGATCGGCGCATCGGGCTTCTTTGCCGAGGCATTTCGCATTGCCGAGATCGATCGGCCGAGCTACGAGAAGTGGAGCTTCATCGGCTATCCACTCAGCCAGGTGTTCAACGGCGCGTCGATCAACAACCTCGACCGCTGGCATCAGATCATGTGGTCGATCCACGTTGTCGGCTTCGTCATCTTTCTCGCTCTCCTGCCCATCACCATGTTGCGGCACATGTTCACCTCACCGCTCAACATGTACCTCCGCGACCGCGACCGCCCGAAGGGTGCAATGAGAGCGATGCCCAACCTCGCCGAGACCTCGCTGGAAACCTTCGGTGCGTCCGTGGTCGAGGATTTCACGTGGAAGCAGCTGCTCGATACCGACGCGTGCACGATGTGCGGCCGATGCACCAGCGTCTGTCCGGCTCACGCCACCGGCAAGCCGCTCGACCCCCGCGAGATCGTGTTGAAGGTCGGCGAGGTCATGGCGGCTACGGCCGCAAACGGCCCGATCAGTCCTCCATTGGGCACTGATCGCGAGATCACGATCACATCGAATTCAGTGTTCGAGCGAATCACCTCGGAGGAGATCTGGGCGTGCACCAGTTGCAAGGCGTGCGACGAGGTGTGCCCCGTCAACATCGAGATCCTCGACAAGATCCTCGACATGCGCCGCTACCTCTCGTTGATGGAGAGCAACTTCCCGCCCGAGCTCGGCACCGCATACCGGGCGATGGAGAACCAAGGCAACCCATGGGGCATGAATCAGGGCGAGCGCGGCGACTGGGCGCGCAACCTCGACGGCGTCACGGTCGTCGATCCCGGCCAGCCCATCACCTCCGAGTACCTCTACTGGGTCGGCTGCGCCGGGTCCTTCGATGACAAGAACCGCATGGTCACTCAAGCGATGGCCAAGTTGTTGCGACGCGCCGGCATCGACGTCGTCATCCTCGGACCAAGCGAGATGTGCACCGGCGACCCGGCGCGCCGCAGTGGCAACGAGTACTTGTTCCAAATGTTGGCGATGCCTAACGTCGAGATGCTCAACGGCATGGGCGTGCGCAAGATCATCACTCAGTGCCCACACTGCTTCAACACGTTGAAGAACGAGTACCCGCAGTTGGGTGGCAACTACGAGGTCATCCATCACTCGCAGCTGCTCGAGTCACTGATCGAATCGGGCCAGCTCGATGTCTCGCAAGCGACGCTCGAAGAGCGCCTCACGTACCACGACTCGTGCTACCTCGGTCGCCACAACGACGTCTACCTTGCGCCGCGCAAGGTGGTCGGCTCGATCAAAGGCATCGACATCGTCGAGATGCCGCGCAACGGAACAAAGGGCATGTGTTGCGGCGCCGGCGGAGCTCGCATGTGGATGGAGGAGTCGATCGGCACCAAAGTCAACGACGAGCGAGCCCGCGAGGCGATCTCGACCGGAGCGTCGAGGGTGGCGACCGCCTGTCCGTTCTGCTACATCATGCTCGACGACGGCGTAAAGGCTGCTGGTGTCGAAGAGACCGAGGTCAAAGTTGCCGACATCTCGATCCATCTGCTCGACGCCATAGAAGCCGGCGAACGCAAACTGGCCAACCAGACCTCACCTCTCAGCACAACGACTTAGGCAAATCCGATCGGCTCGATGTCGACGGGCTCGCCGATTTCCATTGACCGTTGCACGGCGCGACCGATGAGGGTTGCACGGGCGCTGGCCACCGCTCCGGGCCCAACCGGGCCTGTGCCTCGAATCGCCGCGGCGAACGCCACGGCCTGGTTTGCAACGCCCGAAGCCGTGACATCGTCGACCTCGACACCGTCGAGATCGACCATCCCCTCCTTCGACCCGAGCCGCACCCGGCCGGCCGGCAACAGGTCGATCAGCAGCGCGCCCTGCGAGCCGAGGATCTCGCTGCGCACGTCGTCGCCGTAGCGACAGTTGCGCGACAGATCGACGGTGACGATCGCGCCTCCATCGAGTTCAAGCACCGCGAGCAGGTTGTCGACGTCTCCGACGTCGGCGAGCGACGCGTCGACAATGGGCGCGGCGTAGGCCCGCACTCGAACCACGCGGCGACCGCTGAACCATTCGGCGAGGTCGTATTCGTGAACTCCACAGTCGATCGCCAAGCCGCCGCTGACAGCTGGATCGCAAAATGACGCAGGCGGAGGATCGGCATCCCATTGTGAAAAGCGCATGTACAGCGGCGCCCCGACGCAACCCGAGTCGAGCGCTTCTTTTGCCGACAGCCACGGTGGCGCGTAGCGACGCCAAAAGCCGAGTTGCAGGATGCGCCCGGCGCGTGTCGCCGCGTCGTGGATCTCGAGCGATTCCTGCGGATCGAGCGACAGCGGCTTCTCGCACAACACGTGCAAACCTGCTGCTAGTGCGGCGCGAACTTGATCGGGGTGCAGCGGCGTCGGTGTGGCCAGCAAGCAGGCCTCCGCATCGACGAGCTCGAACGCGTCGGCCGGCTCGGCGAGCAGGCGCGCGGCAGGGAACAACAACGCAGCGGCAGCGCGTGCGTCGTCGCTGGGATCGGCGACAGCAACGACCTTGATCTCCTCCAACCCAACGAGAGCCTTGGCGTGCACCGTGCCCATGCGGCCCAGGCCAACGAGGGCGAGCTGAACCGGACCCGACATTGGGCCGAACCCTAGGTGATGAGAGCAGGCAGATTTCGGGTTCGATGACGGCCACCGGGCGCGGGATGAGGCGACAGTTTGCGGCTTGGCTAGGTCTTGAAGTTCTCGAAGTAACGGCTCGGGGTCGGTCCTTGCTGGCCCTGGTACTTCGAGCCCTTGGCGCCGCTGCCGTAGGGGTTGTCGGCCGGCGTCGTCATCTGCATGAAGCTGACCTGGCCGATCTTCATCCCCGGGTAGAGCGTGATGGGCAGGGTGGCGATGTTGGTGAGCTCGAGTGTTATGTGGCCATCAAAGCCGGCGTCGATGAATCCGGCTGTCGAGTGGATGATCAGTCCGAGCCTGCCGAGACTCGACTTGCCTTCGATGCGACCGACCAGGTCGTCGGGAACTCCGATGCGTTCGAACGTGCTGCCAAGGACGAATTCGCCGGGGTGCAACATGAACACTCCATCGGGTGCGAGCTCGACTGGGTCGGTCAGCGTGGCCATGTCTTCTTTCACATCGATGACCCTCGCGGTGTAGTTCCGGAACACACGAAAGAGGTTGCTGATGCGCACGTCAATCGACGATGGCTGCACGAAATCATCGTCGAAAGGCTCGATCACGATGCGCCCTTCGGCGATCTGCTCGCGCAGTGTTCGGTCGGAAAGAATCACGTGCCGACGCTAACCTCTGTCCCACCTTCGCGGGTGTAGTTCAGAGGCAGAACATCAGCTTCCCAAGCTGAGAACGCGGGTTCGATTCCCGTCACCCGCTCCCTTCCCTTGACAGACCAGCGTTCCCAAATCGGTCGTCGTGCCATATCGTGCCACTTCCGTGCCACAACGAATTCTGATCATCGCCATGGGTCGCAGCCCGTGGGGAAGCGTGCGTAAGTTGCCGTCGGGTCGGTTCCAGGCGCGCTATTGCGTCGACCTCGTTTGGCACAACGCCCCGACCACATTTCGACGTCGACCGCGGCTCGTGGATCGACCCCGACGCCGGCAAGGTGACGTTCGAGGAATACTCCGCGCGCCGGCTCGCCGAACGACCGCAACTACGGCCGCGCACTCGCGAGCTGTACGAAGGTCAACTACGGCTGCACATCCTGCCAGTGCTCGGCGAGAACGACGTCAGCGGGGCGCCATTGCGGCGGGCAACGCTGTACACCGCCCGGCGGCGGGCGACGAGGAGCGTCGGCATCGCCGGGTTGGGTTTCCTCGACCTCCGCCACACCGGCAACACACTCGCCGCCTCCACCGGGGCGAGCACCAACGACATGACGCGCTGAATCTCCGATGACCATCCGGCCACCCCTCTCCAAGTTGAGGGGCAGGCACGCACGTCCCGTGAAGGAGACCAGTGACCGAGCCGCTGTTAGTGCAGCAACTCGCGTCGCCCTCCGGAACGGGGCGTGACGAACCCCGAAGTCAGATCAGCCTGATAGCCCCGGCCCTCAACGAACGGGATACCAACAGCCGGCACCCATTCTCACTGGCAGATATGGCGTGTTGACGGGCGCACAGTCGATCTGTGTGAGCACACACAGGCGCGGATCGCTTGTGCGCTCACACAGAACCGCCGGCTCAGGCAGTAGCGCCGAATTCCCCCTCCGACGCGCCAGCGCAAGCAGGATTGCTGGCGCAGAACACCGAGTGCGCGAGATCGGCAGTTCTGCATGCCGATCTCGGCCTGAGACAACACACCGTCACCCGCTCCCTTCCCTTGACAGACTTGCTTCCGTCTACGTCACGTTCGGGACGTTCTTCAGCACGAACCTCGAGCCGTTCCGAGTGGTGCTCGACGCTCTCGCGGGTGAGCCCATCGATGTCGTTGCGACTGTGGGTGAGCAACAGGACCCGGCGAGCCTCGGGCCCATTCCCTCGAACACGCGGGTCGAGCGGTTCATCCCTCAAGCCGAGCTGCTGCCGTCATGTGCCGCGGTGGTGCACCACGGCGGTGCCGGCACCACGTTCGGCGCGCTCTCCCACGGGCTGCCGCAGCTCATCATCCCCCAACGCGCCGACAACTTCGAACACGCAGCCATGTGCGAAACAGCCGGAGCGACGCTCACCCTCCGGCCCGGGGAGGCGATCAGCGTCGCGATCGCTCGGGCCGTGCGACGTCTGCTCGACGAGCCGTCCTTCGCCGCCGCCTCGAGGCGTGCGGCCGCGGAGATCGCGGCGATGCCCGGCCCGACTGAGGTTGCCGACACGCTGCGGACGTTGTTCGCTCCGTACTACCGATTACCCGGACCCTCATGCGGAAACCAACGACAGTTCGCGCGGCACCGAGCGCGCGGAACGTTGTCCAACTGGTGCTCGCTGGCATTCGTCAGCTGAGTTCGCGCACCCTGACGGTGTCAACGTGCTGCTGGAACGTTGCGAGCTTTCCGTCAGCCAAGGTGAAGACATGGGCCATCTTCACCGTGGCCGGTGCCCCAGAGGTCTTGTGCTTCCAGCTGTAGTTCCCGAGAGCAACGACTGTGTCACCGTCAGCGACGATCTGGTCGGGCACAGCGGCGAACTCGTCGCCGACTTCCCCAAGGCGCATGAACACACCTTCCAAGACGGCTTAGGCTTGGCAGCGACGGGAAGTCAGCGTCAGGTTGACCGCACGTTCACCAACTGCGGTGGAGCGCGACGCGGCTGTCGCGGTAGTGGCAGTCACGGTGGTGGCAGGCTCCGGAACAGCGTTCCGCAACTCACCGCGCTGCTGACCCTCGGCTGGGGGCTGACGGCGAGACAGTTACCGCTCCCGGACTGCGTAGGTCAGGTGGGTCACCCGCAGCGTCGGCTCCGCGCGGACCGGCTCCAGCGCCACGCGGCCCGCATCCACGCCCTCGAACAGGCGGATTCCGGAGCCGAACAGCACGGGTGAGAGCGCGATCGTGAACTCGTCGATCAGGCCGGCGTTCACGTACTCCAGGATCATTGCGCCGCCACCCGCGATGCGGACGTCCCGGTCGCCGGCGGCCTCGCGGGCGTGGTCGAGCGCGGGCTCGATGCCGTCGTTGACGAAGTGGAATGTGGTCCCGCCCAGCCGCTCCCAGGGGTCTCGCTTCTCGTGCGTCACGACGAAGACCGGCGTGTGGAACGGGGCCTCCTGCGGCCACGCCTGCTCGCCGAGGTCGAACATGCGCTTGCCCATCACGCTCGCGCCGGTGCGCTCGAACGTCTCCCGCACGATCTCGTTGTCGCGCCCCTCCTCGCCGCCCTTGCCGAGCTTCAGGTTCTCCCGGAAGAACCGCTGCGGGAATATCCACTGCTGCAGTTCCATCCATTGCGCCATCCAGCGCTGCACATCCGGGTCGTCCATGCGTTCCTCGGGCGCGATGAACCCGTCCAGCGACATCGTCACGCTGAAGAACACCTTCCCGGCCATCAGTCCTC
>JANMQX010000289.1:0-15599 GCA_031370745.1 Ilumatobacteraceae bacterium
GTGTGCCCTGGCTGTCACCACAAGATCCTCCGCGGCACCGGACACTATGTTGCAGTGCCGGCCGACGCTCCCGACCTGCGCCGCCACTGGCACAAGGCCTGTTGGGATCGCCGCCAGAACCGGGCCAGTTAGAACGCCGCCTCGAACACCTCGATGTGCACGCCGGTGATGGCTGCGACGTCGAAGCGCACGGACCCGTGCCGGTCGTGCAGCGACAGCCACTCCGCCGCCAGCAGCCGGAGCCGCCGCTGCTTCGTGCGGCCGACAGCGGCCTCGGGCGGACCGAAGCGATCCGACGCTCGAGTTTTGATCTCGCAGAACACCACCGTCGAACCCGAACACGCGACCAGATCGATCTCGCCGGTACCGGATCGCCAGTTGCGATCCACCACCTCGTAGCCATGGGCCGCATACCAACGCGCAGCCAGATCCTCGCCCCACTGTCCCCTGGCTCGGTTGGCCAGGGACGGCTCTACAACTCGGTCGACGGCAACTCTTCGACGTTGACGTCCTTGAACGTCAGCACCCGTACCTTTGGCACGAATCGGGTCTTCCGGTACATGTCCCACACCCATGCGTCGCTCAACTCCACTTCGATCACCGGCTTGGCGGCGTCTCCGCTGACATTCAGCTTGACGTCGTTGGCCAGGTAGAACCGGCGCTCGGTCTCCACGGCGAAGCGGAACATGGCCGCGACGTCCTGGTATTCCTGAGCGAGTTGGAGCTCGCGCTCGGCCTCGAAGTTCTCGAGATCGTCGGAACTCAAAGCGGGTGCTCGACTACACCGATGGAACGCGAACGCTCAGGCGTCGCGCTTTTCCTTGATCTTGGCAGCCTTTCCGACGCGGTCGCGCAGGTAGTAGAGCTTCGCTCGGCGAACGTCGCCACGCCGCACAACCTCGAGCTTGGCGACCGTCGGAGTGTGCACGGGAAAGGTCCGCTCGACACCGACGCCGTAGCTGACCTTGCGGACCGTATAGGTCTCGGCCACGCCACTGCCCGAGCGAGCGATGACGTTGCCTTGGAAAACCTGCACACGCTCCTTGTTGCCCTCGACGACCTTGACATGAACCTTGACCTCGTCGCCGCTGGCGAAGTCGGGCACGTCGGTGCGGATGTATTGGTTGTCGACAAGATCGGTGGACTTCATGGCGCGAAAACTCTCGGATCATTTGGCTGGCTTCAGCCAGGGAACGATCAAGGATAGGTGACGGGAGGGAACTCTTCCAACAGCCGACGGTCAACTTCACGCAGTCCTCCGGCCGCCTCGACCAGGTCAGGCCGGTAGCGCAGAGTGCGATGCAATGCCTGCGCCCGGCGCCAGCGCTCGATTTTGGCGTGATCGCCGCTGCGAAGGGTTTCCGGCACCGCCCACCCACGAAACTCGGCCGGACGTGTGTATTGCGGCTCCTCGAGCACTCCCGACACACCGAAGCTCTCGGTGACGGGACTGGCGTCGTTGCCCATCGCTCCTGGTAAGAGACGCACGACAGCCTCGATCACCAGGCACGCGGCGACTTCTCCTCCGCCCAGCACGACATCGCCGATGCTCAGTTCAGCGTCGACCAGGTGTTCGCGGACACGATGGTCGACGCCTTCGTAACGGCCGCACAACAGGCTGAAGCCGTCGAGCGCCGCCAGTTCTTCTGCCATTTTCTGGTTGAACCGCCGACCGGCCGGGCCCAGCAGAAACAGCGGCCGTGGGGGATCGGCGGCCTCGACCGAGGCGAAGATCGGGTCAACCTTCATCACCATTCCCGCGCCGCCACCGAACGGAGCGTCGTCGACCGTTCGATGCACATCCGTGGTGTGCTCGCGCAGATCGTGGGTTCGCAGATCCAGCAGCTCGTTCGCCCGGGCCCTCCCCAGCAGACCTTCGGTACAGAACGTGTCGACGAGTCCCGGGAAGATGGTGAACACGTCGATCTGCACGGTGTGCAAGCCTACGAGACGATGATCTTTCACATCACCGATACCGACACCTGGGCTGGATCTCAGCGCCAGGGCAAGCACACCGGCTCGACGCGTGGCATCGACTTGACCCAAGAGGGTTACATCCATTGCAGCACTGCCGACCAATGGCCCGGCGTCGTCGAGCGGTTCTATGGCGGTGCAACCGGACTTGTCCTGCTGCACGTCGATGAAGAGAAGCTGACGTCACCCCTCGTGTACGAACAGCTGCCCGGCGCACCCGATACGTTCCCCCACGTCTACGGTCCAATCAACCTCGACGCCGTGGTCACCGCCGAGCCGATAACGCGCGGCATCCCTTGACATCCCGGAGCGCGCCCCGGTCTTTCGACGAACGTACCTAGAGGTCGAACAGACCCTCGGGTGGATCGATGGTCGTCGTGCCGTCAGCACAACGTACGACGAACGTCACCGGGATCAGGGCGCCCGAATCGAGCTCGAGGATGTCGTGTGCTGGATTGTCGATGACGGCTACACAGGTGCCCCTGAGGATTCCTTGACGGTCGACGACGCTCGAGCCAATCAGGTCATGAACCCAAAGAGCGTCGGGGTCACCGCCATCGCCGTCATCGAGGAGCGGCTCGGCCAGGAGTGTCGAATTGGTCAACTTCTCCGCGGCCGTGCGATCGTCGATGCCATCGAAACGGACGAGCCACTTCTGGTGCTGCTGCTCGCGCGACTCGACGACGGTGAGCCACTTCGACCCGGCCAAGAGCCGGGCTCCGGGCGCAAGACGTGCGACCCGATCGGTGATCAGCGAGACATACAGCTCGCCGTGGACCCCGTGGGCACGGCCGATGCGCCCGACCTCGCGCAGTGAGTCAGTCGACAAAGTCGACGTCGACTTCGACGCCATCGCGGGTGGCAGCGGCACGCACCACCGTGCGGATGCTCTGCGCAGTGCGGCCACGACGGCCGATCACCCGTCCGAGATCGCCGGGACCGACCTTCACCTCGAGCTTCAAGCGATTCCGGCCCTCGACCGCATCGACGTGCACGGCATCCGCATCGTCGACGATCGAACGAACGACGTGGGTCAGCACGGCCGTTGCCATCGGCGCCGGGATCTGACGAGCGCTCTCCACCGTCGCAAGCTCCGCCTCGTCGCTCTCCGGCCGATCGGTCACCGGTTGGTCGGTCACTTGGCTGCCCGGGCGGCGCTGAACTCAGCCATCGCGCCCGACACTTCCAGCAACTTCTTGACCCGCTCGGTGGGCTGAGCGCCATCCATCAACCACTTCACTGCCTTGGCATTGTCGATGTTGAGAGTCGATGGATCGGTACGCGGGTTGTAGGTGCCGACGATCTGGATGAATCGGCCATCGCGAGGCGAGCGGCTGTCAGTGGCGACCACGCGGTACTGCGGCTGCTTGGTCTTTCCAACTCGGGTGAGACGCAGTTTTACTGCCATACGAATCCAGGGCTCCTTGCACAATACGAACGGGGAGAGGCTATCAATTGAAGTTCGGGAAGCCACCGGGCATACCGCCCACGTTGGGGAGCCCGCGGCCCTTCTTTCCCTTCTTCCCTTTTCCTCCCAGGGCCATGCCGCCCATCTTCTTCATCATCTTCTGCATCTCGCTGAACTGCTTGACCAGACGATTGACGTCGCCGACCGAGGTGCCGCTGCCATTGGCGATCCGCGTACGCCGGCTGCCGTTGATCAACTCGGGCTTGCGCCGTTCCAGAAGGGTCATCGAGCGGATGATCGCCTCGACGGGCTTCAGTTGATCGTCGCCGATCTCCGCCCCTTTCAGCTCCTTTGGCACCCCCGGCATCATCCCCAGCAGGTTGCCGAGTGGCCCCATCTTCTTGAGTGCCTGCATCTGCTCCAAGAAATCATCGAGGGTGAACTCCCCCTCCATCATCTTCTCTGCAGCCGTCTCGGCCTGGTCCTTGTCGAATGCCTGCTCAGCCTGTTCGATCAGGCTCAACATGTCGCCCATGCCGAGGATGCGACCGGCCATGCGATCGGGATGGAACTGTTCGAACTCGTTGAGCTTCTCACCTGTCGAGGCGAACGCAATCGGCCGACCGATGACCTCCTTCACGCTCAGCGCCGCGCCGCCGCGCGCGTCGCCGTCGAGCTTCGACATGATCACGCCGTCGATGGCCAAGGTGGCGTGAAAGGCCTCGGCGACCCCGACCGCGTCTTGACCGGTCATCGCGTCGATCACCAAGAAGGTGTAGTCGGGCTGCACCGCCTGGCTGATCTGGCGAACCTGCTCCATCATCTCGGCATCAATGGACAGGCGCCCGGCCGTGTCGACGATCAACACATCACGGCCGAGACGACGAGCTTCTTCCAGGCCACGTCTCGCTGTGGAGACCGGATCGCCCGGCTCGCTGAACACCGGCACATCGATCTGACGGCCAAGGGTACGCAATTGCTCGACTGCCGCGGGCCGTTGCAGGTCGGCACCCACCATCAGCGGCTGGCGACCCTGGCTCTTGAACCACCGGGCCAACTTTGCCGAGTTGGTGGTCTTGCCCGAACCCTGCAGGCCGGCCATCAACACCACGGTGGGCGGACGGCTGGCATAGGTGATCTTCAGCGTCTCGCCGCCGAGCATCGCGGTGAGTTCGTTGTTGACGATCTTGACGATTTGTTGACCGGGATCGAGAGCCTGGCTGAGCTTGGCGCCCACGGCCTGCTCGCGGATGCGGGCGGTCACGTTGCGGACGACTCCGACGTTGACGTCGGCCTCGAGCAGCGCCGTGCGAATCTCTTTCAGAACCTCGTCGACATCGTCGTCGGTCAGACGACCCTTGCCGCGGATCTTCTTGATGACGCCTTCAAGGCGGGAGGACAATGAGTCGAACATCGCCTCGCAGGCTAGCGGCGCAGCCGGTTAGGGAGTGGTGGTGCTCGGCTCCGGTGTCGAGGCGGGATCGGTTGTCACAGGTGCCGGGTCGGCCTGGTGGATGTAGGCATCATCGACAGCATTGACCGTGTAGAGACCACCGTCGGGCGAACCGAAGGTGTACGCCGGCAGCAGCCAGATGGTGTTGTCCGCGGCCCACACCATGGTGAGGTCGGGCTTGACGCTGTTCAAGGTGACTGTGATCGCGTCGACTTTCGTCGGTGCGCAATCCACTGTCGCGGCTTCGGGCTCGCAGGGAGCGATGGTGGGCTCGAGTGCCGGAGCGACCTCGGTTGCGGTGTCGGCAACGATGGCAACGTCTGGTGTTGCCACGTTGTCGGTCGCCCTCATCACGCCGGTGCCGTCCAGGCCGCCGACGAACTGGTTCTGCGTCTTCAACCGTTCGAGACCGGCGGCAGCACCGATCGTCGGGTAGTCGGCGCCGCGTTCTGGCGTAGCGAGATATCCGGAGGCATATGTGACCGTACCGTTCTCGCCGAATCCGACAGACAGCATGACCGGCGTCTTGAGGCCTTCGAGCAGCAGTGACGCATTGACGCTGGCGCCCCATTCATCGCCGTACGGTGCGTCGAACTGAAACGAGTTGACGTCGTAGCCCCAGGCGGTGAACATCTGCTTGGCCTTGGCCATTGCCTCATCCTTGGTGGGCACGCCCAACGGCGGAGTGGGCGCCGGGCAATCGGGCGCAACCACGTCGGGAGAGGTCACATCGGTCTTCGGCGCCGTTCCGGCGGGCACGGCCTCGGCGGGGAGAGTCTGGGCTGGGGCAACCGCGTCGACTGCAACCGGCGCGCCCAACGCGGGCCCCGTCGTCACGCCCGACACAGAGACGCATCCGGCGCTGGCTATGGCGGACTGCGCGGCGCTGAGATACCAGGTGAGCATCGCGTCGGAGCCGACGGTCAGCACAGCAGCGCTGTAGTCCTCCGGGCCGACGGCCCAGCCGCCACCCTGATCAGCTGACAGCGTACGCAGCTCGCCCTGCGCACCCAGAGACGAAGCGAGTTGTGCAATACGGTCGGCGTCGGGCTTTTGGCCAGGAGCGAAGAACCACGAACCAGCCGCACCACCGAGTAGGGGCAACTGGCCGTCGTACACGAACGTCGTCGAACCCATGAACGCGATCTTCGATTCGGTGGAAACCTTCGCAGACGAGTCCGCCGCTGTGGGAGCCCCTCCCCCAGATCCGGTCTGGCCACTGGCCAACTGGATGACCTGTGGCTTTTCGGTGAGGGGCGTCGTGGTATTGGGGTTGCCGCAGGCCGAGAGCCCCAGAGCAACCACAGCAGCGACCAGAACAAGACGGGGTGAGCGAATCATGTCTGTTTGACGTCGACGGTTGTCGCCGTGGTTCCCGAAATCATCAATCTTCTCTGACGAGGGCGTCGATGAATTCGACCGGGTCGAAGGCAACGAGATCGCCGATCGACTCCCCGAGCCCGATGAGCTTCACCGGCAGACCGAGTTCGGTCTCGATAGCAAAGACGATCCCACCTTTCGCGGAGCCGTCGAGCTTGGTCAGCACCACCCCGGTCACCTCCGTCGCGTCGCCGAACTCCCGAGCCTGTGCGAGGCCGTTCTGGCCCGTCGTGGCATCGACCACGAGGAGAACTTCGCTGACCCGGCCGGCACCCTTTGCAGCAACCCGACGCACCTTGCGCAGCTCTTCCATCAGGTTCGTCTTGGTGTGAAGGCGTCCTGCTGTATCGCCCAAGACCAGATCGATGTGGCGCGCCGTGGCGCGTTCGATGGCGTCGAAGATCACCGCGCTCGGATCGCCGCCTTCGTTGCCGCGGACGAGCTCTGCCCCACTGCGTTCCGCCCACGTGCTCAACTGCTCGACTGCTGCGGCACGAAACGTGTCGCCGGCCGCCATCAGCACAGATCGCCCGAGGTCTGCCTGCTGCGCTCCGACCTTGCCAATCGTCGTGGTCTTGCCAACACCGTTGACACCCACGAACAGCCACACGTTGGGTCCATCCGGCACGTCGTCGAATCGCAAGGTTCGGTCGGCCGTCGACAATCGAGCGACCATCTCGGCTTGCAACGCATCGAGCAGTTGCGACGGCTCGGTGATCTCTTTGGCCTTGACCTTGCTTCGCAACCCACCGAGCAAGTCGTCGGTCACCCGCACGCCCACATCGGCGCGCAGCAACGCCTCTTCCAGATCGTCCCACGTTTCGTCGGTGATGCCGCTGCGACTGCGAATTCCAAGCAATGTGCCGGCCAGCGCGTTTCGCGCCTTCGACATCCTGCTGCGGAAGTTGGGGCGCACGAGTGCCGCGGGAACCTCGGCTGCGACTTCCGCGTCCGAGGTGACAGGCGCGACGGGCACGGCTGGTGGCCGCTCGGGCGGGATCTCGCGGCGCTGAACCCGACGCTGCGGCGGCGCAGCAGATGGTGCAGCGCTGCGTCGGCGGTTGACGACAACTACGCCCAATCCGATGACGAGCACGGCGACGACGAGAACGAGATAGATCCACGGCATGACGGGGGCCAGGCTACCGGGATGCGCTCAGCGGGTGCCGCCTGTCAACGGACCGTCGTCACTGGTCAGGCGCTGAGCGATCCATACGGGGATCACCGACAACAACATCACAGCCGTCGCCACGACCGTGACGATGGGTTGCTGCTCACCGCGGCTGAGGTTCTTGAAGATCCAGATCGGTAGCGTCTCGAGGCCCGGACCGGCGGTGAACGTCGTGACGACGATCTCGTCGAAGCTGAGACCGAACGCCAGCAGGCCGCCGGCCAACATCGCCGTGCGCAGGAGAGGAAACGTGACGTAGCGGAACGTCTGAAAGTTGTGCGCTCCGAGATCCGCTGACGCCTCTTCCAAGTTCGGCGACAGCCTGCGAAACCGGGCGAGGAGGTTGTTGTACAGCACCACGATGCAGAACGTGGCGTGGGCGATGATCAGCGTGAGGAATCCGAACTCGAGGCCCGCTTGACGAAACGCCGCGCTGAGGGCGATGCCAGTGACGATTCCCGGCAACGCAATCGGCAACACGATCATCAGGTTCAACGACTCGCGTCCGAAGAACTTGAATCGATGGATGGCAAGGGCGGCCAGGAGACCGAGGACGAGCGCGATGGCGGTCGCCCCGGTCGCTGTCTTCAAACTGACGATCAACGCATCGCGTGCACCGGTGCTGTGCAGCGCCATTCGCCACCAGTGCAGGGTGAAACCCTTCGGCGGCCACGACAACGAGCTGACCGTGTTGAACGACAGCACCACGATGATGAGCAATGGCAGGTAGAGGAAGGCGAGAACCAACCCGGACATCCCGCCGAACATCATCCGCACCCGGCGCGTGAACTGCATCAGAGGTTCTCCAATGCACCGGTGCGACGGATGCCGAGGATGTACGCGACCATCACGATCACCGGCACGACGGCGAACGCGGCAGCAAAGGGAAGATCGGCGGAGAAGTTGTCGAACACGACGGACCCGATCACCTGGGTCTTGCCACCGACCAGATCGACAGCGATGTAATCACCGAGCGACAGCGAGAACGTGAACACCGAACCGGCAACGATCGATGGCACGAGCAGTGGCAGTACCACCCTGCGAAACGTGAAGCCGAAGTGGGCCCCGAGATCGCTCGATGCGTCGAGCAACGAATCGGGCAGCCGTTCGAGGCCGGAGTAGATCGGCACGATCATGTAGGGAAGCCACAGATAGGCGAGCACGATGATGAGCCCGACCTCGCCGTAGTTAGGACTGGCACCGAAGGTCTTGTCGAGCACGCCTCCGGGCGAGCCGATGATCGCCCGCCACGAAAATGCCTTCACCAGGTACGATGCCCACAGCGGCACGAGCACCGCGGCCACCAAGAGTCTGCTCCACCGGGCACCGACGACCTTGGCGATGAAAAACGCGATCGGCAGCGCTAGCACCACGTCGAGCAGCGTCACGAGCACTGCGATCTTGATCGTGCGAAGGGCGATCTCGAGATAGACGGACTTGTCGATCAGCGTTCGGTAGTTCTGCGCACCGATGACCTTGTCGATGCCGCTTCCATCTTCATTGAGGCGATAGAGCGACGTGAGGAACAGCGACGCGAGTGAGCCGACGTACAGCACCAGCATCCACGCAGCCGGGGCACCGATCAGCGCGACCAGGCGAGCTCGCGGATGGCGGTGCAGCCAGCCAGACGACCCTTGCTCGGGGTTCGATGGGAGAGTGGTGGCAGTCATTGTTCGGCAGTCCGGGTTGGCTGGGCGCACCGGGAGATCGCGCCCAGCCAACGAACGGCATCAGCCCTTGATCTCGGTCCAGGCCTTGATCCAATCGACGAACGGCACGCAATCACTGCCCTTGCCGTTCAGGCATTCCTTACGGGGCGTCGCCCAGAACGAGATCGACTTGGCGAACGAGTCGTCGGTGGCCTTGAACACATCGCAGTGCGTCGTGTCCTTGAACTGGGTTGCAATCTCGGCACATGCCTTCGGGTTGGCCGGGGCTTCGCCGAAGTAGTACGCCACTTGGGCCTGCACTGTCGGGCTGGTGATGTAGTCCATCCACATGTACATGCAGTTGGGATGGGCCGCCTTCGACGACACCATCCACGTGTCGCTCCATCCGGTCGTCCCTTCTCTCGGAAGCACCGTTTTCAATGTGGTGGTACCAGCCAGCTCAGCGGTGTTCTTGATGACCTGCCACGTCGTGCCGAGCACCGTAGAACCCTGTTCGAATGCACCCGCGGCCTTCAGGTAGTCGTTCCAATACTCACCGATGACCGTGTGCTGAGTCTTCAACAACGCGACGGCGGCGTCGAACTGCTTCTGATTCAGAGAGTAGGGATCGTCGATGCCGAGATCAGGCTGTGCCGACTTGAGGTACAACGCCGCGTCGGCGATGTAGATCGGCGCATCGTACGCGGTGATCTTGCCGGCGTACGGCGACGCCTTGTCGAACACCACGCTCCACGAGTCGGGCGGGGGCGTCACGACGTCGCTGCGCCACATCAGGTAGTTAGCTCCCCATCCGTGAGGCACGCCGTAGTTCTTCCCCCCGCTGGAGTTGTAGTGCTGGTCCTTGAGGAAGGGCGACAGGTCGGCATAGTTCTTGATGAGGCCGGTGTTGACCGGCGCCACGAGCCCGGCATCGATGAGGCGAACACTCGAGTCACCCGATGCCGACACACCGTCGTAGCCGCCATTGCTCATCAGTTGAAACATCTCGTCGGACGTTGCCGCTATCGTCGATTTGACGGCGCAGCCGGTCTGCTTCTCGAAGGGATGCACCCAGTCGTACGCCGGATCAGTGGTGCCGTCCTCCGCGTAGCCCGCCCAGACGATGAGGTTGAGGGCCTTCTCGCCCGCTCCGATCGACTGGAGCGAATTGCCGCCCGACGACTTCTTGTCACTGCCGCAGGCCGACGCGATGAGCGGCACTGCCATCAGAGCACCGAGATACCGTGCTGTCTTCATGAGTCTCCCCCTTTGGAGATATCTGTATTGGCGACGGGAACGGCCGCGTAGCGCGGCCACGCCAGGCGAACATTGCCGCCGATGGCAACTCCAGCAAGCCCGTCACTCGGCACGCTGGCGATCATTGAGGTGCCGTCGTCGAGGTGCACTCGCACCCGACAATCGGCACCGAGGTATTGGATGTCGGTGACGATGCCAGGAACGGAGATCTCGGCGTCGGAGGTCTCGTGCTGCACGATGCGCAGTCGCTCGGGTCGCACGGAATGCGGCTCGCGAACGCCCAACAGCTGCTGCGACAATTGGGCGCTGAGCACGTTGGAGATTCCGACGAAGCCGGCGACGAACGCCGATGCCGGGTGGTCGTAGATGTCGCGTGGAGTTCCCACTTGCTCAACACGACCGTTGTTGAAAACAGCGATGCGATTGCTCATCGACAGCGCTTCGCCCTGATCGTGCGTGACGAACACGAACGTGATGCCGACTTCACGCTGAATCGACTTCAGTTCGACTTGCATCTCCTCACGCAACTTCAGGTCGAGCGCGCCGAGCGGCTCGTCGAGCAGCAACACCTTCGGATGGTTGACCAGTGCGCGGGCCAACGCAACCCGTTGGCGCTGACCGCCGCTGAGCTGATTTGGCCGGCGTTGCCCATACTCGCCAAGCCGAACCGCACCGAGCACCTCCAATGCCCGTCGTCGTCGCTCCGCCTTGGGGATCTTCTTGACCTTGAGGCCGTACTCGATGTTTTCGAGCACGCCCAAGTGTGGGAAGAGTGCATAGTCCTGGAAGACCGTGTTGACATCGCGGTCGTAGGGCGCCAACTGGCTGACATCGTTGCCCTGCAACAGGACTGCACCGGCGCTGGGCAGTTCGAAGCCTGCGATCATCCGCAGCACCGTGGTCTTGCCGCTGCCGGACGGACCGAGCAACGAGAAGAACTCGCCTTCGTAGATCTCGAGATCGATGTCGTCGACAGCCACGACGTCGCCGTAGTTCTTGCGCAACCTGACCAGTTGGATGGCCGGCGTCGCACGACGCGATTCGTCGTCTCTGGCGCCGATTGCCACGGTTTCACTCACGATGCGATGCTTCTCCCCGGTTTTCCGTCGCGACCGATACAGCGACGCTAGTCGGTGGTCGATGGACGGGCATCCATTCAGGTTGCGGCTGAAACCCGCTCGGTGATCACCTTCGATGAGCCACCAGGCTGCATCGTGATGCCCAGCAGACTGTCGCCGGCCTCCATCGTTCGCTTCTGGTGACTCACCACCAGGAGCTGCGCCTCTTGGCGGAACTCGTGGATCAAACCGAGGAAGCGGTGCAGGTTCACGTCGTCGAGCGCAGCCTCCACCTCGTCCATCACATAGAACGGCGAGGGGCGGCTGCGGAACACGGCGAACAGGTATGCCAACGCGGTCAGCGATCGCTCGCCGCCCGACAACAGCGACAACTTCTTGACGTTCTTGCCGCTGGGCTTTGCCTCGACCTCGATGCCGGTGTTCAAGAGATCGTCGGGTGTCGTCAGTACGAGGTTTCCGACACCGCCGGGGAAGAGCATGGCAAACAGTTGGGTGAAGTGCGCACTCACGTCGGCGTACGCCGCCGAGAAAACCGTTTGGATCTCGGCGTCGACGGCTTTGATGACGCGCATCAGGTCGCGGCGAGTGTTGCGAACGTCTTCGAGTTGTTCCTCGAGGAACTTGTGACGTGTCTGCAGCTCGTTGAACTCCTCGAGTGCCAATGGGTTGATCGGGCCCATGAGACGGAGCTCGCGCTCGAGGTCGCGCACACGCGCCGCCGCTGATATGCCGTCGGGAAGCGCGGGTTGCTCGGTCAGTTCGGCGGCCTCGGGTTCGAGGTCGTGATCGCGGCGCAATGCTTCGACGACGCCCTCCAAACGCATGCGCACTTCCGCTTCGTCGATCTCGACACGACGCGATCGCTCACGCGTTTCGTCGAGCGCCTTCTCCGAAGCACTACGTCCACTGCGGGCCTCGTCGAGGCGTTGAGCAATGCCGCGCACCTCAGCGCTCTGCCTGCGACGGATCTCGAGCAGTTCTGCGTGACGAGCCTCGATCACATGGCGGTGACGATCGATGAGACCCGAGAGTCTTTCCACCGCGCCGAGCGCCTGTTCGACTTCGAGACGTCGCTGCCCGGCTTGGGCACGCGCCGCGCCGTTGACCTCGAGACGACCCTCGGTCTCTGAGAGACGTCGTTGGAGGAACTGCCGGCGTTCGTGCAGACCAGCGCTGCGCACTTCGAGGTCCTGACGGCGATGTGCCAACTGCGCTGAGCGCGCATCGAGCCTGGCCCGGGTTTCGGCGCGCGCCTTTGCCGCCTCGGTCTCGGCAGCTTCTCCCGCGTCGAGCGCTGGTACCAGGGCATCGAGCTCGGCGATCCGACTGTGCTCGCGACCCAGTCGTTCGCCGGCTTCGCTCATGGCGTGTTGCAAGGTCTCCAGTTCGGACTGGGTGTCTCGGCGGTCGGTCTGGGCACGAGCCAACGCGTCCGAACTTGCGGAGAACCGGGCGTCATGATCGTCGAGCTGGCGACTGAGCTCAGCCTCGCGACGACGGGCCGCGTCGAGCTCGGCACGACCGAGTTGTTCGGCGCGTGTACGACCCTCGAGGTCGGCGGTCGCGATTCCGAGACGTTCCTGCGCCTCTTCGAGCGCGGACGCAGTTGCCCCGCCGCTGGCCACACCGACGCGCCACCCAGTTGCCCCGAAGCGGTCGCCGTCGTTGGTGACCACAACGGCCTGAGGGTTGGCGATCGCAAGGTCTATGGCGTCGGCGAGGGTTGAAACGCGCACGGTGGAACCGATGATCGCGTCGAGCAGCTCGGCGACGCCGGCCTGGCGGCTACGCACGTGCGGCCGAACGGGAACACCATGTGCGGGCAACGGAACCGACGAGCCCTTGATGGCACCGAGCGCTATCACGGCGCCATGCACGTTCGAGGCGTGCAACGAATCGAGCGCCCGCCGGCCGGCCTGCGGCGAGGAAACGACAACTGCTTCGAGAGCATCGCCGAGGGCAGCTTCGACGGCAGCTTCCCAGCCGGCATCGATGTCGACCAGGTCGAGCAACGTGCCGAGGACATCCTCGACACCGGCTAGGTGTTCGGCGCCTGCGCGAGCCCTGGCGCTCTCCAACGCCAGGTGTAGGGCCTCGGCCCGTGCACCCCATCGCGCCGTGTCGTCGGCTGCCGCTTGACGCGACAGCGCGGCGGATTCGTGCGCGGCCTCGGCCGTGATTCTGCGCGCTTCGGCGGCCTCGAGGTCAGCGACCAGTCCTGCCTCCACACGCTGCGCCTGCTCGCATTCCATACGCAGCCGCTCGGAGTCGGCATCAAGGCGAACAATTCGCTCGTTGAGGACGTCGAGGCGAGTTCGCAGACGTTGCAACTCAGCTTCGGCCCGTTCGGCGGTGCCACGCAACGAGCGCAGTTCACCGCGCACCTCGGCAGCAGCACTGGCCGCTGAGCTGCTGGTAGTCACGTTGTCGATCGTGGTCAATGCCTGCTCGCGCTCCGCGCCGAACTCCTCTTCCTCGGCCGCCAGTTCCTTGGCTTCCGGGCCGAGCAGGTGCAGGTCCTCGGCAACTCGTTCGAGTTCTCCTCGCAGGTTGTTGGCGTCCGCCTCGAGGCTGGCGACAACGCCGGAATCCATCAGCTGACCGCGATCGCGCTCCATCGAACGACGACGTTCGACGAGCACCGCAGCGACCCCGCGGGCTCGCTCGCGTAGTTGCTCGACGCGGACCATCTCGTCGGAGAGATCGAGATCTCCACGGGCCGTCAGCTCCGCCTCGGCCGCCATCACAGATACGTCGAGCGCGGCAAGGTGAGCGCGCAGTTCTTGCTCCATCGCATGGAGCGTGATCTTCTCGCCTGCCAGAGCCGCGAGACGCGTTCGTTGCGAGGCGATCTCCCGTCCTCGCAGGAAGATCTGCAGCGCGCTCAGCTCTGTGACGAGGTCGCCGTGCCTGCGAGCGGCCTCGGCCTGGCGTTCCAGGGGTCGCAACTGCCGGCGAACCTCGCGGAGCAGATCCTGCACGCGCAGCAGACTGGCTTCCGTTGCGTCGAGGCGGCGCTCGGCGCGCTCTTTGCGGCGCCGAAACTTCAACACACCCGCCGCCTCCTCGATGATCGAGCGCCGCTCCTCCGGTCGGGCGTTCAGCACCGCGTCGATCTGGCCTTGGCTCACGATGACGTGCTGTTGCCTGCCGACGCCGGCGTCGCTGAGCAGTTCCTGCACGTCGAGCAGCCGACAGGTGACGCCGTTGATCGAGTACTCGCTCTCGCCAGTGCGGAACAGAATTCGCGACACGGTGACCTCGGTGAACTCAATGGGCAGCAGGCCGGCCGAGTTGTCGATCGTCAGCGAGACCTCGGCGCGACCGAGAGCAGGCCGCTTCGCCGTGCCCGCGAAGATGACGTCGTCCATCTTCTGGCTGCGCACGGCACTGGGTGCCTGCGCTCCCAGGACCCAGGCAATCGCATCGACCACGTTCGACTTGCCGGAGCCATTGGGTCCGACCACAACCGTGACGCCAGGCTCCAGCTGCAGGGTGGTCGCGTCGGCGAACGACTTGAATCCTTTGAGGGTCAGCGACTTCAAGAACACGGCGCTCGCGACCATAGTCGCGCCCGACCAGCCACCCGAAGACCCTTCACGAAGTCACAGGGTGAGCCTGGCCGCCGCTCCCTTCCCACCGACCCCCCGCCTGCCCTCAACTCCCCCTCGCCTCCCCAACCGATCTGGGCGCCACGGAAACCGATTCACCTGTGAACTTCGTCCGCGCTGGCGCCCAGATTCCTGGCTGCTCCACGCACCGACCAGATCTGGGCGCCACGGGCGCCGATTCACCGGCCAGAATGCCCGAGTGTGGCGCCCAGATCTGAGCTCGTGATAGGTCAACGATCCGGATGCAGGACGTGCGCCGACCACTCGGCGAGGGTCGCCTCGATCCGCCTGGCCACGGCGCGCGGCGATCGGATCATTTGCCGCCAGGTGACTCGCAGGGTGATAAAGCCTTTGGCGAGAAGATCGGCGTCACGAATTCGGTCGAACTCGAACTGTTCTTGGTTCGCTCCATGCGAACTCCAACCATCGCACTCGACGACCACGTTGCTGCCGCTGATCCAGAAGTCGACTTCGTAGCCCCGACGTGGGCATGGAACTCAGCCTTGGGTAGCCCGAACCTGTCCAGAATCTCGGCCATCAACGCTTCGAGATCGCTGTCCGCCGGTTTGTCGTCCAGTGACCATCGATCCAGTGCTTCACGCAACGCGACCACGCCA
>JANMQX010000353.1:0-8545 GCA_031370745.1 Ilumatobacteraceae bacterium
CGAGACCCGCGCCTACCGCAACAAGAGCTATCCACGGCGCATGTTGGTGATCACGGCCGGTTCTGTCATGCACATCATCATCGCGATTGCCTTGATCTTCGCCGTCTATTCGGTCAACGGTCGCAGAGTCGAAACCGACCGAGTAGGGATCGGCGCCATTTCGGCCGGGTATCCGGCCGATCAAGCCGGTGTCAAAGCGGGCGACATCGTCGTCTCGATCGACGGCGTGCAGCCGAAAACTCCGCGGCAGTTCGTCGACCAGATCCGCAGCCACCAGCCCGGCGATGGCGTGACAGTCGTGTTCGAACGCGACGGCAAGAAGCTGACCAAGGTCATCGGTTTGGGCGCCAACCCAACATCCGGTGAGGGTGCTGGCAAGGCGTTTCTCGGAGTCAGCTCCGGCAACGAGGTCGTCTGGAACAACGAGTCGGTGGCGCGGGCCGCGAGCGACAGTGTCGTCGACCTTGGTCCAACCGTCTGGCAGAGCGTCAAGGGCGTGGTGAAGGTGCTCAATCCGGTCAACATCGTCGGCCACCTCACCGGTTCGAACACCGACCTCAACACTCGCCCGACCACGGTTGTCGGGATCAGCAAGCTCAGCGCCGAGATCGGTGACGAATCCGGATTCGGAGGCCTGTTGCTGACGCTCGCTGCGGTCAACGTGTTTGTCGGGCTGCTCAACATGTTCCCCGTGCTGCCGTTCGATGGTGGCCATGCCGCGATCGCCACCTACGAGCGTTTGCGAACGCGTCGTGGCCAGGCTCCGTACCGAGCGGACATCACCAAGATGATCCCGGTGGCGATGACGATGATGGCCGTGCTGGCGATGCTGTTCCTCACCGGTATCTATCTCGATTTCGCCAAGCCGCTGCGCTGAGCTGGCACACTTCTTCCATGTCCTTCGCGCGCAAGGCCACTCGACAGATCATTGTGGGCAAGGGACCCATCGCGGTGCCCGTCGGTGGCGGAGCTCCGATCTCGGTGCAGTCGATGACGATCACCAAGACCGCGGACGTCGAAGGAACGCTGCAACAGATCTACGCACTGGCGGCCGCAGGTTGCGACATCGTCCGTTGTACCTGCAACGAGCAGGAGGCTGCGGAGGGACTCGCCCAGATCGTTCCCCGCTCGCCCATTCCGATCATTGCCGACATCCATCACCAGTACCGCATGGCGTTGGCGGCGATGGAAGCCGGCGTTCACGGACTGCGCCTGAACCCCGGCAACATCCGCAAGCCCGAGCACATCAAGGCGGTGGCCGCCGAGGCGCGCGACCGGCAGATCTCCATTCGCATCGGCGTCAACGGTGGCTCGCTCGATCCGTCGCTCTACGAGAAGTACGGCGGCATCACGCCCGAGGCCATGGTCGAGAGCGCCCAGCGCGAGATGGCGTACTTCCATGAGGTCGGCTTCGACCTCATGAAGATCAGCGTCAAGGCTTCCAGCGTGCCGTTGATGGTCGAGGCCTACCGACAGCTCAGCGATGTCACCGACGTGCCGCTGCACCTCGGCGTCACCGAGGCGGGGCCCCCGCCAGCCGGGTTGGTGAAGGCAACTGCGGGTATCGCCACGCTGCTGATGGAAGGCATCGGCGACACGATTCGCTATTCGTTGACTGCCGATCCGGTCGAGGAGGCGCGTGCTGGGAGGCAGTTGCTCGAGGCGCTGGGCCTGCGTGAGCGCAAGAACATCGACTTGATCGCTTGTCCCAGTTGCGGCCGCGCCGAGATCGACGTGATCGATGTCGCCAACCGGGCCATGAAGGCATTCGGTGATCGAAAGATCCCGCTGCAGGTTGCGGTGATGGGCTGTGTCGTCAATGGTCCGGGTGAAGCGCGCGAGGCCGACCTGGGAATCGCTGCGGGCAACAAGCGTGGGCACCTCTTCGTGAAGGGTCGCAACGTGGCGGTCGTACCCGAGTCGGAGATGGTCGAGGCATTGGTCGAGTGGGCCGAATTCATCAATGAACACGGAACCGAGGCGGCAATTGCACGCGTCGACACTGCGCTGGCTGAACGCGAGGCCGCGAAGGACAGGGCCAAGTTGATGAACGACCAAGGCGATGACGTGAACCACTCCGACGAGCGGATCGTCGAGATCAGACGGACCGCGAAGCAGGGCTAGCCGGTGCCACGCCCAGCCAGATGAACCTGCACGACCATCCACTGTTCGAGTTCGATCCATCGCAGCAGGCGGTGATCAATCCGTCGATTCACAAACCGATCCCTGGGTTCCCGTCACGCGCGGTGACGTGTTGGTTCGGCAACGTCGTTCGCGATCGCACCATCAATCTGCAGCCTGTTCACAATGTTCCCTTTGAGCACGGCGATCATGCGATCTTCGTCATTCAGCATCGTGGTTTCGAGGTCGCGCTGATCAGTCCTGGTGTCGGCGCGCCCGCGTCGGTGACATCACTGGAGGTGCTGATCTCGCTGGGTGCAACGCACATCATCGGCTGCGGAGGCGCCGGGATCGTGCAACCAGGCTTCGACGTCGGCCATGTCATCGTGCCGACCGGCGCAATACGCGATGAGGGAACCAGCTATCACTACGCGCCCGCTGACCTCGCGGTTGCACCTCATCCATTGGCGTTGTCCGCGATCGACGGCGTGCTCACCGAGGCCGGCGTTCCGCATGATCGCGGTCTGACCTGGACGACCGACGCGTTCTTCCGCGAAACGCCGAACAAGGTCGCCCGCCGTCGCGAACAGGGATGCATCACGGTGGAGATGGAGGCGGCCGCGATGTTCGCTGCCGCTGCGTTCCGTGGCGTGGTCTATGGCCAGTTGCTCTACGCCGGCGACGACGTGAGCGCCGCCGAGTGGGACCACCGGAGCTGGGAGTCGCAAGCCACGGTACGCGACCATCTGCTCGACCTCGCCCTCGATGCGGTCATCCGCCTGTAGCCCGGTCGGGGCGCGATCTATGACTCTTGGACCACGTATATCTTGGCCGGGCCGCGTAGCTCGACGCTCTCACCGGGTGCGATGTACTGGCACTCGCCATGTTGCCGGCCGCTGACCCATAGCGCCATCTCTCGAGCTGGGGCACGATGCGACCGAACGTCGTTGTCGCCGAGCTGCAACTCGGACATGATGAAGGGAGCGTTCGGAGTGTCGTAGCACCATCGGCCGTGTTCGATCTCGGTGCGTTTCACGACCGGATCGGGCAACGCTTCGAAGTCGAGCACGCGCAGCAACTCCTCGACGTCGATGTGCTTCGCAGTCAGGCCTCCGCGGACGACGTTGTCGCTGTTGCCCATCACCTCGACACCGAAACCGCGCAGATAGGCGTGCAGGTTTCCCGGTCCCAGGAACACCGCCTCGCCGGCCGACAACATCACTCGATTCAGCAGGAGCGTGACCGCCACGGAAGGGTCGTGCGGGTACTGATCGGCGAGCTCGCTGACCAACCTTGCCTCGACGCAGTCATGCTGTCGGCACGCGGCAATCGTCGACTCCGGGTCGAATTCGCGGTGATACAGCGCGGCCACGGTCGTGGCCAGCTTCTCGGTTTGCAGCAGCTCGGCCAGGTCGTGGGCGTCGATCTCGTGCAACAGCGCGATCGTGTCGTCGACGCGACGGAACCCGCACAGGGTGTCGAAAGTCGTCAGCGCGCAGAGCATCTCCGGCTTGGCGAACGGATCGCGATAGAGCCGCTGCGGAGAGTCGCGGGCAACGCCGAGTTGTTCCTCGCGCTCGAAGCCGGCCTCGGCCGTGATCCGGTCGGGGTGAGTCTGCAGCGACAGCGGGTACGCGGCAGCCATCAACTTCAACAGGTAGGGCAGCTCGCCGGCCACCGATTGCAGCGGTGAACCGTTGTGCAGTGTCGATGGTGCCAGCGGGTGTGTGCCCATCCACCACTCCGCCCAAGGGCGGCCGTCGGGCTCCTGGCCGACCATCTCGGGGATCGATGTCGTGTCGCCCCATGCGTAGTGCTGCGCCCGCCCATGGACTGTCTGCATGGCTCCACACGCTAGTGGCGCGAGGGGCTACCGTTTCGTCGTCTACCCACGTCCAACCACGTCGACCGAGGTGTGCCATGCAGAACAAGATCCTGTTGACCGAAGATCAGATCCCGACACGGTGGTACAACATCATCCCCGATCTGCCGTCACCACCGCCGCCGCCGCTGCATCCCGGAACGATGCAACCAGTCGGCCCCGACGATCTGGCGCCACTGTTCCCGATGGCGCTGATCATGCAGGAGGTGACGCAAGACAGCTACGTCGACATTCCCGGCGGCGTGCTCGACGTCTACCGGCTGTGGAGGCCGTCGCCGTTGTTCCGTGCCCATCGTCTGGAGAAGGCGCTCGACACCCCGGCACGGATCTACTACAAGTACGAAGGGGTCAGCCCGGCCGGCTCGCACAAACCCAACACGGCCGTGCCGCAGGCGTACTACAACCATCAAGAGGGCATCACGAAGTTGACGACCGAGACCGGCGCCGGTCAGTGGGGCACAGCGTTGGCCTTCGCCACCGCGCAGTACGGAATCGAGTGCGAGATCTGGCAGGTTGCCGCTTCGTACGTCTCGAAGCCGTATCGGCGAGTGATGATGGAGGTCTACGGGGCGACTGTGCATTCGAGCCCCAGCAACGTCACCGACTATGGCCGCTCTCTGCTTGCCCAGGACCCGGATCATCCCGGCAGTCTGGGCATTGCGATCTCCGAGGCCGTGGGCGCGGCGGTGGCCGACCCGAAGACGCGATACGCACTCGGCAGTGTGCTGAACCATGTGCTCCTGCACCAGACGGTGATCGGCGAGGAGGCGCTGCTGCAGTTGGCGATGGTCGGCGAAACCCCCGATCTGTTGGTCGGTTGCACCGGTGGTGGTTCGAACTTCGGGGGACTGGCCTTCCCGTTCCTGCGCGAGAAGATGGCCGGCCGCATGAACCCCACCATTCGGTGCGTTGAGCCCGCAGCATGCCCGAGCCTGACCAAGGGCGAGTATCGCTACGACTTCGGCGACACCGCTGGCATGACACCGTTGATGAAGATGCACACGCTCGGCCACGACTTCATCCCTCCGTCGATCCACGCCGGCGGTCTGCGATATCACGGCATGTCGCCGCTGGTGTCGCATATCTACGAGCTCGGCCTGGCCGAAGCCGAAGCGATCCCGCAGACGGAGTGCTTTGCCGGTGCGATTACGTTTGCCCGCAACGAAGGGATCCTCCCGGCACCCGAGCCGACCCACGCCATCGCCGCTGCGATTCGCGAGGCCAAGCGGTGCAAGGAGACGGGGGAGAGCAAGGTCATCCTCACGGCATTGTGCGGCCACGGCCACCTCGACCTCGCGGCCTACGAGAACTATCTCGCCGGCAAGATGGTCGACTACGACCTCACCGACCAGGAACTGGCCGACGCGATGTCTACCGTCCCCGTGATGGCCTGACTGGCCGCCGTCGAGTGGGCGCGATGTGAGCGCTGGGAGTGGGTGTTTCGCGCCCGACTAGGGCTGCTGGGTGCGATGTGAGCGCTGGGAGTGGGTGTTTCGCGCCCAATGAACGCTGCTGGCAGGGCTTAGAAGAGGCGGAGTTCGTCGGGGCGCAAGCCGCGCAGTTCGTCGTAGTCGACCTCGACCACGGTGAATCCGCGCGACTCCGCCAACACCCGCGCCTGCGGCTTGACGATCTGGGCGACGTACACACCGCGAACGGTTCCGAGGGACGAGTCGAGGTGCAGTCGTTCGATGTAGCGGACAAGCTGTTCGACGCCGTCGATCTCGCCGCGACGCTTGACTTCGATGGCCACGACCTGCCCGTCGCGATCGCGGCACAACAGATCGATCGGCCCGATGGCGGTCGGGTACTCGCGGCGCACAAGTGTCATGCCCGCCTCGATCGCATGCGGCGACGCGGCGAGCAACTCCTGCAAGTGGGCTTCTACTCCATCTTTCTGCAGGCCGGGATCGTCTCCGAACTCGACTTCGGTATCCGACAGCACCTCGTGCAGCGTGATGGTCAGCGACTCGCCCTTTGGATTCGTCACCGTCCACGCATCGTCACGAATCACCACGACGTTGGGTGCATTCATCCAGTTCAGCGGCTTGTACGCGCCGCCATCGGCATGGATGGCCACGCAGCCGTCGGCCTTCACCATGATCAGTCGCACGGCCTCGGGAAGATGTGCGGTCAGGCGACCGGCGTAGTCGACTGAGCAACGGGCTATGACGAGTCGCATCGTGCGATCACCCGTTGGGGCGCACGCCGATGCGCGCCCGGTACGTGAACCAGAACGGGCGATCGGCATTGCCCAAGATTGCGTGGGCGTCGAGGGAGAACTTGTCGACACCCAGGGTCGCGTCGTCGAGGCCGTGACGTCGCAGCGCCTGGTAATCACCCTGGCTCTTGAACAGTTGCACGAACCGGTCGGCGTCGCCGCGTTCCTCGGTGAGTGCGGCGATCTCGACGCAGTGCTGAAAGTGCTGGCTGGCGATCATTCGCTGGAGGTGCTCGCCCTTGTGCCAGAACTGCACGCCGTCGGTGATCGCGACAGCCGCGGCCGGGTCGTTGGAATCGGTGGGGCGCAACTCGTCGGTTTGCGGTGATGACGACGAGGCACGGGCCGCGACAGAGTCTGACGTCGAGCCGGCCAGCAGGCGTTCGTGAACGGCGACAGTTGCCCGAGCCGTGTGCCAGGCCTGCTCGGCAGCAGCATCGCCAACCGCCGGCGGCCAATCGCAATCAAGTGCCGCGAACACTCCACCGGGCCGCAGGATGCGGGCGACCTCGGTGAACGTGGACGCCGGTTGCATCCAGTGCAGCGCCTGGACGGCCAGCACAACGTCGGCGCGGCCGCCGGCGAGAGCGGTGGCGTTCGACCAACCTGCCACGTACCGCACGTTCGGAGGCTGGGTCACCGTCGCAGCACGAACGCGCATGTCGTCGCTGGGCTCGACGCCGATCACCTCGGACGACCAACCGGCAGCCCACCGAGTCGACAGACCGGTGCCGCACCCGAGATCAACGACGAGGGCTGGCTGGTCACCGCCCGCATAGCGGGTGATCACGTCGGCGAGCACCGTCGCAGGCACGGGCCGAACAGCGTCGTAGAGCTCGGCGAAACCGGAGAACCTGTTGGCGTTCGCGTCGAGGCTCACGGCGAGAAGTTATCGACCGACGTGGTCGCGCATGCGCTTCTGGATCAGGGCGCGCCTCGACTGCAACTCGCGGTAGGTCAGCTGCTCCGTCGATGCATCGACACCGAAGCCTGCCTTGACGCCATCCATGTTGAGCTCCAAGGTGGTCTGGTCGATGCCGAGCTCGCGTCCAAGTTGTTCTCCGTGGCGTTCGGCGAACAACATCGAGATGTTGGCGATCTCGGCAAGTAGATCAAGATCGGGTGCCAAGCGGGCCATCGCTCCGTCAAGGAAGACCATGTTCTTGACGTACAGCATCAGCTCTTTCGGCATTTTCGCCCCGTAGCCGAGCAACGCCTTGACGACTCGCTGCACCTCGGCGACAAGCTCCTCGCCTGTCAACATCGTCGGGTCGATCGGCGCTTGGTCGAGTCGTAGGTCGCGCATGACCATCTTCAGATCGACGTCGGCAGGCAGGGCGCCGAGGTCGCGCATCGCTGCCAATTGCCCCTTCACGTCATTCGTCGTCGCGCAGACCATCATCCGCAGGAAGGCGAGGCGTCGCTCGCTCGACAGCCGACCGACAATGCCGAAGTCGAGTAGGGCGGTGCGCCCATCGGCGAGCACGAACAGGTTGCCGCCGTGCAAGTCGCCGTGGAACACCCCGTACACCATCGCTCCCTCGATCAGGGCAACCATCGCCGTGCGAACGACCGCCTCTGTGTCGACCCCGGCGCCCTTCATCCCGGCGACGTCGTCGAAGTTGAAGCCGTCGACGCGCTCCATCACCAGCACCCGTCGAGTCACCAGCGATGCGTGCGGGCGAGGCACGACGTATCCGGTCTGCTTCAACTCGTGGAGCATGACGGCGATGTCGATCATGTTGGCGGCTTCCATGCGGAAGTCGAGCTCCTCGACGATCGTCTCGGCGAACAGCTCGACCAGCGCCGGCGGGTTCGCCAACGAGGCGATCGGGATTCGCCCGACGAGGTGAGGAGCGAGCCACGCCATGACCTTGAGATCCTTGTGGACCAACCGCGCAACGCTCGGCCGTTGCACCTTGACGACGACCTCTTCGCCGGTGTGCAAGGTTGCCGCGTGAACCTGGGCGATCGATGCGGCGGCGAGCGGAGCCCGGTCGAACCTGGCGAAGACCGATTCCAACGGCACACCGAGATCTTCCTCGACTACCTTGCGCACATCTTCGAATGGTTCGGCGGGAACCTGATCGCGGCACTGCTTGAACTCTGCGACCAATTCGGCGGGAAAGATCCCTTCGCCGCTGGAGATGATCTGGCCGAGTTTGATGTAGGTCGGGCCGAGCCACTCTGCGGCTCGACGGAGGCGGCCGGAAATGTCGGCACGGCTCGACTCGGGCGTCTTGTATCGCTGGCGCTTCTTGCGCAGCCACCACGGCCCGATCGCGCCGGCGAGGCGACCGGCGACCGCAATCACCCGAAGC
>JANMQX010000314.1:0-34212 GCA_031370745.1 Ilumatobacteraceae bacterium
ACTCGTCGACCGAGTGTGGTGTGAGGATCGCGAGCCCCTCGGTGCGCCACCACACGAACGGCGAATATGGATGGTGCTTTCGGGTCCAGACCACCCGCCAGCCGAGACGCCGGGCCATGGAACGAGCTTGGCTTCGTCGTACCTCCTGCAGGGCAGCGACATCGGGCAGGTAGCCCGAGATCACCTCGCTGACGACGTCGAGATTGGGACGATGCGATCCGAGGATGTTCCACGTCAGCACTCGCCAGGTCGTCATTGGTTCTCCAGTTTGGCCTGTGCACTACCGTATGCCGCGATGAATCGTCTGGCTGGGAAAGTGGCACTGATCACGGGTGCATCGTCGGGTTTGGGCCGCGTCGGTGCCGAACTGTTCGCTGCTGAAGGTGCTCAGGTGGTGATCGCAGATCTGTCGGACGGCGACGAGGCAGTCGAGGCGATCGCCGCTGCCGGAGGCGAGGCAAGCTACGTGTGCTGCGACGTCACCGATGAGCAGTCGATCGAGGCAGCGGTCCAACATGCCGTCGACACGTTCGGCGGTCTGCACGTCCTGTACAACAACGCCGGCGTCATGTTGGGCGACGACGACAACCCGGTGACCACCTCCGTCGCGACGTATCAGAAGACGATGGACATCAACGTTCTCGGCGTCTTGCTTGGCTGCAAGTACGCGATTCCGGCTATGCAGGAATCCGCGAGGCAATCGGGCGAGGCGGCGTCGATCATCAATGTGGCCTCGTTCGTCGCCCACATGGGTGCGGCCACGCCACAGGTTGCGTACACAGCGTCGAAGGGCGCGGTGTTGGCGATGACTCGCGAGATCGCGGTGATCTATGCGCGACAAGGAATCCGCGCCAACGCCTTGTGTCCCGGCCCGATCATGACTCCGCTGCTCGCCAAGTTCCTGTCCGACGATGCCAAACGCAACCGCCGCCTCGTGCACATCCCTATGGGCCGCTTCGGAGAACCGACCGAGATCGCCAATGGCGCCCTGTTCCTGGCGTCCAACGAGTCGAGCTGGATGACAGGCCAGTCATTGATCATCGACGGTGGAATCACCGCCGCCTACGTCACGCCGGAGTGAGTGCGCCTGACGCCTCTTGTCCGGCGGATTTGGGCGCCCGCCGTCTCCCATCACCGTCAGCTCATTCAACGACAGTCGTTCTAGGTGCTGACGACGATCAGAGCGTACGATCGGACACCTTGCTCAGCAGCAGAGAGCCCGACTAGTGCGATCGATTCGTAGCGAATCGCTGCACGGAGAGGACAGCGACGTCGGCGATCTCGGTGATCGGGCGGTCGATTGGATCAAGCAGCACTTGAGCCATTCGCCGGTCGGGGTCATCGGCGACAAGCCGTCACTCGACGCTGCGCTTGCCGGTTCGGTCACCGATGCCGGGCTTGGAATCGACGGGGCCTGGCAGCGTTTTACCGAGGTGGTCGCACCGAACAACATCGGCCTCGACAGCGAACGGTTCCTTGCCTTCATCCCGCTGTCGCCGTCGGTCGCAGCGGTGTGGATGGACACCATCGTGTCGGCGGGGAGCTTCCCGGCCGAGTCGTGGCTGGAGGGCGCGGGTGCCGTGGCCGCCGAGAACCAGGTGATCGATCTGTTGTGCCGTGCCGCGGGCATGCCACTCGGAGCGGCGGGTTGCTTCATGAGTGGGGGATCGATCGGCAACCTGTCGGCGTTGGCGGTCGGCCGCGAGCGTGCCGGTGGCCGGCGACTTGTGGCCGTCGCGGACACTGCTCACGCCTCGGTCGACAACGCTCTTCACATACTCGGTCTCGAGCCGCTGGTCGTGCCGACCGGGCCCGACTGCCGGCTGACCGGCGTGGCTCTGCGCGCCGCGATCGCAGACCGTACTGATGTCGGGATCGTTGTGGCTACGGCTGGTTCGACCAACGCGGGTGTGATCGATGATCTGGCCGGCTGCGCCGATGTTGCCCGAGAGATCGACGCGTGGTTTCACGTCGACGGCGCCTACGGATTGGCTGCACTCCTGCTGCCAGAGCTCTCTGACCGGTTCGCCGGATTGGAGCGAGCCGACTCATTCATCGTCGATCCGCACAAGTGGCTCTTCGCGACCGGCGGTTCGTGTGCGCTCGTCTATCGCGAGCCGCGGCTGGCCCGCGACGTGCACACCCAACATGGCCCGTACATCGATGTCTTGCGCACCGGCGACGATGCCTACAACCCGTGCGATCTCGGCTATCAACTGACTCGACGCGCCAGCGGCCTGCCCATCTGGTTCGCGTTGGCCGTGCATGGCGTCGACGCTCACCGAAGTGCCATCCGCTGCGGCATCGAGTTGGCGGATGCGATGGCCGACGCCCTCGACGACGACCCCTCCACCGAACTGATCATGCGACCGGAGCTCGGTGTGGTGTTGTTCCGCCGCGACGGATGGGGACGCGACGAATGGCAGCGGTGGGCAACTGACCTGCTGCGCAGCGGCACCGCGTTCGTAGCGCCGACGACGTTCAAGGGCGAACCGGTGGGCCGGCTGGTGTTCATGCACCCGCTGACCCCAAACTCGATCGTTGACGAGTTGATGCTCAGCCTGTCAGCGTGACCTCGCCGCACGCGGTCATCAATCTTGCCCGTAACGCCGGTTGATCTGCCTGGTGAACCGAGACGCCGGAGGTGAGGCCGATGATGTCGAATGCGGTGCTGAGCCGGTCGGGTTCGCGATGGAGAACGTCAAGCTCCACGAGTCGAACCGCTGGTGACAACCCGTCACTCGGATGGACCGATTTCCCCCAGTCGATCATGAAGGGCAGTGCCTTGCCGAACGGACCGTCGAGCTGCGGGACGGTGAGCTCCCACTCCAGCAACACCCCGTCGGGCCGGCGGCGAGACATCGCGCTGACGTCTCCGAACTCGATACCGGCCGTGCGCGCTGCAGCGATGATTTCGCGGAGCGGCCGCGACGGCCGCACACACCAGGCGACGAGAGCGGGCTCCACAAGGTCATCGATTCCGAAGGGGCGCGGACCATGTGGCTCTGGCTGCGCCTCGTCGCGCCCGATCACCTCCAGGTAGGTCGCTCCGCCAAGCGACAGCAACTCGTTCCGCGTCCCTTTGCCCACATGACTGCCACCTGGAATCGGGGTCTCGCTCAAGAGGTCGGCGATGGCGGCCGAGGCACGTGACAGATCGCCGGACGCGTAGACCAGGTGGTCGATCATCCACACATCATTGCCGCGGCAAATCCCTTCACACCTCACCCAGGGTCGAGGTGAACGCTCGTGATCTCGTGACCGGCAAGACTGGGCCAATGAGTTCTGTTGCTTTCATTGGGCTCGGCGTGATGGGGGCGCCGATGGCCCGCCACCTCGCTGCCGCCGGCCACCAGGTCACCGTCTACAACCGCACACCGGAAAAATCGCTGGCATGGGTCGCGCTGTACGGAAATCGTGCCGCGCCGACACCGCACGAGGCTGCGGAGGGGGCAGAGTTCGTGATGATGTGCGTCGGCAACGACAACGATGTTCGCGAGGTCGTCTACGGACCCGACGGCGTGTTGTCGGGGGCCGAGGCGGGCGCGGTGCTCGTCGATCACACCACGGCGTCAGCGGAGGTTGCCAAGGAGCTGGCGGAAGCGGCTGCCGAGTTCGGTGTCGGTTTCGTCGATGCACCGGTGTCGGGCGGTCAGGCCGGCGCCGAGAACGGGCAGCTCACGATCATGTGCGGCAGCGACGACGAGGCGTTCTACGAGTTGGCCGAGCCGGTGATGGCTGCCTACGCCAAGGCGTGCTCGTTGATGGGTCCAGCCGGTGCCGGGCAGCTGACCAAGATGGTCAACCAGATCTGCATCGCCGGGATCGTGCAGGGTCTTGCCGAAGGGATCAACTTCGCCCAGAAGGCCGGTCTCGATCCCGATCAGGTGATCGACGTCATCAGGTATGGCGCTGCGCAGAGTTGGCAGATGGAGAACCGTGGCCGAACGATGGCGCGCAGCGAGTTCGAGTTCGGGTTTGCTGTCGAGTGGATGCGCAAGGATCTGGCGATCGTGTTGGGCGAGGCAAACCGCAATGGTGCCCGCCTGCCGGTGACGGCGCTGATCGACCAGTTCTATGCCCATGTGATCGCCCGCGGTGGCAGGCGTTGGGACACATCCAGCCTGATTCATCTGCTCGCTGGTGACTGAGTGCCGATCGGCGGTGCACGGATAGCCTGCCCCCAAGGGACCTGAAGACGAAAGGAAGCCGTCATGGCCGAGGTCAACGATTGGAACAAGCAGATCATCGATGAGTTCCGGGCGAACGGCGGACAGGTCGGCGGCCAGTTCGAGGGTGCGCCGTTGTTGCTGCTGCACACGAATGGCGCCAAGACCGGTCAAGCTCGCGTCAATCCTGTGATGTACCAAGCCGACGGCGAAACCAAGGTCGTGTTCGCCTCGAAGGCGGGCGCACCGACGAATCCGGACTGGTACCACAACCTGGTTGCCAACCCGCGGGCGTCTATCGAAGTCGGCGACAAGACGGTCAACGTCGTTGCCCACGTCGCCGACGACGAAACCCGCGAGCGCCTCTGGTCGACCCAGAAGGAACGGTATCCAGGGTTTGCCGACTACGAGGCCAAGACCGACCGTCAGATCCCCGTCGTCGTGCTCGTACCAGAGGCCTGATCACCCACCCTTATCGGGCCGACGAGGAGACGATCGTCAGTGTCAACAACCCCCGTCGGAGCGCCGACGATCGATGCGATCCGTGCCAACAGGGCGCGGCTGGGCGACCTCATCGTCACGACACCCATCCGCTTGATCGTCGACGATGCCCTCGCCGTGGCCGTGGGTGCGACGACAGACGTCTGGCTGAAAGAGGAGCTGTTCCAGCGCACCGGCAGCTTCAAACCGCGCGGCGCACTCTCGGTGATGCTCGACCTCGACGCCGACGAGCTGTCGCGCGGCGTCACCGGAGTCTCCGCAGGCAACCACGCAGTCTCGCTGGGATATTGCGCCCGTGCACTTGGCACGACGGCGACGGTGGTCATGCCGAAGACGGCCGATCCGTTCAGAGTGCAGTTGTGCCGCGAGCTCGGCGCAACTGTCGTGCTCGTCGACAACGTGCATGATGCGTTCGACAGGGTTCGTGAGATCGAGGCCGACGAGGGTCGCACCTTTGTGCATCCCTACGAAGGACCGAAGACGGCGCTCGGCACCGCGTCAATCGGTATGGAGTTCATTGATCAGACCGCTGCCGCAGGCGTCACGCTCGACGCGGTGATCGTTGCGGCCGGTGGTGGTGGGCTGAGCGGTGGCGTCGCCTGCGCGGTGAAGCAGATGAGCCCGTCGACCGCTGTCTACGTGGTCGAGCCCGAGGGTGCCGACAGCCTGAGCCGCAGCTTCAAGGCCGGTTCGCCGCAGGCGATCGAATCAGTGCGAACCATCGCCGACTCGTTGGGCGCGCCGCGATGCGAACCTTATTCGTTCTCGTTGAATCAGCAGTTCGTCGACGAGGTGGTGCTGGTCGACGATGATCAGATTCGAGACGCGATGCGCCTGACCTTCCGCGCCGCAAAGCTCGCCGTCGAGTTGGCAGGTGCCGCTGCGCTGGCCGCGTTGATGTATCCGCTACGCGATCGGCTCGAAGGGCAGCGCGCCGGTTTGGTCGTGTGCGGGGCCAACATCGCCCCGAACACCTTCACACGCCACATCGTCGCCCAGTAGACGCCCTGCGCCCAATCATTGCGCACCGCGCAAAACGGCGTTGGCCCACGCTGTGGCCGTGCCGTGGCGATTGAACAGCGAGGTGTTCCCGAACGTGGAATCGGGGGAGAGATCCCAGTTGTACGGCGTGGCACCTCCGAAGATCAGAAAGCTGTCAGCGCCGGCATCGCGCAGGTTGTGCATGTGCCGACTGATCTTCGTGGACGTGGGTGAGTAGTGGGAGTGCTTCAACGCGTTGACTGCGACCATCAGGTGATTGACCTGGCTGTCGAACTCAGCGGTCAGAGCCAGCGCCGTCGGCTCGTCGTAGGAATCGAAGCTGAGATGTGCGTGCTGTTCGGGCATGTCGATCAACGCTTGCGTCAGCACCTCGGAATACGGCAGATGATTGGTGAATGGGCCGATGCCGGTAGCAGGCATGATGTCGTCGATCATGATGCGCCAACGAGCCACGAGCACCGCCCAGTCGGGTCCGCCGGGGTCGAACTCGTCGCCCATATCGAAGGCCCGGATCCAATCCACGTGCGGTAGCCAGAAGTCGATCCCAGCTTGGCGAACCGACGCGTCGGCCGACCACATTCGGTCGTCATACACGATCGTCTTCATACCGACATTTGCATTCGAGACCGTCACACGAAAGTAGGTGTCGGGGTCGACATACCGAGCACCCGGCTCAGCAGGGGTGTAGGTCGCCCAGTCGGGCGGCATGCAGGGTCCGAAGGTCGCATCGATCCCGGCCTTCGCCGCCAGAGTTTCGACAGCCTGCGATGCATTCGGCGCATCCGGATGAACACCACAGAATGCCCACGTCTCGGCAGCCATAGCCCCCACCAAGCTAGTGGCGCCGTCGCTGGGGCGCGGCATTGCCAGATACGCGATGCCTATACATTCATCGGTCGATGGCTCGACGCAAGCCCCTCCCCGATGGATGGCACGAGATCGTTCAGCGCGACGTTGCCTATTGGCTCGTGCTCGACGACTCGGAGCAGCAACGCCTCGCGGAGTTGGCCGGATACCTCATCACCAACAAGCGCTGGGAGGGGGCGAGGGGCTTCGACCTGACCGATGAGGTCATCATCACGATCGCCTTTCAAGCAGCCGTGCTCATCCTCGGTCTCGACACGGACTACTTCGGCAAGGTCACCACGGTCATTGTCCACCCAACCACGTTTGCCATTCCGGGCGTGCGCGCCACGGCCGTTCGCGGCATGGTCGACGAAGGTGTTCGTCCGCTGTTGGGTGAAGCACATCACGACCGTGGTCCCGTCCTGCTGGCGTGGGACCAGGTCGTCGCAGGCGCCCGCCATCGGGGCCGGGGGCACAACGTCGTGTTCCACGAGTTCGCCCACAAGATGGACATGCTCGACGGGGTCGTGGACGGCACACCACTCTTGCCGAGCCGGGCGGCGCTCGACCGATGGATCGCGGTGTGCGCTGCCGAGTTGGAGTTGATGCGTCGTGGCGAGGCCGGACCGTTGCTCGATGACTACGGGGCGACCGACCCCGGAGAGTTCTTTGCCGTCGCCACAGAGGTGTTCTTCGATCGTCCGATCGACTGCCGCGAGATCAAGCCCGATCTGTACGAAGTGCTCGCCGCGTTCTACCGGCAGGACCCGGCCTCACGAGACCAGTTCGGAATCGTGGGCTCGTTCGGTCGAGACCCTGGCCGATGAATGGTGATGGTCGGGCCACGGCAGCCATTCACCGTGACTCGGAATTGATCTAGGTTCATCGACGGCACCGAGCAGATCCGAAGCGGAACGAAGGGGGCAGTGGTGGTTGAACGCAATTGGGCCGGGAACGTGGCGTATGGCGCGGCCGCCTTTCACAACCCGACCAACGTCGCCCAGCTGCAGTCGATCGTCGCGGCAAGCACCAAGGTACGCGGCCTCGGTAGCCGGCATTCGTTCAACACCATCGCCGATACGACCGGCGATCTGATCTCGCTTTCGTCGCTGGAGCGAACGGCCGACTTCGACACGTTGGCGCGGACAATCACTGTCGACGGTGGGTTCAGGTACGGCGAGTTGGCCACGCTGCTCGACGCTCGGGGCTGGGCGCTCGCCAACCTTGCATCGTTGCCGCACATCTCGGTTGCGGGTGCCTGCGCGACTGGCACGCATGGTTCCGGTGTCGGCAACGGCGGTCTTGCCACAGCGGTGCAGGCAATGGAGTTGGTGACAGCATCCGGTGATCTCGTCGACGTCTCCCGAGACGACGACCCTGAGCTGATGGACGCGTTGACTGTGGGTCTGGGTGCGTTCGGAATCGTGACCCGACAGACGTTGTCCATCGAGCCGACGTTCCAAGTGCGCCAGCGGGTGTACGAACATCTGCCGATGTCGACCGCCATCGCGCGCCTCGGTGAGATCATGGCCGATGGGTACAGCGTGAGCCTGTTCACCTCATGGCGCAGCGACACCATCGAGCAGATGTGGCGAAAGGAACGAATTGCCGTAGATGACGATGAAGGAGACGACGGTCTCGGCGGCACGAGGTTCGGCGCAATGCCGGCCACTCGTAACCTGCATCCGATCGCCGCGTTGTCAGCCGAACCGTGCACCGAGCAAATGGGTGTTGCCGGTCCATGGCACGAGCGCCTGCCGCATTTCCGCATGGGGTTCACGCCGAGCAGCGGCCAAGAACTTCAGTCCGAGCTGTTCGTCGCCAACGCGGACGCACCCGCGGCGATACAAGCACTGCTCGAGCTCCACGATCTTCTGGCTCCAGTGCTGATGATCTCCGAGGTGCGCGCCGTGGCTGCAGACTCGCTGTGGCTCAGCCCGTGCCATGGGCGCGATTGCATCGCCTTCCACTTCACATGGATTCCGTCGTGGGCCGACGTAGAGCCCGTTTTGGCAGCTGTGGAGTCGGCGCTCCAGCCGTTTGCTCCACGTCCGCATTGGGGCAAGCTGTCGACAATCAGCGGCGATGTCATTCGCTCGCGGGTGGAACGGATGGGTGACCTCGAGCGGCTCCTCGCCGAGTGGGATCCGACTCGAAAGTTCCGCAACCACTACCTCGACGAGATTCTCAGTTGATTGCCGCGGCGATGGGGCGAGCGCGACGCGGGCCGGCTGATGGTCAGGTATCTCCGACGCCTCGCGCGGACTCTTGGAGACATGGCCGAAAAATCTGACGATCACGAGGCTGCACGCCTCGACCACTGGTGGGAAGAGTTGTCCGATGCCCAGCGTCACGAGGCCTTTCGTCTTGCCCCCCACAATCCGATGCCGAGGTGGATGGTCTCCGGCCTGGAGAAGGCGTCGATATCGGGACTGGTCGCACGACCCGGCGAACCGGAGGACATGCCGCCATGGATCCTCATGCCCGACCACGTCGCCCGGCTGGTCGCTCGCCACAGGCGCGGCGGTACGTACCGATTCCAATACTCGACTAGGCAGTGTCGCTAGCTCGAGCTGCGCCCATCGTGGCGCCGCGGGCCAGGGCGGCGAACGCGCGAACCGCAGCGCCTTGGGCCCACGATGAGGGCTCCGTAGGACAGTTCTCGTACGTGGTGATGTTCCAGCTGGGAAGCACATCGGTCGTGACACCTGTGTATGTGCCGGCGTCGTCGAGCGCCCGTGCGCACGCTGCGGTGGCACGTTCGAGCACATCGGGCGGAAGCGTGACGAGCCGAGGTGTCGCTGGGTGTAAGGCGGCGGCGACGTAGAACGATGCCGTCGAGGTCTCGATGCCGCATGGCGCGTGGTCGAGCACTTCCGCCCAATTTCCATCCGGCGTCTGTGTCGCAGCCAGCAACTCCAGCACCTCGCCGGCGAGATCGCCTACTTCTGCGGCACGTTCGTCGTCGACAAGATGTACGAGATCCAACAAGCCGAGGACCGCCCAACCCAAGCCACGGGTCCAGGCCACGCCGTTGTTCTTCTTCCTGGTCGGATCGAACCACTGTGCCCACCCCGATGCGCAACGCAGCACCTTCATGGTGTCGACAGCGATGCTCACGGCTCGCCGCGCCAGGTCAGCGTCTCCACGCCAGCGAGCGGCAAGCGCGTAGGTCGCCGGCAGGTGATAGACGGCATCGATGCAAACGCCATAGCGGAACGCCAGCCGATGCGGTTCGAGCGCCGGCACCTCGCCGCAGACCATCGGCAACGCGTCGAGCTGGACGAGCAGTCGGTCAGCGGCCGCGGCCGGAAGGTCGCCGTCCATCACGAGCCGGATGATCGCCGCGCCGGGCGCCAGCACATCGTCGAAGTTGGGCAGGCAGTCGTCGTACCAACGCCGCAACGTTTCGATCACCGTGTCGCGGTATCGCCCGGCACCGAGGGAATCCGCTTCGAGCAATCCATCGATCGCGATGGCATCGCCCCAGTACCAACAGTGGAATTGCCAATCCGTCATGCGGTCGGCGACGCGCGTCAACGTGGCGAGCTCCGGAGTACCACCACCTCGGCTCACGCGCGGTACGAGGCGATGGTGGTAGCAGGGGTTGGATTCGGGGTCGTGCTGACCCGAGATCCGCTGTCGCGACCGAACTCCTTGAACGCCGACAACTCGGGCAGTGGATTTGATCCGTCGGGAGTGTCGTGGGTGGAGACACGCACAAACGTTTCGCCATCGTTCAACCGCAGCACCTGATACCCGACCACCCCGGCGGGGTGCTCGCGATGCAACTGCTCGAACACGCCTTGGATGAGGCGAACGTGTTCGTCGATTGCCTCCGGCTTGACCGTGTACCGAACAACGATGCTTTGCTCCATGTGATCCCCCAATCGAGCGATCAGCCCGTGATTCCGGCACTGAGATCGCGCTTGCCTGCGGCGCGATCGTCGGCCCATTGCTGCAGTGTCGCCTCGAGCTCGGGCGATCCGGTTGCCTTCGCCCACTGCACGGGCAACGCGGGGAACGAGTAGTCGCCGACGTCGCCCGCTTCGTAGTCCTGTGCCCGGCGTTGCATCGCCGCGTCGATCGCCGGCGCCAATCGCTGCTGCTTGGCCTTGACCTGTGCCTCGTCTCGATCGATGAACTCGGGCAGCACCTCGCGCCCGAAGATCTCGATCGACTCCATGATGTGCTCGTGCTGGTTGCGGCCGGCTTGGAGGACGAAGATCACCTGGTCGACGCCGGCTTCTTCGAACCTGCAGAGGTACTCGCGCACTTGCGCCGGTGTGCCGACGCTGCCGCGCAGCCCGGTCGAGTCTCCCGCCGCCTGCTTGGCCCCGAGTGCCTCCACGCTTTGTCCGGCGCGCACGGTAGCGGCGATGGCATCGGGGTCATAACCCTGCGCGGCACGGCGCTCGACGTACTGCGACCACACGTCGGTCTTGCCAGGCTGATGCTCGCCGAACACGTAGAAGTGTCCGAGCGAGTAGCCGAAGAAGTTGGCACCTTCTGTGCCGCGGCGAATGGCCTCGTCCTCGTCGTGATGCAACATCATCGGACTGACGCAGGCGACCTGCGGGTTGACGCTGAAGCCGACCGGACGACACTTCTCGGTGAACGTGCGCTCGTACTCGCTGACCCAGTTGACGGCTTCTTCCGGGTCGATGAACGCGAAGGTCAGCGCACCCATACCTTTCTCGGCGGCAAGCAAGATGGTCTCGCGCCGACTACACGCGAGCCACAACGGTGGGTGAGGCTTCTGCGCGGGCTTCGGGATGACATTGCGCGGCGGCATCTGCACGTACTTGCCGTCGACGCCGGTGAATGGCGTTTCGGCCATGCACCGAACCGCGACCTCGAGCCCTTCGAGCCACTGCTCGCGCTTCTCCAGCGGGTTGACTCCGAAGCCGGCGAGCTCTGCCTCGCTCGACGACTCGCCACTGCCGAACTCGACACGCCCACCGCTGACGAGGTCGAGCATGCTGACGCGTTCGGCGGTGCGCGCCGGATGGTTGAACTTTGGCGCGGTCAGGATGACGCCGTGCCCCAGTCGCATGTTCTTGGTGCGCTGACTGCATGCAGCGAGGAACACTTCGGGTGCCGACGAATGGCTGTACTCCTCGAGGAAGTGGTGCTCGACCTCCCAGACGTACTGGATCCCCAACGAGTCGGCGAACTCCACCTGATCGAGCGCATCTTGAATCAGTTGGTGCTCGGTGCCGTCGTCCCACGGCCGGCCGATCTGGTGCTCGTAGAAGATGCCAAACTTCATGTCAGCCGGCCGCCGCGGCGACCGCGTCGACCAGCTGGTCGATGTGCTCGTCGAGGATGACCAGCGGAGGGCACATCACGAGGCCATCGGCGAGGGCACGGACGATCACCCCGCTCGTGTCGAGCATGTGGTCGCGCATCGCCTTGGCATCTTGGTCGGGTCGCACACCAAGAGCCCACATGCCGCCGATGCCACGAACGTGAGCGACGACGCCATCGGCGGCGAGTGCCTGCAAGCCGCCACCCAACCGGTCCTCGATGTGCTTGGCGCGTTCGACCAGACCCTCGCGCCGCATGATCTCGAGGTTCTTCAGACCTGCCGTACACGCGGTGGGATGACCGGAGTAGGTGAAGCCGTGCGTGAGGAAGAACTCGGGATCGGACTCGAGGGCTGCGGTTGGGGCGCTGCCCACGAACACCCCGCCGAGTGGGATGTAGCCGGAGGTGACACCCTTGGCAAAAGTCGCGAAGTCGGGTGACACGCCGTAGTGGTGGGCGGCGAACCAACTGCCGGTTCGCCCGAAGCCGGTGATCACTTCGTCGAACACGAGGTACGCGCCGTGCTGGTCGCACAGCTTGCGCAACGACTGCAGGTAGCCGTCGAGCGGCGGGTGCACGCCTCCGGCGCCCTGCACGGGTTCGGTGATGATGGCTGCAACATCGTTGCCACGCTGGCTCATCAGGGTAGCGACGGCCTCGACATCATCTGCCGGCACCTGCACCACCTCATCGACGAACGGGCCAAAGTTCTCCTTGTAGGCGGCGATGCCCAGCGCGCTGGTGCCGCCGTAGGCCACGCCGTGGTAGCCGCGGGTGCGGCTGATGATGAGCTTGCGCTGCGACTGGCCGTTTTGCACGTGGGCTATGCGGGCCAGCTTCATCACCGAATCGATGGACTCGGACCCCGATGAAGTGAAGAACACCCGGGCGTTGGGCGTCGGCGCGATTTGGCGCAGCTCCTCGGCCAATGTTTCGGCAGGCTCGTTGGTGAAGGGGTCGAATGCCGAATACGCGCCGAGGGTGCGAACCTGGGCGGCGATGGCCTCGGCCATCTCGGCGCGACCATGGCCGATCGCGTTGTACCACAGGCTGGCCATTCCGTCGACGAGCTGGCGTCCGTTCTCGTCCCACACCAGAGCGCCTTCGCCCCGATCGATGCGGATGAAGCTTTCGCGAGTGGGTTTGGCATAGGGATGAAGAAACGCTGCAGGCATGGTGACAACGGTACCCAACCGGATCGCATCGTCAAGAGTTGCGCGTACACTGCCCCGTCGAGGAGGTGCGGGTGCTCCCAACCGCGACAACTACGACGCAGCCACTGTCACCGCGGTCCCGCACGCAGTTCATCACCCGGCGCTTGGCAGTGGCGTCGACTCCCGCCAGGTTGTCGGTGCTCCGAGCCGTCTTGATCGTGCTCGCGTTGGTTTTCGCAGTCGTTGGCGCATTCGGGGTCAATCGGCGGACCAACGCCATCAACGAGGTGCGCACCGCATCGCGTCAACTGCTCGCGCTCCAAGACATCCAGGTTCGAATCGTGCACGCTGACGCCATCGCCAGTTCGTCGTACCTGCGCAGCGGGCAAGAGGACCCGTCGCAGCGCACTGCATATCTCGACGAGATCGCCAAGGCCGGCGATGGGCTGGTTTCCGTCTCCGCTTCGGCGACCGCAGCCGATCTCGAGCAGCTCAGTTCCGCCAGCCGTCTGCTCGGAAGCTACGTCGGCTTGGTCGAGCAGGCCAGGGCAAACAATCGGCAAGGTTTCCCCGTTGGTGCCGCCTATCAGCGCCAGGCCAACGGGATTGTCAGCAACGCCGATCCCGACACGCCCGACATCGTCTCGTCGTTGCGTGCCGTCGAGGAGTCGCAGCGCACCCAGATCAACGACAGCCTGGCGAGCGCGCACCGCGCCGGCGTGTTGCTGCATGTGACGGGGTGGCTGGTTTTCATCGCCCTGGTGGTGGCGAGTTGGTGGATGTGGCGAACGTTCCGCCGCGTTGTCAACGTCCCCGTCGCCATTGCCCTGTTGGTGCTGTTCCTGGTGCTGTTGATCGGCGGCATCGCCCAGGCGGGAGCCGTCAGCGACACCGACAATGCTGTCAACGCCCATCTGGCCGTCGCCGACAGGGCCGCTCAGGCCCGTGCCGCCGCCTTCGAAGCACGTTCTCAGGAGGCGTTGACGCTGATCAACCGCGGCAACGGAGCCGCCAACGAGGTGAACTGGCAGCTCGGCAACGACATCGTGACTCGTGAGATGTCCAATGCACTGGGCAGCGACCGCGGGCTGGCCGGTGGCGCGGCGAGTGCGTACGCGAGCTACGCCGAGGCGCACGTCGAAATACGCGCCCTCGACAACGCAGGGAAATGGGAGCAAGCAGTCGCCATCAGTCTCGGCGCCCAGCCGACATCGAAAGGGATCAATTCGGCGCTCGCGTTCGACGGGTTCGATCAGGCAGTCGGCCGAATCGCAACGGCGGAGGGCTCCGCCGCGTCTGCCGGTCTCCTCAGTGCGGTGCACCCGCTGAACTCGCTTCGAATCATCGTGTTTCTCGCCGGTCTGGTCATCGCTGTGCTGTCCGCACTCGGCTGCGGGCAACGCTTGAAGGAATATCGATGAACGCGCGTCGTGCGATGGTTGCGGCCGCCGCTGCAATGGTTCTCTTCGCTGGATGCTCGGGTTCGGTTCGCTTGTCGGGAGCCATCGAGGGCGAAGCGCCAACCACGACCGCCGCGTCTGCAGCTGCTCCGCCCACGTGCAGCGCCGCACAGAAGGCTCTCGACCCAACTCGCTCGTACGCGCCGCAAGGTGCGTTGCCGGCGCCCGCTGATCTGCCGGCCGGCTCGACGATGGCAACCATCCGCGACCGTGGCAAGTTGATCGTCGGTGTGTCCGGCGACACGCTGTTGTTCGGAGCGCGCAACAGTCTGACGAATCAGATCGAGGGCTTCGACATCGACATGCTGAAGGAAGTCGCCAAGGCGATCTTCGGCCCCGATGGCGAGTCGAACATCACGTACAAGGTCATCACCTATGCCGACCGTTTGCCGAACTTGGAGGCGGGCCCTGACAACGGTGGAGTCGATATCGTCGCTCACACCATGACGATCAACTGCGACCGATGGTTGCGGATCGCGTTCTCGTCGGAGTACTTCGACGCCGGTCAGCGCGTGCTGGTGAAGAAGGGCTCCGGGTTCACCAGCATCGGCGATCTCAACACTGCCAAAGCAACGGTGTGTGCGCCGGAGGGGAGCACCAACATCGATCTGCTGCGCAAGAACGAAAGTGGCAAGTTCGGCGACCTGGTCGTGTTGGCAAAGCCCGACGTCACGGACTGCCTGGTCGCAATGCAGCAGGGCCAGGCTGACGGCGCAACCGGCGACGACACCGTGCTGGCCGGTCTCGCCGCTCAAGATCCGAACACTGAGGTTGTTGGCGAAAAGTTCACGAAGGAGCCCTATGGGCTTGGGATGTCGAAGGACAAGGTCGACTTCGTGCGGTTCGTCAATGGCGTGATCGAGGCGATGCGCACCGACGGTCGCTGGGAGGCGATCTACTCGAAGTGGCTCGTCGGAGTGTTGAGCGACACGGTCATCGATCCCCCTCCGGCCATCTACGGGAGGGACGGCTAGTGCCTGCAACTCCCACCGCACAACAGATGGCTGCAGTATTGGCCCAATGGAACGACTGGTTGGCCGCGCGTACCGACGCGATGCTGTCGTTGGAAGATCGCGCCCGCGGTTCTGGGTCCGACGTTGATCGGGCGGATCTTGCTGCAGCGTTCGTCGCCCGCAAGGTCATCGGTGATCGTATTCAGGAGATCAGCGACCTCGCCGGCCGCGACAGAGCGAAGGCGGCTGCCCTGGCGAGCCAACCGCTCGCCGACAACCTTGGCAGTCCGGTTGGTCAGAATCTCGAAGATGCAGCGACGTTGGTCGATGCCATCGTGCGACGTGTGGAGTCGAATGTGTCGGGCGTTGAGACCCGCGCGGCCACCGAGGTGGGCCTCGCTACTCGCGCCGACGCCGACCTCGTCGTCGCCGAGCGATTGGCGCGTGACCTCGGGAGCCACATCAATCGTGCTGTCGAACTGCGCGCCGAGCTCGTCTCCCGCCGCGATCTGGCCACTGTCGCCACACGGGCGCAAGCACTGCGCAGCGAGCTCGAACAGGTCGATGCCGAGCGACGCACGATGTTCGATAACTGGACCACCCTGGATGATCGGCTCGCAATGCTCGGCACTGCCGAAGCCTCCGTTCGCCAATTGGCGGACCGATGCCGCTCGAAGATTGTGCAGGCGCCGGTACTGGCCATTCCGTCGGTCGCGGCGGTTGGCACGCTTGCTTCGATCGACGATTTGAAGGCAATGCCGTGGGCCAAGGCTCGCGGGGTGATGGCCCCCGTCGTCGCCAAGGTGCAGCGACTCGAGGCGGCGATCACCGAGTGCCGGCGCAGGTTCCAACAGGCCCTCGACGATCGCGACGACCTCCGTGGCCTGTTGCAATCGTTTCGCGACAAAGCCGGTGCCCATGGGCTGGCCGAGAACGCCGAGCTCGAACCGTTGTATCGCCAGACCGAAACCCTGCTGTGGTCGGCTCCATGTGATGTCGCCGCGGCGCGCCCGCTGGTCGATCGCTACGTGGCCGCGGTGAACGCCAAGGTCGCATCGGCCGTCTCACCGGGTGGGGTCGGCCCGTGAAGTGCGCCCAGCCCGGGTGCGCCGGAACCATCCTCGATGGATACTGCGACGTCTGTGGACTGGCGCCACTGGGGGCAGCCGCTGTTTCGAGCTCCGTGTCGGAGCCTGGCGCGCATGCTGCCGGCAATCCGCCGAGCGCGGTGACGATCCAGTCGGGCACGACTCGTCTCGGCTTGGTCCCGCTCGGGTCCGCACGCTCCAGCGGTGCCAGCCGTTCTACACGGCGGCTGACCGCGACAACCCAGACATCGCGCCTCGGTGCCGGCCTCACCCAGGTTCCGTCGGTGCCGGTCACCGACCCTCGCCAGGCCTTGATGGACCCGCCCACCGTGGCCGAAGACAAGCGCTTCTGCTCGGTATGTGGTGCCCCTGTCGGTCGGTCACGAGAGGGTGTTCCCGGCCGGTCGAAGGGCTTCTGCCCAAAGTGCCGCACTCCGTTCGACTTCGATCCGAAGCTGCAACCCGGCGCACTCGTTGGTGGCCAATACGAGGTGGTCGGCGGCCTGGCGCACGGCGGGATGGGCTGGATCTACCTCGCCAACGATCGCAACGTCAACGATCGCTGGGTCGTGTTGAAGGGTTTGTTGAACACGGGCGATCCCGACGCGGCGCGAGCTGCGGTCGCCGAGAAGCAGTACCTCGCCGAGGTCGAACACCCGCTGATCGTCGAGATCTACAACTTCGTCACCGCAGCCGACGGCGCCTCGTACATCGTCATGGAATACGTCGGCGGACGATCGCTCAACATCATCCTCAAAGACCGGATGAAGACCACCGGCCGGTTCTCGCCGATCCCGGTCGACCAGGCGATTGCATACATCGTCGAGATTCTCCCGGCATTCTCCTACCTGCACCTGCTGGGTCTTCTCTACTGCGACTTCAAGCCGGCCAACATCATCCAGGTCGGTGACGGTCTGAAACTGATCGACCTCGGTGGCGTGCGCCGGATCGACGACGATCAGTCGCCGATCTACGGGACCGTCGGATTCCAAGCGCCCGAGGTTGCCAAGGAAGGCACGTCGATCGCCAGCGACCTCTACACGGTGGCGCGAACCCTGGCGACGCTGATCTTCGAGTTCAAGGGCTACCAGAGCAGCTTCGAGACAACGCTGCCGTCACCGACCGACGTGCCGATCCTCGCCCAACATGATTCGCTGTACCGCTGGCTGGTCAAAGGCACGGCACCGCAACCGGAGGATCGGTTCCAGAGCGCCGACGAGATGCGCGACCAACTGCTTGGTGTGCTGCGCGAGGTGACTGCTGCGACCGGCGGGGGAGCGGTTACCCGCAGCACGCCGTCGCGTTTGTTCGAGACGCCGGCCGTAGCCGGCGACCGGCTCGACTGGGCCGACCTGCCCGTGGTGGCCGTCGACCCGCAGGATCCGATGGTCTCGTGGCTGGCATCGGTGACCGCCGACGACCCGGTGGATCGTCTACGTGCGTTGGCATCCGCACCAGAGCAGACGGTTGGGGTCGCCATGGCCAGCGGATACGCAGCCATGGCAGCCGGACATTTGCAGCAGGCGTCGATCATCTCCGATGAGATTCTCAGTAACGATCCGTGGGAATGGCGAGGCGTCTGGCTTCATGGTTTGGTGGCCCTCAGCGCCGGCGACAACGCCGGTGCGATCTCGTCGTTCAACAGCGTGTACGGCCAACTTCCGGGTGAGCTGGCGCCGAAGCTCGCCCTTGCGAGGGCATGCGAGATCGGCGGCGAGCCCGAGATCGCGGCCCAGATGTACACCCAGTGCGCGCGCACTGATGCCGCCTACGTCGCACCGGCGCAGTTCGGCTTGGCCCGCCTCGCCGCGGCCGCCGGTCGTCGCGGCGAGGCGCTTGCCGCCTTCGACAACATCCCGGTCACCAGCCGGGCGTACGGCGACGCGCGGCGTCAGCGGGCTCTGATGTTGGCGTCGACCGAAGGCTCGGCTGAGCCGCTCGACGACCTTGGCGCCGCGGCGGGTGAGCTCGACCAGGCGGCGCTCGACCCAGCCGGCCGCGCTGCACTTCGCATTCAAATTCTCCTGTCGGCGCTCGAGCACGTGCGCGACCATGGCGCCGCGCCGCAGCTCGTAATCGCCGGAGCACGAGCCACAGTGCCCGCGTTGCGCTCCGGGCTCGAGCGCGCCTATCGCGAAGCTGCTCATCTTGCCGACAGCGCGGCCGACCGCATCCGTCTTGTCGATCAAGCAAACTCGGTCAGGGTCCGCTCGCTGACATGACCGCCGTAGAACTCAAGTGCCCGGCATGCTCCGCGCCGATAGCAGCCGACGACACGTTCTGCGAAGCATGCGGCGCGCAGTTGCACGCCTCGCCGAGCGCGGCAGCTTCGCCTGATCAGGGTTCGGCGGCCACCGTCGTGCCACCGGCTGAAACGCCATCGTCCGTTGTCTCGGACGACGTCACGGCACCGATCCCTCGAACCACCGTGACGTCGGCGGTTTGTGAGCACTGCGGCGGGCGGATCCTCGACGACGGCTTTTGCGACAACTGCGGGCAGAAAGCGCGGTCAGCTCGCGATCATTGGACCGAGCAGCCTGCACCATGGATCGGCGGGGTGTGCGACAAAGGGATCGTTCACACAGCCAACGAGGATGCAATGGCGCTGGCCGCCACGCCGGATGGCTCACTGTCGATTCTGGTGGTCTGCGACGGCGTGACCAGCGCGCCGCACAGTGACAGGGCCGCACTCGCCGCGTCGCGCGCCGCGTGTAGCTACCTCACTGGCGTCTCACTTCCCGCGCCGACCAGGGCAGCCGCAAAGAGCGTCGCCGCCGAAGTCAGTTACTGGACCGACGCCTTACGGGCGGCAACGACGGAGGCGCACGGGGCGGCCGTCGGCATCGCCCACACCCTCGGCGATCCCGCCGAGCCACCCTCGTGCACATACGTGGCCGCTGTCGTTGCCGACTCGTTGATCACTGTGGCATGGTGCGGCGATTCGCGCGCCTACTGGATGCCCGACTCAGGCGCAGTGCGTCAATTGACCGTCGACCACTCGCTCGGCACCGAGCTTCTGGCGTCGGGGAAGTTGCCGGCGGAGGCAGAAGCAGATCCGGCGTTCCACACGATCACTCGTTGGCTTGGCGCTGATTCGGTCGATCACAGCCCCGAGATCGCCTCGCAATCGATCGAAGGTCCGGGCTGGCTGCTCGTGTGCACCGACGGTCTGTGGAACTACGCGTCGGCCCTCGACGAGATGCGCACGCTGGTGTCGGACCTGAGCGCCGCCAAGGGCAGCGACCCGCTGCCGCTGGCCGCCGCGCTCGTCGATTGGGCCAACGCTGCGGGCGGCCACGACAACATCACCGCCGCCCTGGCTCGCTGCGACCCCTCGCTACGCTTGGGACCAGAAGGGGAGTTACGTGGCTGATTTCAAGGCAGATGTCTTTCAGAACGAGTTCCTTGCAGAAGGAGCCACCGACGTGCACGCCGTGGTGTCGGTGACGTGCACCAATGCGGGCACTGCCGGGCAATCGGGCCATGGTGAGGCCGCCGAGATCATCATCGTCGACACGTCGGGCTCGATGGACATGCCATCGTCGAAGATCGTTGCTGCGAGACGGGCCGCGAAGGTCGCCGTGGCCGAGATTGTCGATGGCACCTGGTTCGCCGTGCTCAGCGGCCACACCGTCGCTCAGATGGTGTACCCCTCGCATTCGGGCATGGCCAAGATGACCGACGTGACCCGGCGTGAGGCCACGCACATGATCGATGCACTGCGCGCCGGCGGCGCAACCGCGATCGGGGCCTGGATTTCGGCCGCCACCGAACTGTTCTCGCAGGTGCAGACGGCGCAGCGTCACGCGATCCTGCTGACCGACGGAAAGATCGAAGGCGAGCCTGCCAGCTCGTTGCCACAAGCGCTTGCTGCGGCCCAGGGTCAGTTTCAATGCGACTGCCGCGGTATCGGCTCGGATTGGGTCGTTGACGAACTACGCACCATCGCCGACGCCTTGCTTGGCACGGTCGACCTCATCGCCAAGCCCGACGATCTCGAGGCTGACTTCGAGGCGATGATCCGCACGTCGATGAGCCGCGGAGTCGCCGACGCCCGCCTGCGAGTCTGGGCGCCGCAAGGCAGCGAGGTGTTGTTCGTGCGCCAGGTGGCTCCGACGGTCGAGGATCTCACGGCAAAAGCAGTGCAGGTCGCGCCGCTGGTGCGTGAGTTTCCAACGGGCGCATGGAGCGACGAGAGTCGCGACTACCACGTGGCAGTCCGCGTTCCCGTCGCCCCGTTGGGCAACGAGCGACTCGCGGCGCGAGTCGAGGTGGTGATCAACGACGAAGTGATGGCGAAGAGTTTGGTGAAGGCGACGTGGAGCGCGGATGCAAACCTGACGACGCGGATCGATCCAGCGGTTGCGCACTACACCGGCCAGGCACAGTTGGCGGACGCAATTCAGAAAGGGTTGGCGGCGAAGGCCGCGGGTGATGATCGAACAGCGACTGTGTTGCTGGGGGAGGCGGCCAAGATTGCCCACGAGAGTGGCAACGAAGACACGACTCGGTTGCTCTCCAAGGTGGTCGACGTCGTCGACGCTGAAACCGGCACAGTGAGATTGAGGAGCAAGATCGAACGCACCGACGAGATGGCGCTCGACACGCGCAGTACCAAGACCACGCGGATCCGTCGCGAGCCGTGACCGACTACACATGTCCGAACGGTCACCACAGCGGCGACCCCGAATGGTGTGACACCTGTGGCGCGCCGATCGGTGGCTCGTCGACACCCGCTCCCCCCGACCCGACCGCTGCCGCGCCCTCCCCGGCATCCTCCTCAGCCGGAGCGATGATCGCTTGTCCGAACTGCGGGCTGTCGAACGATGCCGGCAACTTGTTCTGCGAGCAGTGCGGCTATGACTTCACAACAGGTCAGGCACCCCCCAAACCTGCAAATGTCGATACGCCGGAGGCACCCGCGTCGGCGCCCGATTCGACCGTCAAGTGGGTCGCTGTCATCGAGGTCGATCCGGTTTGGTACGCGTTGAAGGGATCGTTGTCCGATCAACCATGTCCGCCGCCCTCGTCATCGACGGTTGCTATCACTCAGCACACTGCGCTGGTCGGCCGGTCGAGCCAGTCGCGCGACATCCATCCAGAGATCGCACTCGAAGGCGACACAGGGGTGTCACGTCGGCATGCCCAATTGGTGCGCGACGGCGACGGCCTTTCGGTGATCGACCTGTCGTCGACCAACGGCACCTACGTCGTGCTCGCCGGCACCGATCCCACGGCGGAAGTTGAGGCGGTGGAATCTGGCATCCCGATGGCGTTGCACGATGGCGACCGCATCTACGTGGGCGCATGGAGTCGTCTCACCCTCCGTCTCGGTTGAACCACCTCGGAGGAAACACCAGTTCCGCGCACGGAATTGCCGGGCAGCTAGGTATCACCGAGGTTCGTTGCCGGCTCTAGCTGATGTGCCCGGCCCGCGAGCTGCGCATAACGGCGACCCTGACTCGCCGTTGCCCCCAAATCCCTTGGGGGCGGGGTTCCGGGAGGGTCCCTCGCCCCCAACGGACTGCGGGTGGAGCGCGGCTATCGGTACTCGACTCCGGGTAGCACGCACAACATCTCGTACAGGAGGTTGGCGGCTACCAGCGATGTCATGCCCGACACGTCGTAGATGGGCGCGACCTCGACCACGTCGCACCCGACGACCCGCAGACCACGGCAGCCGCGGATTATCTCGATGCCCTGCCAGATCGTGAGGCCGCCGATCTCCGGAGTGCCGGTGCCTGGGGCAAATGAGGGATCGAGACCATCGATGTCGAAGCTGAGATAGACCGGACCTTCACCAAGTTGAGTGCGGACCTCGGCCATCAACGGCTCGAGGCTGCGATGCCAACACTCCTCGACCTGCACGACGCGGAAACCCTGCTCGCGCGACCAGTCGAAATCGTCGGCCTGGTAGCCGGTGCCGCGCACACCTATCTGGGCGACGCGACTGCAGTCGAGCAGTCCTTCCTCGACGGCACGACGGAATGGCGTCCCGTGGGCGATGCGCTCGCCGAACATCGTGTCGTTGATGTCTGTGTGCGCATCGACGTGCACCAGCCCGACGGGGCCGTACCGCTTGGCCATGGCCCGCAGGATCGGCAGCACGATCGTGTGGTCGCCACCCATCGTCGCGGTCACCAGACCGTGGTCGAGCAACGCGTCGTAGTGATGCTGGATCCTGTCGACCGAGTCGAGGACGTTGTAGGGGTTCGTGGCGACATCGCCGAGGTCGTCGATCCGCAAACTGTCGAATGGCGCGGCGCGGGTCGCCATGTTGTAGGGCCGCAGGAGCACAGATTCACTGCGGATTCCGCGAGGGCCGAAACGCGCCCCGGGTCGATTCGATGTACCGATGTCGAACGGTACGCCCACCACGGCGGCATCGAGCTCTTCGGGCCGGCTCTTACCCGGCAAGCGCATGAATGTGGCGATTCCGCCGAACCGGGGCATCTCGTTGCCCCCGAGCGGCTGGGGGAACGAGGGCGTCGTCATGGGCGAAACGGTATCGCATAGTCCGTATGGCTCATTGAGAGGACATGAGTATCAGGAACCGACGTCCCCTGCTCTACTGAGGGCCGGGCCAACGGGACGGGCGGCCCGGTATGGGAAGCAGCGTCGCTTCTCAGAATTCTCACCCGGGGAACGGATTGGACGGTCCGTTCCCCAGGGTGATTGTGCGGAGTTTGTTTCGTCGTGCATGTCGCAGCCGCGAGGTCCTACGATGAGGACATGACCACCAGAACCGTGGAATTCACTCGGATGGCCGACGGTACCCGCGACGAGTACCAGTACCTTCACGGCCTCGAACGCGACTACATCTCCGAGCTCCCCGAGCGATTGATCGAGGCGTTGCGTCGCCTCGACGAGGGTCTTGCCGGTTACAAGGTCAGCCGCTACCAACACTCGTTGCAGACCGCGACACGAGCGATGCGCGACGGTGCCGACACCGAGATGATCGTTGCGGCGCTGATCCACGACATCGGCGACGACCTGTCACCCGAGAACCACTCCCAAGTGGCCGCGTCGATCATCCGGCCTTACGTTCGTGCCGAAGTGACGTGGGTCGTCAACATGCACGGCGTCTTCCAGTACAAGTACTACGGGCACCACATCGACGTCGATCCCGATCAGCGCGACGCATACCGCGATCACCGGTGGTACGACAGCTGCGCCAACTTCTGCGAGCGCTGGGACCAGGAATCGTTCGATCCTGATTATCCGACAGAACCAATCGAGACGTTCGAGCCGATGCTGCGCGAGATCTTTACGCGCCAGCCGTTCGACCCGGCGATCGTCGACGCCGACAACGCGCAATCGGCGATCGCCTGATTAGCTGATCGGCCGTCGAACGGCGGCGATGATTCCCTTGGCCGGGATCAGCGCCAAGCGAACCACGTCACCAGGTGCCGGGGCGTGGATCCAGTGGGTTGCGTCGACAGCGATACCTACGTGGCTGATCTCGCCCGTGCCATGCGGGGCCAGGAAGACGAGATCGCCGGGCTTGATCGGATCGTTCCAGATATCGACCGCAGTGCCGTAGCCGGCCTGCGAGGCGGCGTGGTGGATCATCTCGATACCGATCTGGGCGTAGGCCGCCTTGACCAGGCCCGAGCAATCAAACGTTGCCGGACCGTCAGTGAAGAAGCGGTATGGCTTACCGAGTTGGGCGTAGGCGAAGGCGACCACGGTGCCGGCGGGGCCGGGAGCCGCCTGGACGTCGGGTGTACTCGTCACAGCGAGGGGCGGCTGCACGGCGCCGGGCGGCAAGGACAGCTTCGCGCCGGGCAGGATCAGGCTCGCTGCCGTGATCTTGTTGACGGCCAGCAAATCACCAAGCTTGACCTTGAACTGGGCGGCGATGCCGGCCAGGAAATCGCCGAGCTTCACCGTGTACGTGATGTCGGTCGGTGCCGGGGCTGGTGGCGTCGCAGGGGTTGTCGCGGCCGGCGCCGCGACCTGCGGTGCAACCGCATTTGCTGGCAGGGCGAGCTGTCTCCCCGGGTTGATCACGCTCTTGACCGTGAGGTGGTTCACCGTGAGCAGATCGGCCAGAGTGACCTTGTACAGCGTCGCAATCCCCATCAGGAAGTCACCGTTCTTCACGGTGTGCACGATGGTCCCGGCCACGGGTCCCGTCGGTGTCGCGGCTGCGGGTGTCGGCGTCGCCGCGCCGGCAGGCACCACCAGTGTGTCCCCAGGAAGGATCAGGCTCTTCTTGGTCAGATGGTTGGCGGCGAGCAGGTCAGCGAGCCCGACACCGACTTTGGCAGCGATTCCGGCGAGGAAGTCGCCGTTCTTCACGACGTACCGCGTCGGGGTTGCGGTGGTCGAGACCGCCGCGAACGAAGTCGTGGGCAGGGTCAGGATGCTGAGTGAGATGGCCGACAGGGAGACGGCCAGCAGCGCTCGTTGTGTCCGAGACATGCCAATCTTTCGGCAAGACGCGCCACGACCTTTACGAATTCTTGACAATTTTTACAATGTATCTATCCGCGAACCCTCAAGTCCACGCGAGCGCCACTGACCGCTTTCAGCTGCTCACTCGTCGTGCGGCGCACGTCCGGCGAGAAATTCGATCGACCGGGCCACGTTGGCGGCGACGAAACGCTCGAGTCGCGGGGAATCCAGGAGGCGGGCCACAGCCTGCAGCGGCAACGTCGACCCGGTGCGGGCCGCCTCGCACGCCGCCGCCCGGCTGGTCTTGATCCCGTGGGCGTACACGATGAACGATGAGGCGTTGTCGAGGAGCGCCTCGCGCTGCAGCGCTTCGCCGGCCTCGATGACAGAGCCGCTGAAGGATCGCCCGGACCCGCGGTCGCCGACCTTCGTGTGCCATTCGTGGCGGCCGGTCCATTGGGCGAGGAAGGCAGTGAACATTGCCAGGCGGACGGTGTCGATGCCGGGCGAAAGACGGTGGTGCCAGCGAGCAGCATGCGCGTAGGTGAGCCCGTGCGTGATGTCGAGCCAACCGAAGTCGTCGAGGAGGTCGCGCTCGCCGGCCGTGTCGTAGCGCATCATCCGCTCGCCGACGGTCTGAACGACAACGTCGAGCACGCCCTCCACTCCTGCGCCGGTGGCCATCGCCATGGCGACCGCCGGGACGATTGATGTGCGGTCCCTTCCGAGCAACGTGGCCAACAGGGTGCCGTCGTCGTGCCAGCCGTCATCGGCGGGCAGAGTCGCCAGAGCAGCCAGATCCGCGTCGGCCAACGAGCGCATGAACGGACGCGTGTACGGCAGCAGGTCTTCACGAGTGCCGTACACGATCGTCGGCACGAGGTACGGCAGAACGGCGTCGGCCCGATCCCAGCCAATCAGTTCGAGCAGTTCGAAGGCCTTCTGGCAGTAGATGGCGCCGTGGCCGTATGAGAGTAGATGATCGCTGGCGACGCTTGTGAACCACGGCTGCAAATCGGTCGCTGTGCTGCCATTGTGAATTGCGGCGCGAACCAGTGCCTGTGCCTCGTGCAAACGCTCGCGTTCAACGGCGTGGCGGAACTGTGCGGGGGCGTCGCTCGGGAGTTGGCGGACAGGATCCGGCAGAGGGTTGATCGGCCGGTCGCGTTCGGTCTCGGCGATTCCAGCAATTGCCTGCACGATGGGCAGGGCGCGCTGATCCCCGTCGTAGAGGTCGACCATTGCCAGGCAATCGGTGGCCGAAGCGATCGAGTGACCCCACCCGAAATCGGCCCGTGGCGCGCCGTGCTGCACCGCCTCCCAGACGAGTTCACCCGGATTGGCATCGGCCTGCAACAGCCGCACCACGTCGCGACTGACCTGGCCGATGTAGTCGTGCTCGATGCCGCGTCGCAGGCTGGCCAACAGACGTGGTCGGACCATCTCGACGTCGGGCTCGCGCAGTGCAACCAGCACGTTGCCCACGTCGTCGATCGTCACGGGATGGGTGGCGATGTCCTCCTCGCCGACGACGCAGGTGCCATCGTCGACACGAAACTTCCAGTTGTGCCAGGCGCAGGTGACGAGGTTGCCGTCGAGCGAACCTTGTGTCATCCCGTACCCCTCGTGAGGGCAGGCGTGGGCGAGCGCGAAGACCCCCTCCGAAGTCCTGACCAGGCACAGGCGGTGGTTGTCGACGCGGACCATCTTCATCGAGCCGATCTCCAGGTCGTCGAGGTGGGCAACGGCCGTGGCGGCGGGAACTGCGCGTGGTGTCGCTGTCGGTGAGGGGTTCATCCGGCGGAACGGTAAAACTTCAACCATGGTTGAAGTCAAGCGGTTCTCGGTCGGCGAGCTGGCGGCGCGCTCCGGAGTCGCCACGTCGGCTCTCAGGTTCTACGAGGCCAACGGGCTGATCACGTCCGAGCGCAACTCGTCGGGTCACCGTCGCTATCGACCCGACGCGCTGCGCCGGGTTGCGTTCATCCAGGTCGCCCAGAAGATCGGATTGTCGCTCGGAGAAGTTGGTGATGCGCTGGCGGCGTTGCCGTCCGGCCGCACTCCCACGCGCGACGACTGGAACGAGCTCGCCAGCCGATGGCTGCCGCGGATCGACAGTCGGATCGCCGCGTTGGAACTGCTGCGCGAGCGGCTCGACGGGTGCATCGGCTGTGGGTGCCTGTCGCTCGACACGTGCGAGCTGTACAACACAGGCGATCGCGCCGCGCAACGCGGGTCGGGCGCTCGTTACCTACATGGTGATCCGATCGAGGTCGGGTAGTTCTAGCCCTGCAGCGCCCCGAGGCCAGCACCCATCACGTCGACGAAGTTGTCGTGGTAGAAGGCCTGGCGAGCCTCGGCGGACGTATTGGCCAGGCTGGCCTCGAACCGCTCGATGGGGCGCCTCCCGCCCTCGACATGGGGATAGTCCGACGAGAACAAGCAGACCTCTGGGCCGGCTTGGTCGATGATCCAACCGACATCTTCGGTGGGATACGGAGTGAATCGAATTTGGCGCCGCACATAGTCGCTTGGTCGCATCGACAAGGCCCGCAGTCGTTCCTCGTGGCGCACGAACGCATCGAATGCCGCCTCCATCTGCCTCATCCATGACGGTACCCAGATCGCACCCTGCTCGATGACGCCGACGCGAAGGTCGGGGAAGCGCTCGAAGACGCCGTCGAAGATCATCGTCGCCAGGGTCTGGGCAGGCGGACCCGGAATCCCCATGTAGTCGACGGAGCGGAAGTTCTCGTCGCCTCCGTGGAAGTCGGGAGGAATCGGAAGTCCGTTGCGGAAGTAGTTCGCGTCGATGAGCTCGCCGGTGCCGCCGACGTGGAAAACGATGGGGATGCGAGCCTCGCTTGCCAGTGCCCACACGGCATCGAGGGCGATGTGGCTGGGCGAATGCGTCGGAGGGCATCCGGACGCTACGAGTAACGCTGCCGCCCCCATCGAGATCGCCTCTGCTGCCAGATCGCCGGCGCGCTCGAGATCCGCCAGTGGCACGTACAACGTCGACAGCAGGCGAGCGTCGGTGGAACAGAACTCGATCATCGCCCGGTTGTGAGCCCGGGCGGCACCGATGGCGAGCTCGATGTCGCCCGAATGCTCCCAAGCGCACAGACGTGAGTTGTGGAACGTGTTGAAGATCAACTGGCTGGCGAAGCCGAGGAGGTCGAGAGCGCGGCCACGGTCTTCAGCGAGGAAACTGCCCGTTGCCGCGAAGTTCTTGCGGGCCATGATCTCGGCCGCTTCGTGCTCGAGGTACTCCTTGGAGCGATGGCGAGTGACGAGCTTCTCGAAGGTCTTGTCGACGTCGCCACGTTGCTCGTGGGGGTCACCGGTCTGACGGAGCTCGTTGATGCCGCTGTAGCTCTGTGCTGGGATGCGTTCTCGGATTGACGCATCGGCGTGGTCACGCAGCCAGTTCGGAGTCTCCATGATGTGGGCGTCGGCATCGTGCACCACGAGGCCGGTGGAGTTGTATGCCATCACGTCAGTGTGGCATCTCGCACGGTGGCTGGGATTGGTGGTGAGGTACGTACGACTGCGTTGCGGCCGACAGCCACCGCCGCCAGCACGACAGCGATGGTCACGATGGCGGCCGCCGAGAGGTGCTCGCCGAGCAGCGGCCAGCCCCATACCATCGACAGGGCCGGCTGGGCGAGCTGCACTTGGCTGGCCTTGGCGATGCCGGCCCTGGCCATACCTGCGTACCAGGCGAAGAAGCCGAGGAACATCGAGAAGACCGCGGTGTAGCCGAACGCCGCCCATTGTGTACCGGTGGCGTGCAGCCCCGTGCGCGATGCGGCAACGATGGTGATGGCCCAGGTCAACGGTGCGCCGAGCACGAGTGCCCAGCAGATCACCTGCCAGCCGGCCAGCTGCCGGGCGAGCAGTGCCCCCTCGGCGTATCCAACTGCAGCTGCGAGAACCGCCAGGATCAGCAGTGCGTCGGCAGCGTGAAAGGTGCCACCGCCTTCGTACACGACGTACGCAACGACGGCCGCGAATCCAACCGCACTGCACGCCCAATACGCCCGAGACGGCCGCTCATCTGCGCGCAGCACCGCCAATCCGGCTGTGGCCAACGGAAGCAGGCCGTTGACAACGGAGCCGTGCAGGCTGGCGGTGTGCCGAAGCGCGTAAGCGGTGAGCAGCGGGAAACCGAAGATCACACCGCCGACGACCAGAACCAGTCGGCCGCCCTGGGCGCGACTTGGTCGTGGTGGCTTGACGACCAGAAGGACGACCATGGCCAACATGCCGGCGACTGCGGCCCGGCCGATCGCAGCGACGGTGGGGTCGAACCCACGAACGGCGATCTTGGTCAACGGCAAGCTGAAGCTGAAGACCAGCACGCCGATACCGGCGAGAACAAGACCCACCAGGCGATGGTACCGACCGCGGTCGGTCGAGGCCGGGTGATATCTGTTCGATGCCCCGGCTTCAGGCGAGTGCCGGCGCGAGGATGCGCAACTGTTCCAGAGGCACAGCGCGCGGACTTTCTGTCAGCACCTGAACGCACACGTGGCTCGCCCCGGCGTCGCGATGTTCGCTGACGCGCGCGGCGATCGTTGCCTCGTCTCCCCACGCAACAAGTGCGTCGATCAATCGGTCGCTGCCGCCGTGGCTGATTTCGTCATCGGTGAACCCGAGCCGTTTCCAGTTGTTCGTGTAGTTGGGCAACAGGAAGTAGTTGGCCAGGTTTGTACGCGCGATCGCCCGAGCCCGATCGGGATCGGTCTCCAGCACAACGCCCTGTTCGGTGGCGACGAGTCCATCGGGCCCGACGGCTTGGCGAGCGAGTTGGGTGTGCTCCGGTGTCACGAGGTAGGGGTGGACACCTGCAGTGCGCGTCGCAGCCAGTTCGAGCATCTTCGGCCCCAACGCGGCGAGCGCACGATCTTCGACAGCCAGTGGCACCGGGGCGGCATCGAGCGCATCGAGAAATGTGCGCGTGCGGGCCAGTGGCTGACGGTATGCGCCCGCCTCGATCTTGGAGTCGATCAAGAGAGCGTGGCTGATCCCGATTCCGACGAGAAATCGATTGCCGTACTGCGCGGTCAAGCTCGCGTGGCTCGCGGCAGTCTCCTCTGCCGTGTGCATCCACAGGTTGAGGATGCCCGTGGCGATGGTCGCCGCCGTGGTCGCAGCAAGCAGGTTCTCGACCGCGCCGAAGACATCGCCGCCCACATCGGGAATCCAGAGAGCGCCGTAGCCGAGCGATTCCAGTTCAGCGGCGGCAGCGGCGATCTCGTGTGCATCGCCGTTACGCAACGCACTGCTCCACACGCCGGTACCGATGAGTGGTTGTGTCATGCCGATGAGCCTGCCACCTGCGCGTGGAAGAATGTGCAGATGACGACTGAGCGGTTCGAGGTGCAGCGAACAATCGCCGCGGATGCCACGACGATCTTCAAACTTCTCTGCGATCCGCAAGGTCACGTGGCGATCGACAGTTCCGGCATGCTGCAATCGGCCACCGGTGAGACCGTCAAGGCCGTCGGCGACAGCTTCGTCGTGCACATGGATCGCGAATCGCTGAACGACCATCCGCTCGGTCGCTACGACGTGACGGTCGACATCACGGCGTTCGATCAGGATCGTGAGATCGCCTGGAAACCTGCCGGCCAGATTCGTCCGGCGATCGGACACATCTACGGTTACACGCTCGAACCGGTCGATGGAGGAACGCTCGTGACGTCGTACTACGACTGGTCCACGATCGACCCAGTGTGGAAAGAAGCGGGAATCTTCCCGATCATGGCCGAGGGCGCCTTGCGGGCGACCCTCGGAATTCTGGCGCGCACCGTGGAGCACCACAAACCCTCGTAATCGAACAAGTGTTCGACTAGCGTGTGAGAGGTGCCAACCGGTGCCACCATTCTCCATGCCGACCTCGATGCGTTCTACGCGTCGGTTGAACAACTGCTCGACCCTGAGCTGCGTGGACGTCCGATCGCTGTCGGTGGCGGCGTGGTGTTGGCTGCGTCGTATGAAGCGAAGAGGTGGGGGGTGCAAGGTGGAATGTCCGGATGGAAGGCCAAGCGCCTGTGCCCCGATCTGACCTTCGTGCAGGGACACTTCAGGGAGTACCAACGCCTCGCCGATCACGTGATGGCAGTACTCAGCGACTTCACACCGCTCGTGCAGCGCATCTCCATCGACGAGGCGTTCCTCGATGTCACAGGTTCGGTCCATCTGTTCGGACCGGCAGAGATCATTGGCGACCGCATTCGGCAGCGCGTCCGCGCTGAAGTTGGTTTGCCGATCTCGGTCGGCGCGGGGCGCACGAAACACCTTGCCAAGATCGCTTCGCAGGTGGCCAAACCCGACGGGTTGGTGGTGGTGCATCCGAACGCTGAGCGCGCATTCCTCGATCCACTGCCGGTCGGACTCGTGTGGGGGATCGGGCCCGTCACCCGACAGCGTCTCGCCGAACGGGGCATCCATCGCATCGGACAGTTGGCGGCCTCACCGGACGGCGCACTTCAGTCGCTGCTCGGCCGGGCCCTCGGCGCCAAGGTGGGCGCACTCGCCGACAACGATGACCAACGTCGGGTGAAGCCCCAAAGTCGTGCTGGATCCGTCGGCGCCCAGTCGGCCTTCGGCCGCCGCGAGGTCTCGCCCGAGCTCATCCGTTCGGTGCTCGGTCATCTCGCCGACCGCGTTGCCGGGCGCCTGCGCGCCAAACAACGCGCCGGGCGCACCGTCACCGTACGCGTCCGCTTTGCCAGCATGAGCGCAGTCACCCGCTCGCACACTGGCCCGCACTCGGTGTCGGCCACGCTGACCCTCACCGAGATCGCCGCGCGCCTCGTCGACCGGGCACTCGCCGATCATCCCGACCAGCACCAGATCTCCCTGCTGGCCATCTCGGTTTCGAACCTTGTCGACCAGCCGGTGCTGCAGCTCGAGTTGCCGTTGCAGCCCGACGAGCCCGACCGACCCGGCTCGCGCATCGGTGCCGCGCGATGGGCCGTCGACCACTCTGTCGATGCCGTCCGGCAACGCTTCGGCCGCAGCGCCGTGGGATACGCGGGCGTCGTGCTATCGAAGCACACCTCCGTACCCGATGAGTTCCGCGAGCTTGCCGAGCACGAGCTGTGAGATCGAGCATGCAACGAGTAGATGGCGTCGCGCCGGTCGGTTCTTATACCTTGCCAACGTGACCATTGAACCCGAGACGAAGAACTGGACGTGGGTGTTGGAGCGGCAGTGCCAGGAATGCGGATTCGATACCCGCCCGTTTCCGGTCGAGGCCATCGCACGATTGGCACGCGAATCCGCTCGACCGTGGCCTGCGTTGCTGGCCCATCCGCTCGTTCGTGTTCGACCGCAGGAGGACTGCTGGTCGGCGTTGGAGTACGGCTGCCACGTGCGCGACGTGTTTCGCCTCGGCGTGCACCGGGTGCAGCGAATGCTGCAGGAGGACGACCCGAAGTTCGAGAACTGGGACCAGGACCGAACCGCGGTTGCCGAGCACTACGAACTGCAGGATCCGTTGGTCGTCGGCGGCGAAATCACGGCCGCGGGTAGCGCGCTCGCAGAGCTGTACGACACCGTGCAGACCGACCAATGGCAACGTCCCGGTCTGCGAAGTGACGGGTCGGCGTTCACCATTGATTCGTTTGGCCGGTACTTTCTGCACGACCCGATGCATCACATATTCGACGTGCAGCGCGGCTTCGAGAGGCTCACTTCGTCGCTTGACACCGACTGAGACGTTGCCTCATTGAAAATAGATCGCCCGCATGGGCAATACGGCCCATTTTCGGCTACGAACGGTTGTGCATGCGGCGGGGAATGAGGGAGACTTTGCACATCGTGTCAACCAGACGGCGCTTGGGTTTGGCCGTGGCAGCGGTCTTGGCTCTGGCGGCCTGCGGGTCTTCCAGCAACCGCTACCTCGCCAACCGCGACGAGAAGGTCTACCTCCGCGTGCCCAGCTCGTGGCACGACATCAAGCTGTCCGACAGCTTTACCGACCGCTTGACCCAATCCACGAGTGAAGCGAAGGTCATTTCCAAGACCGTCGTCACCCCGCAATCCGACGCCCGCGAGCAAAAAGACCTCGATGGACAGTCCCCTTTTGCGACCATGACCGTCTATCAGACCACTGGCCAGTTGAACCAGCTTCTGTCAGCCTCGTTGGCCCGCAAGGTCGGCCTGGTGTCGTTCGATCCGCTTCTGCCCGACGCTGCAAACAAAGATCTCGCTGAGGTCATCAACTTCGATCCAAAGCCGACGAACGCCAAGATGGGCGGCTCGCGGGTCGTGTATCGCACCCGCAGCGATGCCAAAACCGATTGGCAGCTGACCGTCAACCTCTCGACGTATTTCGACCCGTCGACGTCGCGCCTCTATGCGCTGGAAGTGATCTGTAGCACGACGTGTTACGACAAGTTGTCCCGACAGATCGACAAGCTCGTCAATTCCTGGAGGATCGGATAATGAGTATGAACGGCTCAACCCTGTCGCCGTCGACCATCAATGTGCATCAGCCAGTCCTCGACGACCGCGATCCACCGACGCGGCGCAAGATGTTCTTCTTCGACCGTTTGAAGGTGCTCGTGCTGCTGGCCGTCTTCCTCGGGTTGACGACGTCGCAGCAGAAGACCGACATCCCGTTGATGTCATGGGGCGAGGCGTTTCGCGATCAATTGCACGCCAAGCGGTGGTTGTTGATCCTGGCCGGGCTCGAAGTCCTCCGTCAGATTCACAACATCATCTCCGAGCACTCGAAGGGCTGGCACCAGTTCTGGCAGAAGAAGGTCTTCGGCAGCTGGGAACGGATGATGAGCCGAATGAAGCCGTACACGCGGTTCCGTGTGTCTCGCCTGGCGAAGCGCTTGATGTTCCTCGCGGTGGTCGGCACGATCTTTTCGTGGATGTGGGGGCTCAACGTCCTGCAGGCGCTTGCCGAAGCACCGGCCAGGATCTTCCGCAACATCTTCATCAATCCGGCGCTCGGCCTCCCAGTTGGCCTCACGATCGCGCTCAGCACGCTCGGCGGTCTCGTATACATCGTGTTCTTCTTCGGCATCTTCTTCATCGGCGGTGTCGAGACGTTCAAGCCTGGTGAGATCAAGACCAGGTTCAGCGACATCTGGGGCCAGGATCACGTGGTTCGCCGAGTCAAGGAGAACCTCGACTTCCTCGAGCGTCCGAAGGAGATCGAAGAGCGCGGCGGCTACGTTCCGGGTGGCATCTTGTTGTGGGGTCCGCCTGGTACCGGCAAGACGTTGATGGCCGAGGCATCTGCGGGTGAGACCGGCAAGCCGTACGTGTTCGTCGACCCGTCTGCATTCGTGCAGACGTTC
>JANMQX010000326.1:0-2240 GCA_031370745.1 Ilumatobacteraceae bacterium
GTGTGCAGGATCGAACTGAGCCACTCGTTCCCGGTTGCGTCGGCCACGATGCCTTGGAACGTCCGGTGCAGTTCGGCGATCTTCTCCGAGTCGACGGCAACCTCGAGCTCGTCGATGACCGAGCGCATCGTCTTGAGTTGATCCGCGGTGACCCGCTGGGCCGCGAGTCCGGCAGCAGGTGGGAACAGCAGGCGACGCACCTCGAGAACCTCGTCGAGCCCGCGGCCCTGAACCAGCTCTAGGGCGAAGACCATCCCCGACAGCAGGTCGCTTGGCTGAAGGCCCCTCACGTACGTGCCGTCGCCGCGACGCACGTCCAACACCTTGATCTGGGCGAGCGCTCGCACGGCCTCGCGAAGCGACCCTCGCGACAGCCCGAGCTGTTCGGCAAGCTCTTGTTCGGGCGGGAGCCGGTCACCCGGTTCGAGCGCGCCGTCGACGATCATCGCTCGGATGCTCTCGATTGCCTGTGTCGTGACGCTCATGGCGAGACCTCCAATGTTTAGGGCCGTCAGCGACGTTCATTTTGCTCGACGCGCACGCTGCTGAGCGGGTGATCAGCCCTCTCCAGCACGAAAACTCAATGTAGCGCCGCAGAGTCGAGTCACGGTTCGGCACGATACAGGCCGACGGAAGCGACGAGACATAGGATCAATGCGCCGGTGGTCGCATGTGTGATCGGATCGCTGCCAGGAACGCGCTAAGGAGCAGAAAGTGAGCAGTGACCTTGATGCGATCAAGGCAATCGTCGATGCCTTCGAGCGCTCAGACTGGGCCGAGATCGACGTACGTTCGGGTTCACTGCGGGTGCATCTCTCGACCCAACCGCAGACTCTTTCGGGCTCTGCGCCGGCGGTCCCGACCGGACCTCCCGCCGTGGAGATCGATGATGCGGCTCTCGGGCCAACCGCCGAGGCTGCCGCCATTCCGGCCGGCGCACACGTCGTCGTCTCACCATCGCCCGGCATCTTCTGGCGCTCGCCACATCCGGGCGCGCCACCTTTCGCCGACCTGGGCGACGATGTGCAGTCTGGCAGCACACTGGCCATCGTCGAGGTGATGAAGCTCATGAACCACATCAGCTCCAGCATCGCCGGGACGGTGGTCGGAGTGTTCGTCGAGAACGGAATGCGCGTCGACCGAGGCGACGCCTTGTTCGCAGTCCGGCCGTCTGCCACGCCATGACAGCGGCCATGCACCGCTCGACGCTGCGCCGCGTGCTCGTCGCCAACCGCGGTGAGATCGCGGTTCGCATCGTCCGCGCCTGTCGCGACGAGGGGGTCGAGGTCGTCGTCGCCGTCAGCGATGCCGATCAGGACTCGCTCGCCGCTCGGCTGGCCGACGGCATCGTGCACATCGGCCCACCCAGCCCGACGCAGAGCTACCTTCGGGTCGGACAGATTGTCTGCGCGGCTCTGCTCGCGCGGTGCGATGCCGTGCATCCGGGGTACGGCTTCTTGTCCGAACAGCCGGCACTCGCCGAGGCGTGTGCCGCCAACGGTCTGGTCTTCGTCGGTCCAGGTGCCGATGTCATCCGCCGTGGCGGTGACAAAGTGGCGGCGCGGACCGCGGCGCGTCGTGCAGGCGTGCCAGTCGGTGCGGGCTCCGACACGGTCGAGACAGTCCACGCGGCGATCGAGATCGGCGCCGAGATCGGCTTCCCGGTTCTGCTCAAAGCAGCCGCGGGTGGCGGCGGCCGAGGAATGGTGCGAGTCGACGATCCGGCTGAGTTCGCCACGCGGTTCGAGACAGCTTCGAACGAGGCCCTGTCTGCGTTCGGTGACGGTCGTCTGTACGTCGAACGGTTGGTCGAGAACGCCCGGCACGTCGAAGTTCAGTTGCTCGCCGACACCTACGGCAACATCGTGCATCTCGGCGATCGTGACTGCTCCCTGCAACGTCGCTACCAGAAGGTCCTCGAGGAAGCGCCGGCCACGGCCCTGACTCCAGCACTCCACCATCGACTGGCCGAAGCTGCCGTGGCCCTCGGGCGCGAGCTCGACTACGTCGGTGCTGGAACAGTCGAGTTTCTCGTCGATCTCGATCGCGACGAGTTCTTGTTCCTCGAAGTCAACACTCGCGTTCAAGTCGAGCATCCCGTCACCGAGATGGTGACCGGGGTCGACATCGTCCGCGAGCAACTCCGGATCGCCGCCGGGTCACCGCTTTCGCTCACGCAGGACCACGTGGTGGTCGGCGGTCACTCGATCGAATGTCGAATCAACGCCGAATCCGTCGGG
>JANMQX010000344.1:0-19437 GCA_031370745.1 Ilumatobacteraceae bacterium
GTGTGCAAGGTTGCCGCGTGAACCTGGGCGATCGATGCGGCGGCGAGCGGAGCCCGGTCGAACCTGGCGAAGACCGATTCCAACGGCACACCGAGATCTTCCTCGACTACCTTGCGCACGTCTTCGAATGGTTCGGCGGGAACCTGATCGCGGCACTGCTTGAACTCTGCGACCAATTCGGCGGGAAAGATCCCCTCACCGCTGGAGATGATCTGGCCAAGCTTGATGTACGTCGGGCCGAGCCATTCGGCGGCACGTCGGAGCCGGCCCGAGATATCGGCTCGACTCGCCTCAGGCGAGTGATACCGCTGGCGCTTCTTGCGCAACCACCACGGCCCGATTGCGCCGACCAGGCGTCCAGCGACGGCGATCACCCGTAGACCCGGGGGGACCTTGCGTGGACGCGTCAGTGCCGGCACGCCCGCCTTTGCGGCTTGTCGCAGCAACCCGGCCACGGGATACCACGACAGTGCGTCGCGATCGAGCACCCAGGGCCCGTCATCTCTGAACGCCCCCCACTCGATGTCATTGGCGATCGTCACCACTGCATGATCGCAGCATCGAAGGCCGATCGTGGACCCGCCGACCAAAAGATCGGTCACACGATCGCGACCAGCACGTCGGTCGATTGCGACTACGATCCGCCAGCAACTGCCACGTCTGGGGGGACGAATGAGCGATCGCTACTACGTGACCGACACTTCGCTGTCGGAACGCTTCCCGATCTACACCCGCGCCAACGTCGGTGAGGTGTTTCCCGATCCGGTGACACCGCTCACCAGCGACACCGCGCTGTATCTTGCCGAGCTCGGTTGGCGCGACGCCTGGGAGCGGATGGGGGCGTTCGACCTCGACGAATTTCCGCCTGACGACTACTGCCAGCTCGGGGTGCAGGGTGGCTATTGCTACCTCAATGCGTCGTTGATTCGACTGTTCGGCGAGCGCGCCCCCGGATTGACCTGGCAGATGATGGACGAGCAGTTCTTCGGCGCCCAACCAGGTATCCCGCCGTACGAAGAGATGCCCGGTGACGTGCGACCCGACAAGACCGACAAGATCGGGGCCACCTTCGCCTGGGTCTTTGCCCAAACGGGCCTCGATGACCTCACTGAGCTCACCGAGGACCGCCTCGAGACCAAGGCCTTGCGAGAAAGCCGTCCCGACCTCGGCTCGCTCAGCGATCAGCAGTTGTGGGAGCGATTCCAGGCGATGCTGCCGATACACCGCAAGATGTTCGCTCACCACCTGTTCACGACGTACATGGCCACGGTGCCCGTCAGCGTGATCGTCGCGGTGGCAAACGCGGTCGGTCGTCCAGATCTGATCATGCCCATCATCTCGGGCATCGGCGATGTGGATTCAGCCGCTCCGAGCCATGCGATGTGGGCGCTGTCGCGATTGGACCCGGCCTCTGCGGCGTTCACCACTGCGTTCGACGACTTCGTCCACGAATTCGGCAGCCGCGGGCCGAACGAGTGGGAGAGCCGATCACCATCGTGGGAGACGCGGCACAACTTGGCGCTGGTGGCCATCGATTGCATGCGTCAGGCTCCCGAGACCGCAGATCCCGCGCGGCAGTTCGCGATCCGAGCCGAGCAACGTGCCGCGTCTTCGGCGGAACTGCTGGCAATGGTCACTGCCGACCCAGCGACGCACGGTCAACTGGCCGCAGCGATTGGGTGTTCGGCGGCATGGCTGCCCGGTCGTGAGCGCACCAAGACTAACAACATCAGGGTCATCCATGAGATGCGCATGGCGATGCGCGAGCTGGGGAGCCGGATGGTCGACCGCGGCGCGTTCGACGAGATCGAGGACTTCGGTTTCGTTCGTGAAGTAGAGATGCCCACCTTGTTGACCGATCCACATTCGCTGACCGAAGAGATCCGGACGCGACGCGCCGAGTATCAAAATCTGCAACAACTCGAGCCGCCGTTTGTGTTCGTCGGGCGCACCGACGGGCCCGAGACCTGGTCGCGACGCGACGCCGTTCACCTCGATCGTCTCGTGCAGGGCGACACACTCATCGGCCTTCCCGGTTGTCCGGGCGTCGCCGAAGGCACCGCCCGCGTAGTGCTCGACTCGAACGACCCCTCGGCACTGCAACCGGGTGATGTGCTGATTGCACCGATCACGGATCCGTCGTGGACACCGCTGTTCGTTCCTGCAGCAGCAGTTGTGGTCGATGTCGGCGCAGCTCTGAGCCACGCCATCATCGTCAGTCGCGAGCTCGGAATCCCCTGCGTGGTCTCGGCCATCGGCGCAACTCGCACCATCCCCGACGGAGCCCGAGTCCGCGTCGACGGCACGAGCGGCATCGTCACGATTCTGTCCGTCCCCTAGTTCCCGACCTCGGCGTCGCAGCGGGGTCACAGCTACGCTCGGACCAAGTGACGACGATCGCTCCTGCCACCTCCGACGCGGTGCAGGTGTTCGGCCGGCAGGTCGAGTACAAGTGGATCGTCGCTGTCGTCTATGTCTCCGCGCTGTTCCTCGACATCCTTGATTCGACCATCGTCAACGTGGCCATCCCCGGACTCGGTCGCGAACTGCACACCGAGAACGCCGAGTGGGTTGTACTTGGCTACACGCTCAGTCTTGCCGTGTGGATTCCAACGTCGGGCTGGCTGGGTGATCGGTTTGGGACGAAGCGCACGTTCCTGATCGCTTTGATGGCCTTCACGGGCGGCTCCTTGTTGTGTGGTTCGGCGCAAACGATCGGCCAACTGATCGCCTTTCGCGTCGTCCAGGGCGTCGGGGGCGGCATGTTGACCCCCGTCGGGCTGGCCATGCTGTTCCGAGCCTTTCCGCCGGCCGAACGTGCCAGGGCGGCGACGCTGATCATGGTTCCCACGCTCGCCGCGCCCGCACTCGGCCCAGTGTTGGGTGGCTTGATCGTCACGAACATCAGTTGGCGTTGGATCTTTCTCGTCAACGTGCCGATCGGCATGGTCGCTCTGTGGTTCGGATGGAGACACCTGCAAGAGCACAAGCACCCCGGCACCGGTCGCTTCGACATCGCTGGCTTCATCCTGTCGGCCTCGGCGCTGGCACTCATCGTCTACACCCTCAGCGAGGGCCCGCATTCCGGATGGTCGTCTCCACTCGTGGTCACATGCGGCGTGATCGGCGTGATCGCCGCGGTGGCCATGACCGTGGTCGAGCTGCGGATCTCCAGCCCGATGCTCGACCTCCGCCTCCTGCACAATCGAATGTTTCGGCAGTGCAACCTCGTCGGACTGTTCTCGATGGCCAGCTTTCTCGGCGTGACGTTCGTGATGCCGTTGTATTTGCAACTTCTTCGCGGCATGACTCCGCTTGCCAGCGGTCTGACGACGTTCCCGCAAGCCTTCGGGATCATGATCTCGTCGGTAATCGCCGGAAGGCTGTATGCCCGCATCGGTCCGCGGCGGTTGATGAGCGGCGCATTCCTGGCCGCGGCGCTCGCCATCTCCCTCTACACGACGCTGGGGTTGCACACGTCGCTGTGGTTGATCCGCAGCCTGATGTTCGGCCGTGGACTGTGCATGGGCTTTGCGTTCGTCCCCATGCAGGCAGCGAGTTATGCCACGATCGATCCCGCGCAGAACGGGCGAGCATCGTCGATCTTCTCGACGCAACGCCAGGTCGGTGTGTCGCTGGGTGTGGCCATCGTTGCCAGCATTCTCGCCGCCCACATGTCGCTCAGCAGGGCGCCGCACGCGAACGAGGTGAGCCGGGCGCTGACCGGTGTGCGGTGGGCGTTCGGCGTGGCCGTGATCTTGGCGCTCCTCGCCGCCCTCTGCTCGTGGTTCATCCGCGACGAGGACGCGGCGGCGACGATGGTGGCGAGGAAGGTCTCAGCGCCGGTCGGTTAGAAGCCAGACCCGTGAGCCGTGTCGCACAACCGTGTCTGGCCATCGGCGATCTGACCGGCACCGATTCCCTCGAGCGCGGCAAACGGGCCGCACTTGTTGGGTGTGACCCACACGTGGATCATTGGTGCGGGAATGAACTTCTTGAGCGGTGCGGGACAGTCTCCCGAGGCGTTGGTGACGCCGCGTACTTGCGGGGCGACACCATCGCTGGTGAAGCAGAGGTTGTCGTGAATGTGCCATTGCATCAGCGCGCCGCCGATGTTGGGCACGTCGTTCAGTGACACCGTGTCGGGAAGGAAGTACATGGCGCTGACCAACTTCTTCGAACCGTCGGGTTGCGGCGAGTACACAAGGCTCTCGGGATGGTCGGGATCGAGCGTGACATCGTCGTTGATGGAGTCCCACTTGATGAAGTGTTCGAACCCCGTGAGACCGTCACCGATGCTGTGGTACCCGGCGGCCTCGGCGACTTTGTAGTCCGACCACTGTGGCAGGCGAACGACGTTGAGTGCGACAAGGTTCTCGGCTGCGGCCTGCTGCTCGGGGGTCACGCCGGCGACGCCACCGAGGTCGATCGGCTGAGTCGGATCGTATGGCTTCGCGGGCACGACTGCATCTGCATGGGTGTGCGTCTGGTTGCACAAATCGACGCGCTGCACATCGGGAACCGCGGCTTGCCCGGCACCCACGCCTTCCAGCGCGGCGAACACGCCGCACGGATGGGGCGTCACCCACACATGCACCATCGGGTTCTGGCCGCCGGTGTTGACCCCATTCGCGCAGTGGCCGCTGGCATCGGTGATGCCGACAACGCGGGGCTGCCCGTCGGGGCCGGTTGCCCAGCAGAGGTTGCCGTGATTGTGCCACTGCATCAGTGGACCGGCGAAGTTGAGCAGGCTCGGATCGTCGGTCGGCCGAGCGCTGGCGATGTACATTGCGCCCGCCAGGGTTCTGGTGTCGCCGTTGACGGTGTACACCAGCGACTCGGGCTTTTCTGGATCGAGGAAGTCGTTGTCCTCGATGAGCGAAAGCTTGATGTGTGCTCGCTACCCGTGCCGGCATCGCCGATCGAGGCGTAGCCGTCGGCAATCGCTGCGGCCGTGTCGGCGTACTTCGGTAGATCCTTCAGCGAGCCCTCGATCAGATTCGTGGCCCGTGCCTCCTGCTCTGGTGTCACACCCGGCACGCCGGACACGTCGATCGGCTTCGATGGATCCCACGGCCGTGGCCAGATGGCTGTCGTTGTCGCAACGACAGTGCCGTCGGCAGCATGCGTGTGAGTCGGTGACGCGTCGTCAGCGGGGGCCGCGCCGCTGGCCGAACTGGAAGCTGCAGCGGCTCCCGGGAGCGCGACCGTGCTAGCGGCAGAATGGGTGTGCGTCTGCGACTCGTCGACGACTGCGCTGCCAGCCACGGCAACTTCATGACTGTGCACATGCGTGCCGCTGCTGAGCATCGCCGGAATCGTGAGCGCGGCCACAGCGAGCGCTGGCAACGACAGGCGCGGTGCCAATGCTGCTCTCTTGCCGACGATCGTCGCGGCGAGACCGCAGCCCACCGCCGCAGCGCCCAGCAACGCGCACGCGGTATCAGCGAACTGGGCAGCCTCGCGTACTTCGAGACCCTCGATCCACGAGATGCCGGTGATTCGAGTTGCCAACCAAGCGCCGAGGGCAACCGCGTTGACAGCGACGATCAGCGCAGCGACCAGACGGCTGGGATAGGCCCAGGCGATCAATCCGGCAGCGATCTGGGCAATTGCGCCGAGGACGAAGAGGCGGGCAACAAGCGGATGCTCGGCGTGGACGCCGGCGGCGGCGGCGTGGATGACGCCCGCGCCGATCGAGGTCATCACGGCAATCGTCAGACCGGGGAGCCGCGTCGTCGAAATCGGCACGGTGCGTCCAGCAGCAGTCGGCTCATAGCCCGACTCAAGGAGGCCGCCGTCACCCGGCACGGCAAGAGTCATGGCCGAATTCTACGAGCCTGCGGCACCGATGCAGCGGTCAGGAGCCCGTCGAGCACAACAATGCCTACCGCCACGCCTGTCGGGGACTGCGACGTAGTGCTTCGAGGGCCGGCTCGGAGTACTCCGGACGGCAGATCAACAGGTCGGGGAGCCACGGATCGCGATCGTTGAACACCATGGGTGAGCCGTCGATCCGGCTGACATGCAGTCCGGCGGCAAGCGCGACCGCGGCCGGCGCCGCTGAATCCCATTGGTACATGCCACCGTCGTGAACGTAGATGTCGGCCTCACCGGTGACCACGGCCATCGCCTTCGCGCCAGCGGACCCGAGGCGGAACGCATCGGCGTCGAGTGCATTCGCAATGACCACGGCAACGTACGGATTGCGAGTGCGCGAGGTGACGAGGCGTGGCCGAGAGCGGCGCGACTGCGGAACGACTGCCGGGGGATCGGTGGAGAAGATGAGGTCGAGTGCAGGAATGCTGACCGCACCCGCCACGAAGTGGTCGGATTCCCAGAGCGCGATGTGAACTGCCCAGTCCGGCCTGCCGAGCTCGCCGAACTCGCTGGTGCCGTCCAGCGGATCGATGATCCACACGCGATCCGTGTCGAAGCGCCGCGGGTCCTCGAGGCCTTCCTCAGACAGCACAGCATCCCCAGGACGAGCCGTGGCGAGCTCGTGGGCCAGGAAGCGTTGACTGGCCAGATCGCCACTGTCCATCACCTGCCAGGCCTGCGCGCCGGCCCGCGTCAACTCGTCTCGCAGCTCCACCAACAGATGCCCCGCATCAATGGCCAATCTGGCGGCCAATTGGGCGTCGCTCTCGACCGTCACGTCGCTGCTGGTCATCGGCGACCGCTGCGGCGCGCGTCTCGCACCAGCGTGCGGACGTCGGTCTCGTCCGCACCCTGCTCGACCAGGTGGGCTACCTGCGCCTCGAGCTGTTCGGCAGCGGCATCGTCGAAGGCATCGATCCGGTCGTGCACCGTCACCGTGTTGACAGCCATCAAGACGATCGCGGCCACGACGATCACCCCGCCGATCGTCAGGACCACGCCGTTGTTGTTCCCGGCGATCGACGAGATGATCAGCCCGGCGATGCCGCATGCGAACACGGCGATGCATGTCCTGGTGATCAGTCGAGTGGCCACGAGACAGTTTGGCGCTTCGGGCAGAGTTCGGTCTAGCGGACGAGTGGCTTGTACTTGATGCGATGTGGCTGGTCGGCGCTGGCCCCGAGCTCTTTGTGCCGCCACGCCTCGTACTCGGTGAAGTTGCCTTCGAACCAGCGCACCTGACTGTCGCCCTCGAAAGCCAACACATGTGTGGCGATGCGGTCGAGGAACCATCGGTCGTGACTGATGACCACAGCACAGCCCGGAAAGTTCTCCAACGCCGTCTCGAGGGCGCGCAACGTGTCGACATCGAGGTCGTTGGTCGGCTCGTCGAGCAGCAGGACGTTTCCACCGGACTTCAGGATCTTGGCGAGGTGCACACGATTTCGTTCGCCGCCCGACAGGTCCCCGACGCGCTTCTGCTGGTCGCTTCCCTTGAAGTTGAAGCTGGCGCAGTAAGCGCGCCCGTGGATCTCGCGGTTGCCGACCTTCATGTGTTCGACCCCGCCCGTGATCTCCTCGAAGACCGTCGCGTTGCCATCGAGCGTGTCGCGGGACTGATCGACATAGGCAAGATCGACCGTGTCGCCGATGGTCACCTTCCCATCGTCGACAGGCTCTTGCCCGGTCAGCATCTTGAACAGCGTGGTCTTGCCGGCACCGTTGGGACCAATGATCCCGACGATCCCGGCGCGGGGGAGCGTGAACGACAGATCTTCGATCAACAGGCGGTCACCGAAACCCTTGTTGAGGCTGTCGACCTCGATCACCGTGTCGCCCAATCGACGACCGACGGGAATGGTGATCTCCAAACGATCCGGCCCTCTCTCGGCCGCCTCGGCCTCTTGTTGCAGCTTGTCGTATGCCGCGAGCCGGGCCTTGCCCTTGGCTTGACGAGCCTTCGGTGCCATGCGCACCCATTCCAATTCGCGTTGCAGCGTGCGCTGGCGATTCTCGTTGCCCTTCTCCTCGCGAGCGAGGCGTTCCTGCTTCTGCTCGAGCCAGGACGAGTAGTTGCCCTCGAATGGGATGCCACGACCACGATCGAGCTCGAGGATCCACTTGGCGACGTTGTCGAGGAAGTAGCGGTCGTGGGTGATCGCCACAACCGTGCCCGGATAGTCCTGCAGGAAGCGTTCGAGCCACTCCACGCTTTCCGCGTCGAGGTGGTTGGTCGGTTCGTCGAGCAGCAGCAGATCCGGTCGGCTCAGCAGCAATCGGCACAGCGCAACGCGTCGGCGCTCGCCACCCGACAGCGTTGTCACGTCCGCGTCGTCAGGAGGACAGCGCAGAGCGTCCATCGCGATCTCGACGTTGCGCTCCAAGCTCCAGGCGTCAGTCGCCGCAATCCGATCCTCGAGCTCGGCTTGCAGGGCTCCGATCTTGTCATAGTCGGCATCGGCGTCGCCCCACATCGTCATGACTTCGTTGTATCGATCGATGATCGATTGGACCGCGGCGACGCCGTCCATGACGTTGCCCTTCACATCCTTTGTCGGATCGAGGTCTGGTTCCTGGGCGAGATAGCCGACGGTGAACCCCGGTGTCAGTCGAGCCGTTCCGCTGTAGCCGTCGTCGAGGCCGGCCATGATCCGCAGCAGGCTTGACTTGCCTGCGCCGTTGGCACCGAGCACGCCGATCTTGGCGCCGGGGTAGAACGACAGCGAGATGTTCTCCAACACGGTGCGATCAGGCGGATAGACGCGGGCGAGCTTGTGACAGGTGTAGATGAATTCGTGGGCCATGGCGTCGCACAATCTACGGCGCCGCATCGCTGGGCACGACGCTGCTGCGGTGCTACGTTCACGCGAAGAGGTCATTGATACAACGAAACGTTCAATCGACACGCTCAACGAAACTCAACGAAAGAGGTATCAACGGTGCTTGCAGTCGACAGTTTCTTCAGCCGGGCAAGTCTTGGAGATTTCGGGTTCCGGTGGCTCCACATTCTGGTGGGCATCACCTGGATCGGACTGCTGTACTACTTCAACCTCGTGCAAGTCCCGGCCTTTGCCGCCTACGGCGACGAGGCGCGGGCTCGCAACATCGCCATCGACAAGGTGGCCCGCCGGGCATTGTGGTGGTTCCGTTGGGCAGCGATCAGCACCTTCGTCACCGGCATCTTGATCACCATCGTCACCAAGGACTACTTCGCAAACGGCTTCGGCAAGCAGGCCGGCGGTCTTGCCATCAGCACCGGCATGTTGCTCGGCACCATCATGATGCTCAACGTGTGGGGTGTCATCTGGCGCAACCAGAAGGTGGTGCTGGCCAACGCCGCCAACGTTGTGGCCGGAGGCGAGGCGGACCCGAACGCTGCCGCAGCCGGCCGCAAGGCATTCATGGCATCGCGACAGAACACGGTGTTCTCGGTGACGATGCTGTTCTTCATGGTGTACAAGGGTCACAGCAAAGCGCTTGTCGTCACCAACGTCAGCAGCGCACACACGGGCATCTATTGGGCAATCGCCATCATCATCATCGTCGTTATGGAGTTGAATGCTCTCGGACTGATGCCATGGAAGGCGACGCCCAACAAGGGGCTCAACATGATGTACGACGGTCCGGGCGTGCGCAATCTGTTGGTCAGCGCGTTCGGTATGTGGGTCGTGTTCCTCATCCTCAGCGAGGTTTTGTTCCGCGCCTGATGGCCACTACTTCACCGTCAGGGTGGCCTTCATGTTGCCGTGGCCGGCGATGGTGCAGATCACTTTGTAGGTGCCGGGAGCTAGCCGATAATTGTCGCTCTTGATGTCGCCGCGTCCTCCGACGCTGAGGCTCAGGCCGACGTCGACGTTGTTTGAGTCGAGCAGGTGCAAGTTGTGGGGGAGGCTCGAGTCGTCCTCGATGGCGATGCTCACCTTGCCGTCCACGGCCGTAGCCACGTACGACTTCGCGTCCCACGCGATCCCCTCGACTGCTTTGACCACCAAGGTGCCTGTCGGCAGGGTGGCGCCGCCACCGCTGCCGCTGCCGCTGGAGCCGCACGCACCGAGCGACATGGCGATGAACGGAACGGCGACGAGTGTCCGGAATCTCATCCGGCGAATATATAAGTGCAAACTTCGGAAAGGCAACCGGCCTCAGGTCACGCCAAGGGAGCCCTCGAAACCGGACCTCGACAAGTACGCTCAGACGACGATGACCGCAATCGAATCTGCAGGCCCGGCCTTCGGGGCGAACTCGTGGCTCGTCGAAGAAATGTACGAGCAATTCCGATCCGATCCCGGCTCGGTCAGCGAGACGTGGCGTGAGTTCTTCTCCGACTACAAGCCGGCGATGCCTGCCGTGGCAGCAGCTCCCGTTCCCGCGACCTCATCACCCGCTGTGCCCAACGGAACGCAGGCCCAGCCGCCGCCCGCTGCCACGCCCGCCGCTGCGCAAGATCCGGGCGATCCGCTGCGCGGAGCCGGAGCAGCGATCGCCGCCAACATGGAACGCAGTCTGTCGGTTCCGACAGCGACCAGTTTCCGCAACATTCCGGCCAAGTTGCTCGAGGTCAACCGTAGGGTCATCAACGGCTACCGCAGCCGCAGCGGTCAGGGCAAGGTCAGCTTCACCCACCTGATCGGTTTCGCAGTCGTGCGCGCAATCGCCGATGCCGTGCCCAACATGAACAGTTCGTTTGCGACGGGCGCCGACGGCAAGCCGCGGATCATCCACAATCCGTCGATCAACATGGGGCTGGCCGTCGACGTCGACAAGGGCGATGGCACACGCACTCTCGTGGTGCCGGTGTTGCGCAATGCCGACTCGCTCGAGTTCTCCGGCTTCCTCGCGGCATACGAGGACCTGATCCGCAAGGTCAGAAGCAACAAGCTGGCGGTCAGCGACTTTCAAGACGCCACGATGTCACTCACCAATCCCGGCACGATCGGGACGGTCCAGAGCGTGCCGCGGCTGATGCCCGGCCAGGGCGTCATCGTGGGTGTCGGGACCATCGACTATCCGGCGGAATTCCAGGGTGCCGACGAACGAGCCCTCGGCCAGTTCGGTGTCAGCAAAGTCGTCACCATCACGAGCACTTACGACCACCGCATCGTTCAAGGCGCCGAGAGTGGCATGTTCCTGAAGCGGGTCCACGAGTTGCTGCTCGGTGAACATGGCTTCTACGAAGACATCTTCAAGAGCCTCGGCGTGCCGTACGAGGCAGTGAAGTGGCGTGTCGATCACAGCCCGATCGACAGCGACGAGGCGATGCTGCACAAGCAGATGCAGATCGCCACGCTCATTCGCGTCCACCGCGTTCGCGGTCATCTCATCGCTGACCTCGATCCGTTGCGATGGAAGGAACCCAAACTTCCCGACGAGCTCGATCCGGCGACATACGGCCTCACGATCTGGGACCTCGATCGCGAGTTCCTCACCGGTGGTGTCGGCGGCTACGAGAAGATGAAGCTCGGCGATCTGCTAGGGGTTTTGCGCGATGCGTATTGCCGCACGATCGGCATCGAGTACATGCACATCCAGGAATTCGTCGAGCACCGCTGGATCCAGTCAAAGGTCGAAGGCGTGCAGCCGCTCGTCAGCAAAGAGCGCAAGCAGCGCATCGTCGAGCGACTCAACGCGGCAGAGGCCTTCGAGAAGTTCTTGGCCACCAAGTACGTCGGCACCAAGCGGTTTGGGTTGGAAGGTGCAGAGTCGGCGATCCCGATCCTCGACCAGATCCTGTCGATGGCCGCGGATGTCGGCCTCGACTCGACGGCGATCGGCATGGCACATCGCGGTCGTCTGAGCGTGCTCGCCAACGTGATCGGCAAGAGCTTCGACCAGATCTTCAAGGAGTTCGAAGGTCACGTCGATCCCACCTCGGTGCAGGGATCTGGCGACGTGAAGTACCACCTCGGCGCGACCGGCAAGTACGAGAGCCCGAGCGGCGCCGACATCCGCGTCGAGCTGGCCGCCAACCCCAGCCACCTCGAAACCGTCGATCCCATCGTCTTGGGGATGATGCGCGCCGTGCAGGATCGCATCGAGCCTGCGGGCGCCTTCCCGACACTGCCCCTTCTGATTCACGGCGACGCGGCGTTCGCCGGACAAGGCGTCGTCGCCGAGTGCCTCGCGATGAGCGACATCAAGGGCTATCGCGTCGGTGGAACGATCCACCTGATCATCAACAACCAGATCGGCTTCACGACCAGCCCGCAATTTGCGCGTAGCTCGTTGTACTGCAGCGATGTTGCCAAGACGGTGCAAGCACCGATCTTCCACGTCAACGGTGATGACCCCGAAGCGTGTGTGCGCGTTGCCCAACTTGCTTTCGAGTACCGCCAGACGTTCCACAAGGACGTTGTCATCGACATGGTCTGCTATCGCCGCCACGGCCACAACGAAGGCGATGACCCCAGCTATACCCAGCCGCTGATGTACAAGGCGATCGCCCAACGACGCAGCGTGCGCAAACTCTACGTCGAGGCGCTCGTCAAGCGCGGCGAGCTCACGGTCGAGGAGGCAGAAGGCGCGCTGGCGGACTTCCAGAACAAGCTCCAGGTGGCGCTGGACCAAACCCGTGCTCACGCTCCTGAGGCGTTCAAGGCTCCGAAGCCGCCGAAGCCCGCCGGGGTCCTACCGCACGTGCCGACCGGGGTCGATCGCTCCCGGCTCGACACCATCTTCGACCATCTCACCGAGTATCCGCCAGACTTCACCCCGCACCCAAAGCTGGTCCGGCTGTTCGAGGTCCGCGCCAAGATGTACCACGAGGGCGGCGAGGTCGATTGGGCTACCGGCGAAGCGTTGGCAGTCGGCTCGCTGGTGCTCGAAGGCACACCCGTGCGGCTGGCAGGCGAAGACAGCCGTCGCGGCACGTTCAGCCAACGCCACGCGGCGTTGATCGACTACGAGAACGAGAACGATTGGATTCCTCTCAACACGCTTCCCGGTGCTTCGGCGCGGTTCTGGGTGTACGACAGCCTGCTGAGCGAGTACGCAGCGGTCGGATACGAGTACGGCTACGCCCACGCCAATCACGAGGCACTGGTGATGTGGGAGGCGCAGTTCGGTGACTTCGTCAACGGCGCCCAGATCGTGATCGATCAATACCTGATCGCAGCCGAAGACAAATGGGGCCAGATGAACAGCCTCGTGCTGCTGTTGCCGCATGGATTCGAAGGTCAAGGCCCCGAGCACTCGTCGGCGAGAATCGAGCGGTTCCTGCAATCGTGCGCAGAAGACAACATCCAGGTGTGCAACGCCACCACGGCAGCGCAGTACTTCCACCTGTTGCGTCGACAGGTGCGTCGCGATGTGCGCAAGCCACTGGTGCTGTTCACACCAAAGGCGCCGCTGCGCATGAAGGAGAGCAGATCGCCGATCGACGCCCTCACAACCGGTTCATTCGAGGAAGTACTCGACGACCCAGGTGTCGCTGATCCCGACTCCATTCAGAGATTGGTGTTCTGCAGCGGCAAGGTTGTCTGGGACGCCATGGCCGAACGCGATCGCCGAAGGGCACCCGTCGCGATCGTGCGAATCGAGCAGTTGTACCCCTTCCCGACTGAGCGTCTGCTGGAAGTGCTCGCTCGCTACGGCAACACGCGCGATCTCGTGTGGCTGCAGGAGGAGCCCGAGAACATGGGCCCGTGGAACTTCGTCGAGGCGCGTACCTGGCGAATCAAAGAGCGCGGTTACGACCTTCGTCACGTCTCACGTGTCGAAAGTGGCAGCCCCGCCACCGGCACCAAGGCGATCCACGACCAAGAGCTCGCCGATCTCATGGAGGAAACCTTCCAAGGCTTCTAGAGCCGGTCACCGCCTACGCGTGAACGTGGTGCAGCGTTGTGAAGCGGGAACGCAATGCGGTGGTCCTCGGCGCGACTGATCGTGCATCGCCGCGCAGCGCGTCGACGATGAGGCCTGCAAGCTCAGGCATGTCGTCGACTGTCATTCCCCATCGCACGATCTCGGGTGTGCCGAGTCGTAGGCCCGACCATTCGTCACCGCCGGGCAATCCGATCGCGCAGGCCAAGATGTTTGCGTCGCGCAACCTGAGGGCGGCCTGATGACCGCCGCCCCATTGTGTGGCGTCGACAGCGAACTGATGCGATGTGGTGTACCCCTGCTCCGTCTCGAAGACGGGCATGTGCAGCGCGGCGAGGGCGTCGGCCAGTGCCGCAGCGGTGGTCGTCATCGCCACTGCGTAGTCGTGGCCGCCATCGAGCCAGTCGAGCAACGTGATCGCCAGCGATGCCGACTTGCCCACGTCGAAGTTGGCGGTTAGGCCGGGATAGGCGATGGCATCGATCCGCTGAGCGAGGTCGGCCCGATTGGTCAACAACAACCCTCCCGCCGGACCGCCGAGGCTCTTGTAGGTACTCATCGTCATCATGTCGGCACCAAGATCGAGCGGATTCGGCCAAACGCGACCAGCGAACATTCCGCAGGCGTGGGCTGCGTCGAAGAGCACCGCCGCGCCGACAGTGTCGGCGATGTCGCGCACTGCTTCGACCGGGTGTGGCAACAGGTTGAGGCTGGCCCCCATCGTGATCAACTTCGGTCGCACTCGCTCGGCGAGTTCGGCGAGGCCGTCGAGATCGATGGTGAAGCGTCGCCCGTCGATCGGACACTCGTGGATGTCGAGACCGTAGAGACCTGCGGCGCCACCTGGCCGATGGGTGATGTGGCCGCCGACCGTTGCCGGAGGAACGATGATGGAGTCGCCAGGCTGGCAGGTGGCCATGAACGCATAGAGGTTGGCGAGCGCCCCCGATCCGACACGGATCTCGGCGAACCCGGCATCGAACACGCGGCACGCGAGATCCGCGACGATCACTTCGATCTCTTCGATCGCTTCAAGTCCCATCTCGTACTTGGCGCCTGCGTATCCGAGTGATGGTCGCGAGCCGAGCCCAGCCGACAGGGCGGCCTCGGCACGCGGATTCATCACGTTGGTCGCCGGATTGAGATTGACGCACTCCACCTCGTGAATGTGGCGGTTGCGTTCGATCAAGGTTTCAACGAGTGTCGCTGTCCCCTGGCGGGTGAGTCCTCCAATGGCATCACGAATCGTCGATTCGCGCAGTCGTGACTCGACGGGCAGCCAGTCACGGGCTCGCTTGGAGAAGGTAGATGCCGCAGCGTCAGCCTGAATCGTCATGACCAGATCGTTGCACGCCCATGCTCCGGCCTGGAAGTGCTTCGCCGTCTCATCGTCACGCCCACCCGAGCGCCGCGTTGAGATCGGCGATGGCCTGATCCTCGCTGGACACCTTGATCGTGACCATGCCCATGGCAGCGGCCGGTTTCAGGTTGATCCCAAGGTCATCGAGAAAGACGCACTCGTCGGGTTGCACGCCCAGCAGTTCGCAGGCGATCTCGTAAAATCGCGGTTCAGGTTTGCGAACGCCGATCTTGCTGCTCTCGACGATGACGTCGAACCTGGCCATGATGTCGGCGATCTGTGCCGTGCGAGTTTTGTCGGCAGCCTGGCCGCCGTCGACACCGACGATGTTGTTGGTGAGGCAGGCCACACGAAAACCCGCAGCCTTGACTCGATCCAACATCGCAACCATCTGCGGCCGCACGTCACCGGCGAGCAGCAATAGAACGTCGCTTCCGGCAACCCGGCGACCCAGCGCCTCTGACTCGGCTGCGAAAAGGTCGTCGAACTGCGCAGGGGTGACCTCGTTACGTTCCATCAACGCCCAAGCGTTGCGGTGCGAATCGGTTGCGTTGACACCGCGAATGAAGTCGAGCGGCAGGTCGTGCTCGGTCTCGTATCGACGAAACGCCTCGAACGGGCTCGTCAGGATCACACCGCCGAAGTCCCAGAGCACCGCCTTGATCATGGGGAGCATCGTAGGGACCCGGGGTTCTGCGTGATTGACTGACTGCGATATGCCACGTCACGTCGTCGTCGACGGCTCGAACCTTGCAACAGAGGGCCGAGCCATGCCAAGCCTCAAACAACTCAACGAGGCGGTCATGGCATACATGTCGGAGAATCCCGATGCCCTGATCACGGTCGTTGTCGATGCAACCTTCGGCCATCGCATCGACTCCACAGAGGTCGCCGAATTCGACGCCGCGGTCGCCAACAACGAGATCGTCGCCCCACCCGCTGGCGCAATCGGCCGCGGCGACGCCTTTGTCTTGAGCATTGCCAACAAGGTCAACGCCACCATCTTGTCGAACGACAGCTATCAGGAGTTCCACGGCACCCATACCTGGTTGTTCGACGAAGGTCGTCTGGTTGGTGGCAAACCGGTGCCACACATCGGTTGGGTCTTCGTCAACCGGCTACCGGTGCGCGGTCCTACCAGCCGCAAGTCGGTCAGCGAGGCCAATCGGCGACGGACCCCAAAGGTGAAAGCGGCCAGCCCCGAGGCCAGCCAGCCAATGCCGATCCCTGCATCGCCACCTCCGGGTGCGACCCTTCACAAGCCCGGCCGCGCTCGCGACGCGACCAAGTCGGCGGCGACAGGCAAGTCGCCGGGTGATTCCGACAAAGCTGCAGAAAGGATTGTCGAGCCTGCCAAGAAGTCCGACGACCAGCGCGCCGAGCCCACGCCGCGCAGCACTGGCACCAACGATCTGCTTGCGTTCCTAACGTTCGTCGAGCATCACAAGCCGGGCAGCAGCGTCAATGCAATCGTCGAGAACTATTCGTCGCACGGCGCGTACGTTCGCATCGGGGAGGTGAAGGGCTACGTGCCCTTGAGCCTGATGTCGGATCCGCCGCCGCGCAGTGCGCGCGAGTTCATGAAGATCGGCGAGTCCATCACCCTTGTTGTCGAAAGCTTCGCGCCGGCTCGACGCAGCATCGATCTGGCGATTCCGACAATGACCACTGTCAAGCAGGCCCCAGCAGACCTGCCGGTGGAGGTGAAGCCCAAGCGAGTTGCCAAGAAGACAGCAGCGAAGGCGACTGCGACGAAGCCAGCTGGACCCAAATCGAAGACGCCTGTCGCGGCGCCTGCGGTCGAGGTGGCGCCGGCGGCGAAGAAGCGAGGCTCGAAGAAGGTCCCCGCTGATCCCGTCGCCGACGTAACGGCCAAGGTCGCTCCCCGGCAACGAGCCAAGAAGGCAGCGTTGCGGATCGACCCATCGCCAGTTCTCGAGCCGCCTGCCGAGACGGCCCGACCGGCCAGGAAACGCTCCGCCAAAAAGTCCCCAACTGCCGTGCCCGCTGAGGTCTCGATCGTGCCGGATGCAGTCGTCACGCCGACTCGACGCAGGTCCAGGTCGGCCTAGTTCGCTACGGTTCGCTGCTGTGCGAATCGCCACGTGGAACATCAACTCGTTGAAGGCCAGGCTCGAGCGTGTCGAGCAGTGGCTGGCCGACATGCAGCCCGACGTGCTGTGCATGCAGGAGACCAAACTCAGCGATGAGGCGTTCCCTGCGTTGACGTTCATGGGCATGGGCTACGAGGCCGCCCACCACGGTCAGGGCCAGTGGAACGGTGTGGCGATCCTCTCGAAGGTCGGGCTCGAAGGCGTCGTCATGAACTTTGCCGAGGGCGAGCCTGATCCCGATGCGCGGATCATCAGTGCCACATGTGGTGGCATCCAGATTTCCAGCGTCTACGTTCCGAACGGACGCTCACTCGACGACGACCACTACCAGTACAAGCTGCGATGGCTGACCCAACTGCGCGCCCATGTCGCCGCGCTCAGTTCACCAGACGATCCCGTGATCGTCGCCGGCGACTTCAACATCGCACCAGCCGACCTCGACGTCTACGACCCTGCAAAGTTTGTGGGGGCGACTCACACGAGCCCGGCCGAGCGTGCCCAGCTGAGCGAACTTGCGGCGTGGGGAATGGTCGATCTGTTTCGTCAGCACCACCCCGACGGCAAGCTGTACAGCTGGTGGGACTATCGGGCGGGCGACTTTCACCAAGGTCGCGGTCTGCGGATCGACCTGGTCCTGGGAACCAAGTCGGTGGCCGAGCGCTGCAAGTGGAGCGTCATCGACAGAAATGCTCGTAAGGGGCAGATGCCGTCCGATCACGCACCGGTCATCGTCGAACTCGACTGATGGGCGCGGGGTAGCGCCCGCAACTTGGATGCGGCAAAGAGCGTGAGGCCCAAGCGTTGTGCCAGCTCGTCGATGTTCGCAGGTGGACGATCCAACAGGCTGCGCAACACGGCGTCGCTGCAGATGGTGTGCTCATCGACGCTGGCGCCACGAGCGACCTGCCTTCGCCACGTTCTCAGTTCCGCCAGCGGATCGATGGCGCGTGTGTGCGCTGGTCGGGCGGGCGGTGCCACAGGAGTCTCGTCGGCGATCGTTGCCTCGACCGCCTGCAACCATGGACTCGGCCGCGTGGCCGACCCTCGCCGCGATTCGGCGCGCGTGATCAACAATTGATCAACGGCTCGGGTGATGGCGACGTAGAGCAGGCGTGCTTCTTCGGCCTGTTGGGCCGGCGACAGCGCGGTGCTGTGCGGTATCAGCCCATCCTCCGCCCCGGCAACGATCACGACTGGCCATTCCCGCCCCTTGGAACCGTGGAAGGTGAGCAGCGACACGGCGCCATCGTCGTGCTCGATGTCGAGGTCGTCGAACGGTGCCCGAGCATCCACCCAACTGCGAAATCCTCCCGGCTCCTGTGAGGTCAGAAAGCGGTCAGCCTCCTCCGCCACACGCCGTCGAATGGGATCGTGATAGGTGAACTGCTCGTCGGCCCACAGCGCCAACGCTTCGCGACTCGTCGTTCGGTAGGCGGCACTCAGCGCCTTCTCAAGCGGCGATCGCCCGACGGCGCGCTGCGTCGCAACGTCAGCGTCGTTCAACGCGCTCTCGATCGGCACCAGTTGCTCGTTGGTTCTGGCCAGCACCGCGATGCCGGAGGGGTTGTGTCGATGCAGCGCCGTGCGAACGAACGCTGTGATTGCCGCCGCCTCCGCATCCGCCGTCGCGTACGACTCGATGCGCAGGGGTACTCCGTCGGGGCGATTGCTGGCAGTGTCGTCGACCTGACCGCTGGCACTGAGTGCTGCCGCGCCTGCGCTGACGACTTGTGGTGAGCACCGGTAGTTGGTGGTCAATGAGATCACCGTGACGCCCGGGTAGAACCGCTCGACTTCGGTCATCGTGGTGTGATCGGAGCCGTTCCAGCCGTAGATCGCCTGCCGCGGATCGCCGACCAGGCAGATGTCGCGACGATCACCGCGCCACGCTTCCAGCAGGGCGTGCTGGAGCGGGTTGAGGTCCTGTGCCTCATCGACGAAGAAGTGTCGAAAGCGCCAATGCACCAATGACCGGAACGCGGCGTCGGTCTCGACGGCGCGCAGGTTGAGATCCAGGAGGTCATCGAAGTCGACGACTCCGCGGCGTTTCTTCAGCCGCTCGTACGTTGCGGCAATGTCGGCATATTTTCCGGCCGGTGTCGCACCTCGCCTGCGTGCTGCTCTCGACTGCCGGTCGTAGTCAGCGGGACCGATGCGGCGCGCCCGCGCCCAATCGATGTCGGTCATCACCGGATATGGGTCGAGTTCGAGCCGCAACTCCTTCAGGCACTCTTTCACGAGTCGGACCCGGTCAGGTGCGAGCGA
>JANMQX010000437.1:0-19225 GCA_031370745.1 Ilumatobacteraceae bacterium
AGATCGAAGACGTGCAGCGACTGATTCGTCGCGAACCTGTCGACGGCGCGCAGACGGTCGAAGATGCCGCGTGCCTGGTCTTCATCGAGACCCAACTCGCTTCGGTAGCCGAACGTATGGATCACGTCTTGCTGGTCGAGGTGATCCGCAAAACGGCCCGCAAGATGAGCGATCGCGGGCTGGCGCTGGTGGCTGCGATTCCGCTCAGTGACGCCGAAAAGTCCCTGCTCAATGAGGCCTTCGGTGGCTCCGCGTAGCCGACACGAGGGACAAGAATAGGTCGAATGACCTAGTGACACTATGTGTGGTTGCGCGGCAGTCTTACCACGCACCGCGGCCCCCTCCGAGGTGTGTTCGGGGACAAGCACGTGGCTGTACACCGCAGGGTCGAACACGACGATGACACCGAGGTTGACCGATGACGACCACGTTCGCATTTGCACTCCGCCCGGCGCTGCCGGCTGACACCGACTTCCAGCATCACCTCTATGCCTCGACGCGAGACGATCTGCGGCCACTCGGTCCCGAGGTCTTCGATGGTCTGGTCGGAATGCACTTCCGTGCCCAATCGATGTCGATCCGGCTCGATCACCCACGAGCCGAATGCACGATTGTGATGGTGCAAGACGCTCCGGTCGGCCGGCTGATCATCGATGCCTCCGGAAATCACATTGAAGTCATCGACGTCGCCCTGCTGCCGGAGTACCGCAACTGCGGTCTCGGCACCAGCGTGCTGCAGAACGTACTTGCCCAGGCTGATCGTGTCGGTCGGGCTATCCGGCTCCATGTCGAAAAGCAAAGCCCGGCCGTGCGGTTGTACGAGCGGCTGGGCTTTGTGATTTGCGGCGACGTCGGAATGTATTTCGCGATGTCGCGCGGTTGACTGCCTCTCAGCCAGCGACGATCGGCAGCAACGTCAGCTCTGGCTCGTCGTTTTCGAGTCGCTGCAATCGATAGCGATTTTCGAACAGCGCAACCAGCGCGCCGTCGCCGCGAGTCAGGACGCGAATACCTCCGATGCGGCGCAACCGTTCGCTCGACTCCTTGTCGGTCAGGCGGATGGCTTGATACGGAGCCGACACGATTTCGGTGGGCGCGCCAAACTCGCTGCCAAGCCGATAGGCGAACACCTCGAATTGCAGTTCGCCAACCGCAGCCAGGATTGTCTCCGATTCGCCGAAGTCGGGATCGCGCAAGACCTGCACGACACCCTCCTCATCGAGTTGAGCGAGACCTTTCCGAAACTGCTTGAACCGCCCGTTGTCGAGCGGACGAGCCTTGGCAAAGACCTCCGGCGAGAACCTGGGAATCGGGGGATACTCGACGGACAAACCCGCGTAGCCGGCGTCGTACAACGTGTCGCCGAGTTGCACACCACTGGCATTCACCAGCCCGACGACGTCGCCGGGGAAGGCCTCGTCGACCGTTTCGCGATCGGGGCCGAACGCGGTCGTCGCGTACTTCGTTGTGATGTCGCGACCGGTGCGGTGGTTGGTGACGCTCATGCCGCGCTCGAACCGACCAGAGCAGATTCGGGCGAAGGCGATCCGGTCGCGGTGTGATGGATCCATGTTGGCTTGGACCTTGAAAACAAATGCCGAGAACGGACTGTCGAGTTGACGCGGCTCGTCTTTGCGGTCGAGTCGCGGTGACGGCGATGGCGCCATCTCGATGACGGCATCCAGCAACAACCGAACACCGAAGTTGGTCAGCGCCGACCCCACGAAGACCGGTGTCGACTGGCCGGCGAGGAACGACGCCATGTCAACGTTGGCGCCGATCGCGTCGAGCAGTTCGCTCTGGTCGAGCGCCGCCTTCCACGCCGCACCATGCTCGGCCATGCCCGCCGCACTGGCAGTGTCGAGGTCGGTGGTTTCCTCGGCGGCTGCCGATGCGCCGCGAGCCGTTCGCGTGAACCGCGTGTAGCGCCCCGTGCGCCTGTCGATCAGTCCTTGGAAGTCTTCGCCGTCGCCGACAGGCCAGGTGACCGGCGTCGGCCGAAGCTGGATCTGCTTCTCGATCTCGTCGAGAAGTTCCAGCGGGTCGCGTCCCGGCCGGTCGTACTTGTTGAGGAACGTGATCACCGGCAGGTCGCGCGAGCGGCACACTTGGAACAGCTTCAGCGTCTGGGCCTCGATGCCCTTCGCGGCGTCGAGCACCATCACCACAGCGTCGACCGCGGCGAGGACACGGTATGTGTCCTCGGAGAAGTCGCGGTGGCCCGGGGTGTCGAGCAGGTTCATGATGTGATCGCCGTACGGGAACTGCATCACCGTCGAGCTGATCGAGATGCCGCGCTGCTGCTCCAGTTCCATCCAGTCGCTGCGCGCCGAACGCCGACCTTCGCGGGCGTGCACTGCGCCGGCTTCTTGCACGGCACCCGAGTACAACAAAAACTTCTCGGTGAGTGTCGTCTTGCCAGCGTCGGGGTGGCTGATGATCGCAAAGGTGCGACGGCGACTTGCCTCGGCGATCACGTTCATGGCCGTTCGAGGCTACCGGCGCGACGTGACTAGGCGATGTTGCGCCAGGCGGCGAGGCGCTCGGCGCTGTCGTCGCCCGGAACGGGCAGTTGGCAGACGACGCGCAGCCCCGGCCATTCGCTGGGGGTCAGTTGCTGATACTCGAAGACGAGGTTGCCGGCCCGGGGATGCAGGTACCGGCGCAATCGCGTTTGGAACTGGGCCACGTCGAGTTGCGGCCACCACTCGGCGAACTCGGGGCTGGCAATGACGAGTCGTTCGACCAGATCGACGTAGTGGGGATCGTCGCGCAACGCGGCAGTGCTGGAACGGAACTCGGCCATGATCCGGCGCGCTTGATCCGCCCAGTCGACCAGCAACCGCCGCGCGTTGGGCTCAGCGAAGACGACCCACAACAGGTTGCGGTCCTGTTCTGCCAACCGATCGATCAGCGGGTAGAGCAACGATTGCGGGCGGTTCCAGGCGAGGAAGTCCCACCGCGGTCCCAGCACGTACGCTGGCGCCGGTTCCATGGATGTGATCAGTCGCACCAGAGCATCGGGTGCGTGCTCGACGTTCTCGATCGGCTCGAGTGGTGTTCGCATCGCCAGTGTCAGCAGGTGTTGGCGGCCGGCATCGTCGAGTCGCATGGCTCGTGCCAGCGCCGACAACACGTCGACCGAGGCGTTGATCGGCCGCCCCTGCTCCAACCAGGTGTACCAGGTCACCGAGACGCCGGCGAGCATGGCGATCTCCTCTCGACGCAACCCCTTAGTGCGACGCGATCGCCCGACGGGCAACCCGACGTCGGTGGGCGCCAACGCATCGCGATGAGCGCGCAGAAATGCCGCCAGCTCGTCACGTCGGGTCATTGGGCTATTCGATCACGCCATCGACAGTGGCGACGTAGTGGTATTGGTACCCCTCAGAATCGCTGCCACCTTTCCGGGAGTGTCGCCGAGCACCGCGATCTGGTCGGTGCCGGTGATTCTCCAATTCAGGACGGTGGGCGTGCCGGAGGACTGAGGTGGGCGTGAAACGCTCCACTGGAGTTGAATAGGAGGGTGCTGTCACTCGACTCAATGCTTGCGGATCTGGAATACCTGGTGTCGATCGAGTCGCCGTCGCATGACATCGAAGCGATCACGCGCTCGGCCGGCGCCGTTCGAGATGTGATCGAACGCCGACTCGGGCGCCGCGCCGAGCTTGTGGAGAGCGTCGCCGGTCCTCACGTGCACGCCCGGTTTGGGGAATCGTCCAAGGTGTTGATCGTCGGGCATCACGACACGGTCTTCCCGCTCGGCGCGTTGGATGCGCGACCGTTTGTTGTGAAGGACGGCAAGGCCACCGGACCGGGGGTGTTCGACATGAAAGGCGGCATCGTGCTGGCGGTCCATGCGCTGTCGCTGCTCGAGGATCTCGATGGTGTCGAGTTGCTGATCACCGCCGACGAAGAGGTCGGTTCGAAGGCCTCGCGAGCATTGATCGAGGCGAGAGCCCGGGCCTGCGGAGCAGTGTTGGTGATGGAGCCGAGCGCCGACGGCGGCGCATTGAAGACGGCGCGCAAGGGCACAGGAACGTTCGAGGTGATCGTTCACGGCCGAGCGGCCCACGCCGGCCTGGAACCGGAGAAGGGAATCAACTCGCTGGTCGCCGCGGCGCAGTTGATAACACGAATCGCGACCTTCGGTGATCCGGAGAAGGGCACGACCGTGACACCGACGGTCGCGACCGCGGGGACCGCCGACAATGTCGTGCCTGCGCTGACCAGGGTTCGCGTCGACGCCCGCGTCAACGTCGCGGGGGAGAAGGAGCGCGTCGAGCATCTCATGGCGACGTTGTCGTCGGACGTGCCCGGTGCCGGGGTCGAAGTTTCGGGCGGTCTCGAGCGACCAGCCATGCAGGAGTCCGCATCGACGTCGCTGTTCGCCGTAGCCCAATCGGCCGCAGCAACGAGCGGTCTCGGGGCGGTGAGCGGCGTCGCCGTCGGAGGCGGCAGCGACGGCAACTTCACCGCAGCGATCGGCGTTCCGACTCTCGACGGACTCGGCGCGGTAGGCGGCGGCGCCCACGCCGACCACGAGTTCGTGCTGGTCGACACGATGATCGACCGGGCCCGACTGCTGGCTGCGATCCTCACCGAGCTACTCGCCTGACGTCGGGCGCGGAAATACGCCTGGGAGTGCCGAAATCGCGCCCGGCGAGGGTGACTGGGTGCGGAAGTACGCCGGGGGATGCCGGAATCGCGCCCATCGGCAGGCCCGACCAGCCGGTTACTCGGGCGAGCCGTCGCCCAACTCCATCAGACCACCCTTACCGAGGGTGCCCGCATTGCGATAGACGTCGAGCTTGCTGCGGCTGTCGTCGATGTCGAGGTTGCGCATCGTCAGCTGACCGATGCGGTCGAGCGGGCTGAACGCGCCATCGACTCGCTCCATGCTCAACCGCTCGGGCGCGTAGGTGAGATGCGGGCCCGTCGTGTCGAGAATCGTGTAATCGTCGCCGCGGCGTAGCCGCACTGTCACCTCGCCAGTCACAGCCGCTCCCACCCAGCGCAGCAGGGGCTCGCGCAACATCAGGCTCTGCGGATCGAACCAGCGACCCTCGTACAGGAGCCTGCCGAGACGGCGACCCATGCTGCGGTAGTTCTCTATCGTGTTCTCGTTGTGGATCGCGGTCACCAGCCGCTCGTATCCGATGTGCAACAAGGCAATTCCCGGACCCTCGTAGATGCCGCGGCTCTTGGCCTCGATGATCCGATTCTCGATCTGATCGCTCATGCCGAGGCCGTGGCGCCCGCCGATCGCGTTGGCCTCCTGCACCAATTCGGTCTGTGATGAAAATTCGGCCCCGTTCAATGAGACTGGCCAACCTTCGTGGAAGCCGATGGTGACGGCCTCTGCGGGAATTGCAACGTCGTCGCGGTAATGGGCGAGGCCCATGATCGGCTCGACGATGTCCATCGACGTAGCGAGCTCCTCCAATGACTTGGCCTCGTGCGTCGCGCCCCAGATGTTTGCGTCAGTCGAATACGCCTTCTCGGTGCTGTCGCGGTAGGGCAGGTCGTGGGCGTTCAGGAACTCGCTCATCTCCTTACGTCCGCCGAGCTCGGTGACGAAGTCGTTGTCGAGCCATGGCTTGTAGATCCGCAGGTTGGGATTGACCAGCAACCCGTACCGGTAGAAACGCTCGATGTCGTTGCCCTTGTAGGTGCTGCCGTCGCCCCAGATGTCGACGCCGTCCTCGTGCATCGCCCGCACCAGCAACGTGCCAGTGACGGCCCGGCCCAGCGGGGTGGTGTTGAAGTATGTACGGCCAGCGGTCGTGATGTGGAACGCGCCGCACTGCAACGCCATCAGCCCTTCGCGGACGAGTTCGGCGCGGCAGTCGACGAGTCGTGCCAGCTCGGCGCCGTACTGCTTGGCCCGCCCTGGCACACCGCTGAGATCCGGCTCGTCGACCTGACCGTGGTCGGCCGTGTATGCGTATGGCAGCGCGCCGTTGTGGCGCATCCAGGCAACTGCGGCGGATGTATCGAGGCCACCGCTGAAGGCGATCCCGACGCGTTCGCCTTTTGGAAGTGTGGTCAGCACCTTCGACATAGGTACGTGACGCTACCGGCCATGGCCGTACGAGTGTCTGCCGCTACGCCGGGTTGGACGGAACACTCCGATCGCTGCCGCGGACGGAAACACCCTGACGGGTTTGGTTTACGCTGCGGACGTGAAGGTGCTGTTCGCCTCGGCCGAGTTTGCCCCGCTCGCCAGAGTCGGCGGGCTTGCCGCAGCGGCTGCAGGATTGGTCGCCGAGTTGCGCCGCCAGGGCGTTGACGTGCAGGTCGTGCTGCCCGACTACTTCGCGACCAAGCTCCACAACGAGCACGTCGTCAAGCTCGACGTACCCGAGTGGGCGGGGCCGGCCACGGCGCGCTCCGGGACATTGCCCGGTGTCGGCCCGTTGACGCTCATCGATGCATTTGGCATCGTCAAGAGCCATCCGTACCTGCAGCCCGACGGCAACGGCTGGCCCGACAACGATCGCCGCTTCATGGCGTTCTCGGCCGCCCTTGCCGCGGTGACCACGCTGGCCCGCCCCGATGTGCTGCATCTCAACGACTGGCACACGTGTGCTTCGCTCGGTCATCTGATCAAGCCACCCCCGACGGTGTTGACCATTCACACGCTCGGCTATCAGGGCCGCACGAACCCTGGTTGGCTGAAGACTCTGCCGCACCACGTCGACGCTTTCGAGCAATGGGGCGACTGCAATCCGCTGCTCGGCGGGATCCGCCTGGCCGACGTGGTCGTCGCGGTCAGCCCGCACTACGCAGCAGAGATCACCACGCCTCAGGGCGGCTTCGGCCTCGACGGGCCATTGCGCGCCAGGAGCGACCGGCTCGTCGGCATTTTGAACGGGATCGATGCGGACGAGTGGAATCCGCAGACCGATCGTCATCTGCCGGTGAAGTACTCACCGAACGACGTTCGACCAAAGGTGACGATCCGCTCGGACTTGATGACCCGATACGGCTTGACCGATGGCGGTGGACCGCTGCTGACGATGGTCACCCGTCTCGCCGATCAAAAAGGCGTCGATCTCGCCCTCCCCTTGATGCCGTTCCTGAAACGTCTCGGCGCCACGCTGATCGTGCTCGGTGATGGCGAGCAGGCCCTTGCCGACGCCTTGACGGTGGCGGCGATGGCGGATCCGAAGCAGGTGGCCTTCGTCCGCGGCTACGACGAGGAGTTGGCGCACCAACTGTTCGCCGGCGCCGATGTCTTCTTGATGCCAAGCCGCTTCGAGCCGTGCGGCCTGGCGCAGATGCAGTCGATGCGCTACGGCACGCTGCCACTGGTGACCGACGTCGGCGGACTGCACGACACTGTCGCCGACATCGACGATGTACCCACTCGCGGAACCGGTGTGGTCGCTCCACAGCCCACCTCGGTGGCGTTGATGGATGGATTGCATCGGATGGTCAAGGCCTACTCGCAACCGCGCCGTCGAGCGGCAATGCAACGCCGCGGTATGGCGATCGACTGGTCGTGGAGACGGCCGGCGGCAACGCACGTCGACTGGTATCAACGACTTGTCGACGAGGCACGGTCGAACAGGGTCTAATCTCCCGCAACATGACAGAACCGAAGGTCCTCGTCGTCGTGCTGGCAGGTGGCGAAGGCAGGCGCTTGGCGCCGTTGACAACCGACCGGGCCAAACCTGCAGTGCCGTTCGGCGGCACCTACCGGATCATCGACTTCGTGCTGTCGAACTTCGCCAACGGTCGGTATCTGAAGATCGTCGTGCTGACGCAGTACAAGAGCCACAGCCTCGACCGCCACATCAGCCAAACCTGGCGGTTCTCGACTCTGCTCGGCAACTACGTGACGCCGGTGCCGGCGCAGATGCGCCGCGGCCCCCAGTGGTTCAGCGGTTCGGCCGATGCGATCTATCAGAACCTCAACCTGATCAGCGACGAACGCCCGGACATCGTCTGCGTGTTCGGTGCCGACCACATCTACCACATGGATCCACGCCAGATGGTCGAGCACCACATGGCTGTCGGCGCCGGCGTCACGGTCGCCGCGATCCCTGTAGCGAAACATGAGGCATCGCAGTTCGGCATCATCCAGGCCTCGGACACCGGCAAGATCATCGCCTTCCACGAGAAGCCCGCTGACCCACCGACGATGCCGGGCGACACGACGCGGGCGCTGGCGTCGATGGGCAACTACGTGTTCGACACGCAGACCTTGATCGACGTCGTCAGTCCGACGGGCACCGACGACATAGCCACCGACATCGGTGGCGACGTCATCCCCATGCTCACTCGCGCCGGCGTGGCCCACATGTACGACTTCTCGACCAACGTGATCCCGGGTCAGGCCGAGCACGAGCGCGGCTACTGGCGTGACGTCGGAAGCCTCGACGCGTACTACGAGGCCAACATGGATCTGATCGCTCCCGTGCCACCGTTCAGTTTGTACAACAGCAACTGGCCGGTATACAGCCTGCACCCGCCACTACCGCCGGCCAAGATCGATCACGGTCCCGGTGGCGAGAGGCCGACCATCGACAACAGCCTGTTGTGCGCCGGATCAATCGTCTCGGGTGGCACCGTCGAGCGTTCGATCCTGGGTCCGGGGACCTATGTCGACGCCTCGGCGATCGTCAGTGAGTCAATATTGTTTCCCGGTGTCCGCGTTGGCCCTGGCGCGAGGTTGCATCGCTGTGTGATCGACAAGAACGTGGAGATCCCCGCCGGCCGCTCGATCGGTCACAACGCCGAGGCCGACAGCGCAGAGTTCGTGATCAGTGAGCGTGGTGTCGTCGTGGTCGAGAAGGACCGCAAGCTCACCTGACGGGATCGCCCGTGGTGGCCACGACGGGATCGGTCACCCGAACGCGACGGTACATGCCGGCCAGCGAAGCGACACTGATGCACACCGCAGCCGCTGCAAGCACCAACTCGACCGTTGCGATCCAGCGCACTCGACCAAGATCACCGAGGGCGATTGCCGCGTCGACAAGTCCGACACCGATCCCGAAGTAGGGGACGTAGCGCCAGTTCGAGATTGCCGCGATCGTCACCAGGAGTGGGCCATAGAACGGCAGCAGTTGGATCAACAGGGTGCGCGGCTCGGCGTCGGCACCCAGCCACCAGGTCGACAGGCCGATCACGCGCGAGGACTCCCACACCGCGGCATAGCCGACCACGATGGCGGCCCAACCGAGCCCGAACGCGAACCGCCACAATCGGGTCAGCTCGCCGGCTGCAGGCGTGTGTACCCACGGCCCTTGATCGGGGTGTGCCCGACCGATCGGTGACGGCGGTGGCGGAAGCGGGGGCATCGGCGCCGGATGAGCCTGCGTGGGTGCTCCGGGTTCCATCGCTGGCACCATATCGGGCGATGGGTGAGCTGAGGGTGCGCCCGCTACCCTTGCGTCGATGGCAGCCGAGCGGGCGACTCCTTTCTCGAAGCTCAGCGTCTTCTTTCCGATGTGGAACGAGGAGGCGTACATCGACCGCGCCATCGAGACGGCGACGACCGAATGTCAGTTGTTGCTGGCCAACAACGAGATCCTCGACTACGAACTGATCATCGTCGACGACGCCTCGACCGACTACACCGGCAAGCTCGCCGATGAGATGGCGATTGCAGATCCGCACCTTCGTGTCGTCCATCATCCCGTCAACCGCAAGCTCGGTGGCTCGATGAAGACAGGCTTCGAGACTGCAACGGGCGACGTGGTGCTCTACAGCGACGCCGATCTGCCATTCGACATGGCCGAGGTGTCGAGAGCGATCCGGCTGATGCGCTACTACGACGCCGACATCGTCAGCGCGTTCAGGTTCGACCGCACCGGCGAAGGCTCGCTGCGCACCGTGTACACCTTCTTCTACAACTTCTTGATTCGCAGGCTTTTCGGCGTGCGGATGCGCGACATCAACTTTGCCTTCAAGCTGTGCCGCACCTCGATCTTCGACCACATCACCTTGCTCAGCGAAGGGTCGTTCATCGACGCCGAACTGATCATCCGCGCCAAGAAACTCGGCTTCAACGTCATCCAGTTCGGTGTCGACTACTTCCCGCGAACCCGCGGCGAGAGCACCTTGGCGTCGACCAGCGTGATCCGCAAGATCGTCAGCGAAATGGTGCATTTGCGCCGGGAATTGCGTGACTTACAACCGGTCGTCCGGCCCGTAAACTGACCTGACGCCGACTGGGCTGCGACAGGTCGGCTGATAGATTGGGTACAACGCCCCCAGTTGGAGCTTGTTTGATTTGAATGCCCGTAGACCGTCCCCTGCACCGCCGCGCCGCCGTGGTGCAGGCGCGCCCCCGTTGGTCGGGCGCTGGATGCCCGTCGTCGCAGGTGCCGGGGTCCTCGCGGTCGTGATCGTTGCCGGGATCTCCGGTCGCGGCGGCGCCACCAGCGTCAACACGGTTCAGACCACTGCGCTCGCTGCGGCAGCGACATCCGCAACGATCACCGCTGCGCCGATCATCGTCAACACCGACCCGGCGATCGTCAAGACCAACCTCACCCAGACGATTGGCAAAGGCAATGCCGGCAACGACGTCAAGCAGGTGCAGCAGCGGTTGACAGAACTCGGCTTCGCTCCGGGGCCGATCGACGGCCAGTTCGGCTCTGGAACCCAGCAAGCCGTCTGGGCCTACGAGAAGCTGATCCTGAAGACGCCCCGGGCGCAGGCCAAGGGCCGGGTCACCAACGAGATGTGGCAAGGCATGCAGGACCGGATCACCATCCCGCCGCGCCGCCCGACACGTGCCGGCTCCACGCACGTCGAGATCTACGTGCCCGAGCAGGTGCTGGTCGTGTTCAAGGACAACATCCCCGAGCTGATCGCCCACATCTCCACAGGGGTGCAGAACCCGGACGGAACACCGCAGAAGTGGTGCGAGATACTGAACGAAGACACCGACGCCAATGGCGCGCCATATCCAGAGCCGGTCAAGAAGGATGAATGCGCAGACGCCAAAACTCCCGGCGGCGTGTTCCGGTTCACCCGGCGCTACGAGGGCAAGCGCGTCGGGCCTCTCGGCGGGATGATGAATCCGGTGTACTTCAACTACGGCATCGCCGTGCACGGTGCCGACAACGTGCCGTTGGAGCCGGCTTCGCACGGCTGTGTGCGAATGAACCAGAAGGTCGCCCTGGTGTTCCCGGGAATGGTCAAGAAGGGTGATCTCGTCTACGTGTGGGGCCAAGATGGCAAGCAGCCAGAGCAATACAGCAAGGCTGAGAGTCTGCCCTCGTTCAACTATCCCAATCCCGATGCAACGACGAGCACGTCGTCGACCACCACGACGGTTGCTCCCACCACGGTCGCCACAACGACGACGACGACGGTGAAGTCGACAACCACGACGCCGTCGGCTACCAGCACGACGACCACGTCGACGGTAGCTGGTGTGACCACGTCGTCGTCGGTGCTGTTCGGCTAGCTCGTGAGGTCGGGTTTGACAACGGTCGTTGTTCAGCCAGTCGGAGGGGGAGCGGCGACGATGCCCACGCGCGTGGCGAGCATCTCTTCGAGCAGATCACTGCGTTCGTTGGCGGTGTAGAGCTCGAGGCTGATCTCTTTGCCGCGCTTGGCGACGGCCTCGACGACCAGCCGGCCGTTGCGAAGTTGCGCCATCACCGAGCGCACCCGCCCGTCGTGGCTCCGATCGAGACCGATGGCCACCCGCAGGATGCCGGCAAGCGTCTTGACCAGGCGTTGATCCTCTGGTGACAGCCGCCCGAAGTCGGCGTGGCTGGCCTTGGGTGCGCTCTTGCGATGGTAGCGGGCGATCTGGGCGATGATCTCGATCTCGGCATCGGTCAGGCCGGTGAGTTCGCTGTTGCGGATGACGTAGTAGCTGTGCAGGTGGTGCTTGCTGTGAGCGATCACCAGTCCGACGTTGGCCAGCAGTGCGCCGGCTTCGAGGTACTCGCGGGACTCGATCGGCAGGCCATGCTGTGGTTCGGTGGCGTCGAACAGCTGCAACGCCAACCCGGCGACATGGGCAGAGTGGGTCAGGTCGTCGTCGCAACGTTCAGCAAGCACCCGAATCGACCGACGCGACACGTCGCGCAGGTGATGCAGCGCGCCGCCGTGCAGGCGAGCGATGGTGTCGAGCAACACTCCTTCGCGCAGCGCCGCTTCGCTGAACACGAAGCGTTTGATCCCGTAGATGTCGGCGACGCTTTCAAGCACGAGTGTGCCGGCCACGATGATGTCGGCACGAACAGGATCCAAGCCCGGCATCCCGCGTCGATCGTCGGAGGTCTTCTTCTTCAACAGCGTCTCGATGACCGATTGCAGATCGTTGACGGTGAACTCGAACCGATTGAAGGTGTGCAGTGGTGTGTCGTCGCGCCCCGCGTGGATCATTCTGGCGATCGTCTCTGCGGTGCCCGACGAGGCGATGGCTACATCGAACCCGAAGTCCTCGACCTCGCGCTCGAACGTCGCCAGGATCGATCGGGCGTACGAACGGCAATCGCGAACGGATTCACTCGAAATCGTGCCACCTGCGAAGAACCGATCGGTGAGGCGCACGGCGCCGAGCTTGAAGCTTCGCGCGGCCAGTGTTTCGCCGCGCTCGCCGACGAGCACCTCGGTCGATCCGCCACCGATGTCAACGAGGATCATCCGTTGGTCGAAGACCGGAACCGCTTGCAGCACACCGAGGTGGATGAGCCTGGCCTCTTCCAGCCCGGAAATGACCTCCACATCGACCTTTGCCTCGCGGCGGGCCCGTGTCAGGAACACATCGGCGTTCTTCGCCTCGCGCACCGCACTGGTGGCAACGGCGCGGACCGTGGCACCGTGCGATGCGGCGATGCGCTGCATGCGACGAAGTGACGAGATGCCGCGGTCGATGGCATCGGCCGAGAGCTCTTTCATGTCGCCTCCGCCGTGGCCAAGGCGAACCGTTTCCTTCTCGCGGGTGACGATCTCATAGCCATTGTCGAGCAGTCGAGCGACGACGAGATGAAAGCTGTTGGTACCGATGTCGAGTGCGGCCAGGTTGACCGAACCAGACGTTGTGGTCACGGCGTGATTCGCTCTTGGCAGGACTTCATGCCACCGAGCACGCCGGATCGGAACGCGTCGACTTTCTCGAAGGCAGTGCCGCTGACATTTGTGTCGCTGCTCTGGTCGCCGTGCACGATCGCGGTGACGATTGCCTCGTCGAGATCACCCGCCGACAGGTAGAGCGGCCTGCCATCGGGTTGCGGCGGCAGGTCGTCGCGGATCCATGCTCCGGTGAGGCAATCATCGAGCAGCGCCCGCTTCGCGCCGGTCAACTTGCTGCCGAGCAGCGCCTGCACATTTTCGCTGTATCCCTGTGAGATCAGGTATCCGACCGACATGTCGCCGAGGAACTCATCGGCGATCGATTTGTCAGCAAATTGCTGGTCGACGAAGACGGTGTTGCTGGCGGCGCAGTAGACGATGTTGCCTGTGAACTGACTGCTGTCGATACCGTCACAGGTCGGCAGGTCACCGTCGGACGAGAACAACTTGAGAGTGGGCGCAGTCAATGTCAGATTCTTGGCCGTGAGCTGGGCCGTCCAGTACCTGGTGAGATCCTTCGGCAGCAGCGTCACGACGTCGGCAGCCCCGGTGGTGGGATCGGGATGCGAGTCGATCAGCGGCAGGTTGCCGCCGTTCGGGTCGTTCGTGAAGGGGATGTTGATGAGTTGGTTCTCGCGGTTCTCGGTGAAGAATGTCTTGCAGCGTTCCGGGCCACCGTTGAAGCCGTCCTGAAAAGCCCCGACGCGATCAAAGCCGGTGCCATGTGAGTTGGCGTCGATCTGCCCTGCGAGCTGCAGGGGATCGCGCACCTGGATCATGGCGATCAAACCGCCGCTGACGTCTTTGTCGGTGAACTTGATGACGTCACTTTCGCCGCGCGACACGTGGGCCGCCCATGCCCCGGCGAAGCAGTCGGCCTGCTGCTCTTTCAGAATTGTCGGCTGCTTGAACTCGTTGGCGCGGAACTGCACCGCGTGTCCGAACTCGTGGGCCAGAACAATGGCGACGGCCGACTGCCCGAGCTGACTGACGAGTTGCGGCAGAAGGTCCGCATCGTCATAGGCCATGAAGTCACCTTCGACGCAGTAGAAAGCATTGCCTTTGATGTCGAGGTAGGTGGTCTCGGGCGTGCCGCATCCCGGGATCGGCTCGGCCCGATCGGGGTACGCGGCAAAGATCCCGCCGGCGAGCGGCTTGAACTCGCTGCCGTACAAGCCCGGGAACTGATCCTTCCAGAAGTTCTCGATGTCGCTGAGCGCGACAGTCAGGAACCCGTCGTAGGTCTGCGGCGCCTTGTTGCTGCCGAAGTTGATGATGCCTTCCTGCACGGGCATCGGAGCGGTGTCGGGCGTGGTGTCGGGCGTGGTGTCGGGTGACGTATCGGGTGTCGTGCCGGGCGTGGGGTCTGACCCGACGACAGTGCCTGCGTCGTTCTGGCGTGATCGTGTGGCTTGAACACCAGATTGCTGCAGCGTGCATCCGACGACGCCGAGCAGACTGATTGCCACAGATGCAGGCCACGCTCGCATACGACTGGAGCTTAGGCAGCCGACTCGGTAAAAGCCCCTCTGTCCCCTCACGCCGAGATCAGTGCTCGGAGCTCGCTGATTTCACCCATTTGGCCGGCCACCATTGCGTAGGCGAATCGTCTGACTTCGATCACGTGGGCGTGGTCGACTGCATATTGGCCCATGTGGATGCCGCCTTGGTGGTGGGCGATCATCAACTGAGCGAACAACCTGTCGGCATCCGCACCTTTGCTGGCGAGGAGCTTGTCGATGTCGGCGCTCGACGCGAGCCCAGGCATTCGGTCGACTGGTGTCGGTTCGTGCATCCAGGCCATCGCAACGTCACTCTCGTTCGTCTCCGTGGCTCCGAACAATCGCAGCAACTGGATCATGCGGCCGATGTCGATGCCTTGATCGAAGACGATCTCGCGTGCGATGTCGCGGATGTTGGGGTTCGTGCCCGGCAACTCGAGGTAGTAGAAGCTCAAATTCACAGCCTGCTCGTGATGGGTCCGCATGTCTTGTAGAAAGCCGATGTCAGTGGTGTTGGGATCGGCAATGGCCTGGTTGTTGCCGATGACCCACCCAAGTCCGCCACACAACAAGGCGATGGCTACTGCAAGCACGCCGAGATTGAGCTTGCTCTGCCACCATGGGAGTGTTTCGATCTCAGGCTCGACATCGGGTGTCGGGCCGGTCTCGTCGAGCGGTGTGCTTGCCTGTTCCGCGGCCTGATCCATTGCCTGCAGCTTGGCAGGTGGCAACGTGGCGGGCCCATCGCCCCCACGGCAGAGAGGATCGCTGCGTAAAATCGTCAGGGTCGGGTCCCGGAGGAGAGAGTGTGACGAAGCGTCAACGAAGTCTGTGTGCCTTCGGCGCCGTCGCCGGGCTGCTGCTGGTGTCCTGCGCCGGCGGCGGCACGAGCAACACTTCGTCGGTTGCAACCATCGACTTGTCGCCGGTTCCCGTGACACCAGGACTCCCGACTTCGACGGCGACGGCGACAACTGTCGCACCGACGGCCGCCACAACTGCGACGACCCACCCGGCGCCGACGGGTTGGACCATCGACACCTCCAAATGTCCAGATCCCGCACGCTCCGAACGTCCGATCACGGGCACCGTCAAGATCGGCTCGGTCATGCCGCTGTCGGGCGGTCCCTCTGCTGCGTTCGGGGCAGTCAAGGACGGCTTCGAGCTGTACATCAACATGGCCAGCAAGAAGGGTTTGCTGCCCGGTTACAAGATCACCGCCGACATTCGTGACGACCAGTACGACGCGACCCAGACATCCGGCGTCGTCGATCGGGCGATCAACGATGGCGTCGACATCTTCTCGGGCATCGTCGGCTCGCCCGACAACCTTGCCGTGCGCGAAAAGCTGAACCACGAGTGCATCCCACAGCTCGAGGCACTCACGGGGTCGCCGGCATGGGGCCAGATCGCCGACTTCCCGTGGACTACCGGCGCGCTCGTGCCCTACGACATCGAAGCGTCGATCTATGCGACCAAACTGAAGGAAATGAAGCCCGGTGCCAAGGTGGGATTGTACTCGGTCAACAGCGACCTCGGTAAGGCCTATGTCGACGCCTTCAAGAAGCAGGCGGATCTTCTTGGTCTGCAGGTCGTCGACGAGCAGACCATCGAACCCAACGTCTACGACCAACCCGTCACGCAGGTCGCCGACATGGCAGGCAAGGCGCCGGACGCGATCATTGCAGTTCCGTTGGGCCTGCAATGCCCGGCCTTCCTGACCGAGTTGGCCAGCGCCAAGGCGCAGAACGCGGCATGGGTGCCACTGGTGTTCATCACCAACACCTGCGCCTCGAAGCTGTTCTTCGGCCTCGCCGGGCCTGCCGCCGACGGCGTCTACACCTCGAACAACCTTGTCGATTCAAACGACCCGAAGAACGCCGCGAACCCCGGCGTCAAAGCATTCATCGACGCCTACAGCGCCGCCGGTCTTGATGGCGATCCCGGTGTGACCGAAGCTGGTTGGAGTGTTGGCGAGACGACCGTTGCCATCTTGAACGCCGCGCTGAAGACGGGCACCCTCAGCCGCAAGTCGATCATCGAGGCGGCGCGCAACCTCACGTTCACGCCGTCGTTGGCTCGCCTATCGACGAACTCACAGGGTGTGCAGTACAAGATGAAGGGCGCCGAGGATCCGTTTGCGTTTCAAACGCTGCAGGTCCTGCAATGGAGCAGCGCCTCGCAGACGTTCACCGAAGTCGGCGATCCGATCACCAATTTCGAAAGCTAGTCACTTCGCCCTCGGATCACGTGCCGATGCAACCGATGAACTTCTGGATCACATCGGGCGAGAGCGTCCCACTGGAGCTGGCCGTCACCAGTTTGAGCAGCGCCGGGTCTTTCAACAACGCGGTGAAACAGGCCTTGTCAACCTTCAATCCGTTGGCCGCGAGCTGCGCGATCATCTGATCGATCGTCGCCTGCGGCACCGTGACACCTGACTGGCCCGCCGGTGCGGATACCGTCGTGGTCTGCTCCGGGAAGATGGACCCTGTCGAGGGTACGGAGTTGGACGCGGTGCCTGGCGAGGCAGACTTCTCGTCACCGCAAGCCGACAACAGGCCCAACGTGGCGATGGATGCGAACACAGCAGCACCAAGACGTTTCATTGTGGTGTCCCTTCGGTCGGCCATCAGTGTGGCCGATACCTACGCCAGAACGGGTTCAGCTGCCATTGATCTGATCCGCGAGCGTCGGGCGGCGTCGGCAGTGGCGATCGCCAGACCTAGCCACACCAGTGCAAATCCGACTACTCGCGACGTAGGCAGCGCCTCGTGGAAGACGAGCCAACCCAGGCCAAAGTTGATCGTGGGGACGATGTAGTTGAGCGGACCCATCACCGTCAACGGCATCCGCTGCGCGGCGTACGCGAACAACGTCAGCGGCACGATCGTGGCGAAGCCGCTGCACAGGACAAGCGCGAACTGGGCGCCCGTGGCGGTCTGCGGAATGCTGCTGCCCCGACCCGCAAGGATCGTGACGGCAATGATGGCCGGCACGAACACGATGAAGCTCTCGGCGGCCATGCTCTCGACCGGCGTCAGTGGCACATGCTTCTTGAGGTAGCCGTAGGCAACCCAGGAGACGGCGATGATCAACGCAAGCCACGGCACGCGGCCGTAGCTGAACGTCAGGATCCCCACCGCGACGAGGGCGAGCGCGAACACGAACTTCTGGGCGCGACTGAGCTTCTCGTGCAACACCACAACGCCCAGTGCGATCGTGCCGAGCGGCGACAGGAAATACCCGAGTGCCGTCTCGATCACGTGGTCGTGCACGACAGCCCACACGTACGTCGTCCAGTTGATCGTCAGGATGATTGCGCACAACACGACGGACCCGAGCAATCGTCGATCGCCGAGTATCGGTCGGAGATGCTGCCACCGCTTGGTCACGGACAGCACGATTGCCATGATCACGGCCGAGCAGATCACTCGCCAGCCGATCAACTCGACTGCATCGAAGCGCTCGAGGTGACGCCAGTAGAGCGTGAGCGCTCCCCACACGAGGTATGCCGTGACGCCGGCGAGGATGCCGCGCTGATGTAGACCGTGCTCGAGGGGGTCGTCGTTCACCAAGACGATGCTACGGACGGACGCAAGCGGTGGCCAACGCGTTCAACTCGCGACAGCGTCGCAGGTCATGACTGGGATCGAGCTGCAACGTGTCGTGCAGGAAGCAGAACGACATGCCGGACTCGGCGTCGACCCAGCACAGTTGTCCGCCGGCGCCAGCATGCCCGAACGCACGCGGTGCGTGGGGGAACCAGCGATAGTCGTTCATGCCGTCGGCGCCGGCCACGACGCCGGCGATCGTTCGGTTGGCCGGCGTGCCGTCGTTGACCATGATGCTGCCGTTTCGGATGGTGCCGGTCGCGTCCGCCAGCCAGTCGGAGGGGTGGGCCTCGCCGGGGTTGTTGACGAAGGACTGGTAGATCAGGGCGACGTCTGTCGCGCTGGCGATCCCACCACCACCGGGAATGGCAGCAGCCTGGGCACGCGGGTCGTTCAGGCTCAACAGCAGCTCGGGCGAAACCGTCGTGTCGGGCACGAGGTCGGCTCGACCGAATTCGGTGAGGAGGTCCTGCTGGGAAGGCACGGAGCCGGCGGTGCGGATCGTCACGACGTCGCCGTCTTCGGATCGCCCGAGCACGTCGGCCGCGCCGGCCGGAGCCGCAACGCCCTCGTTGACCACGTCCGCGTAGGGGCTGCCCGACATCGTCTCGATCAGCTCGGCGATCACCCAGTGCGCGGCGATGGGGTGATATTCGCTCCGAGTGCCGGATGGCCACGCCAGCTCCCATTCCGAGAACTGCTGGCGACGGCCATCGCTGCTTCCCCAGCGGTCCGGGCCGATGACGGCCTGCGGAAAGCCGCCTTGCATGGTCAGCAGCTGCAGCACGGTGACGCCCGCTTTGCCGTTGTCGCCGAAGCCCGGCACGTAACGGGCGACGGGCGCGGTGAGCTCGACGCTTCCGTCGGCCAGGTGGGGCAGCAACGCCATCGCCACCATGGTCTTCGTCGCCGAGAAGATCACGAACCGTGACTCGGGCGATGCCCCGCCGAACGACCCGGTCTCGACGATCTCGCCGTGCATCCCGAGCGCGAACTGGGCGGCCAGTGAGTGGCCGTCGTCGATCTCTGCCTGAATGCGAGCTCGGAGCGCGTTGA
>JANMQX010000025.1:0-20022 GCA_031370745.1 Ilumatobacteraceae bacterium
TGCTCGGCCTCGGCCATGTCGCGGGCCTTGCGGTCGGGGCGCACGTTGAAGCCGATCAGCGTTGCATTGGTCGTCGAGGCGAGGCTGATGTCGTTCTCGGTGATACCGCCGACGGCGCGATGCACGAACGCCAACTTGACCTCGTCGCGTTCGAGCCTGCGGAGCGACTCGGTAACGGCTTCGAGCGAGCCCTGCACGTCGGCCTTCAGCACGATGTTGAGCGTGGCAACCTCGCCGGCCTGAATCTGACTGAAGATGTCTTCGAGCTTGACGCCCTTTTGGACGCGAGCGTCACCGCGCTGAGCTTTCAGGCGTTGCCGCTGCTCGCGCGCCTCGCCGACGGTCTTTGCGGTCTTTTCGTTGTCGGCTGCGCGGAACTCGTCGCCGGCGTTCGGAACGCTCTGCAGACCCAACACCTGGACCGGCATCGATGGGCCGGCCTCTTTGATCTGTTGGCCCTTGTCGTCGATCATTGCTCGGACTCGGCCCCACGCGCCACCGGCGACGATGGGGTCGCCGACCTTCAGCGTGCCCTTGTCGACCAGCACGGTGGCGACCGGGCCACGACCGGTGTCGAGGTTGGCTTCGAGCACGATGCCCTTGGCCCGGCCCGCCGGATTGGCGGTCAGTTCTTCGAGCTCCGCGACAGCCAGCAACTGGTCGAGCAACTCGTCGACGCCGACGTTCTGTTGTGCCGACATCTCGACGACGATGGTGTCGCCACCCCACGCCTCTGGCACCAGTTCGTACTCGGCGAGTTGGGTGAGGACCCGACCGGGGTCGGCGTTGTCCTTGTCGATCTTGTTGACTGCGACGACGATCGGCACATCAGCGGCCTTGGCATGGTTGATGGCCTCGATCGTCTGCGGCATGACGCCGTCGTCGGCGGCGACGACCAGCACGACGATGTCGGTGACCTGGGCTCCGCGGGCCCGCATCTTCGTGAACGCGGCGTGACCGGGAGTGTCGATGAAGGTGACCTTGCCACCGTCACGATCGACCATGTAGGCGCCGATGTGTTGCGTGATGCCGCCGGCTTCGCCGGCAACGACGTTCGCATGGCGGATGCGGTCGAGCAGGGTGGTCTTGCCGTGGTCGACGTGACCAATCACGGTGATGACAGGAGCGCGTGGCGACTGCAACGTCTCGTCGTCGTCGTCGCTGTCGTCGAACATTGCCTGGAGCTCGAGCTCCTCTTGCTGACCCGGCTCGACCAGCAGGACCTCTGCGCCTACTTCGAGTGCGAACAGTTCCATCTGCTCGTCGGTCAGCGTCATGGTCGCGGTGACCATCTCACCGTTCTGGAGCAGGAAGCGAATGACGTCAGCCGCGGTGCGGTTCAGTTTCGGAGCGAACTCCTGTGCCGACACGCCGCGCTCGACGATGATCGTGCCCTCAGGCACGGGGGCGTTGGTGGCGGTGTAGTTGGAGTTGTACGACGGCTGCATGTCGTCGAAGTCACGACGACGACGAGCACGGCTCTTCTTGCGGGGAGCGCGGCGCTGACCGTTTGGACGAGGGCCGCCGCCACCTGGGCGCGGACCGCCGGGCCCGCCGCCGGGACCACCACCAGGCCCACCGGGGCCGGGACGCGGACCGCCGAAGCCGCCGCCTGGACGTTGTGCACCGAACGCTGGGCGGGCGCCACCTGGGCCTGCCGGACGAGGACCGCCGGTGCCCGTTCGCGCGCCGCTGGGCCCGCCGGGGCCGCCGGGTCGGGCACTGAAGCCGCCGCCGGGACGCGGACCGCTGAGGCCACCGGCGCGGGCGCCGCTGGGACCCGTCGGCCGCAGACCGCCGGGGGGCGGTGGAATGGGTCGACCCGACGAGGACATCGGTCGAGCCCCACCGGGTGGCGGTGGGATCGCCCGTCCGGTCGACGATGCCGGGCGACCGGGCGGTGGACCAGCGGGGCGGGCGGCAGCTGCTGGAGCCGGTGCGGCTGATGCTGCCGGGCGAGCCGCCGGACGCCCTTCGACTGGAAGCGGTCGAGCGGCGACGGGAACGACAGGGGCGACATGCACGACTGGTGCTGGAGCGGTCGCGGCAGGAGCAACAGGCGCGACGGGAATCGGACGACTTTCGCCCGGCACCGGCCTGGTGCTGGTGATGCGACGCGGCTCGTCGTCGTCGTGCACCGCAGGCTCGGCCGGCGGTGCGCTGACCTCTGGCGCCGGTGCCGGCTCTGCGACACGAACTGGCTCTGGTTCGGCCTTCGGAACCGCGACCGGCTCGGCGACCACCGCCGGCTCAGGAGCGGCGACGACGGGTTCCGGCTTCGGTTCAACCTCGATAGCTTCGGGAGGGGCCTTCTTGGCGGCAGCTTTCTTGACCGTGGCGTCGGCCTCCGCGTCGGTTGGGGCGGCCTCGACCGGCGCTGCCTTGCCGGCAGCAGCCTTCTTTGCCGCAGCCTTCTTGACAGGCTTGACTTCCTCGGGTTGCTCTTCGCGAGTCAGACCATCACGGACGGCGCGACGCTCTAGCCGATCGGCCTGCGCTTCGATGAGGGTGCTCGAGTGGGTCTTCACACCCACACCCATGGTGTCGCACAGCGCCATCATTTCGGCATTTGTCATTCCGAGCTTCTTGGCGAGCTCGTGCACTTGCATGTTTTTCGCCAAAACCAGTTCAGCCTTTCGTTGGCATCGGCGTGCCGGAGTTTGTTCCGACAGCCGTTAAGTCTCTCATGTTGGTGATAACGCTTTCGAACGCGATCCGCAACGCATCGAGTGTGGAACCCGGCACGTCGCAGCGCCAGGCACGTGGGAAGGCCCGGCGTCGCACGGCGGTGTCGAAACAATCGATCGAGCACAGCCAAGCGCCGCGACCCGCAACTGTGCGACCGATCGCCGGTCCATCCGTTCCCCACGCGCAGCGAATGAGCTGCTCTTGGCGACGATGGCTGCGACATCCGATGCACATGCGGATGGGAACCGCGAGGTCTGGATACGGGCGTGGATCATTCTCCTGCGTTGTCACCAACTCCCTCTGTTGTGGCTCCGGGTGTTGCTGGAACCTCGACCGGGGTGTCGGGTGCCTCGACCTGCTCAGGCTGGGCTGCGTCGGGAACCGGAGCCTCGCCGGCTGCCTGCGCATTCCATTGATCCTGGGTCATCACACTGCCGTCGGCGGCGTGCCACTCCATCTCGCCACTTTCGGCGTTGGCGACCCACTCACCTTCTTCATAATCGGCGTCGGCATATTCGCCCTCTGGTGCCTGCGTTTCGCCACGGATGTCGATTCGCACACCGGTGAGGCGGGCGGCGAGGCGGGCGTTTTGGCCCTCCTTGCCGATCGCCAGGCTGAGCTGGTGATCGGGAACGATCACATCGGCCTGGGTGCCATCGTCACTGATGATGACTTCTTTGACCTTGGCCGGCGACAGCGCCTTGGCGACGTAGTCGGCGAAATCCTCGCTGAACGGCACGATGTCGATCTTCTCGCCACGCAGTTCGTTGACGACCATGCGAACACGCCCGCCCCTGGCTCCCACGCATGCGCCGACGGGATCGACGTTGTGGTCGTTGCTCCACACCGCGATCTTGGTGCGATGCCCTGGCTCGCGGGCACAAGCCTTGATCTCGACGATGCCATCGGCGATCTCGGGCACCTCGAGCTCGAACAAGCGCTTGATCAGACCTGGGTGGGTGCGACTGACGACGATCTGCGGACCCTTGGCGGTCTTGCGGACCTCGACGATGTAGGCCTTGACGCGATCGCCGGGAACCGGCCGCTCGAACGGAACCTGCTCGGCCTGCGGCAGCAACGACTCCACCCGACCGAGGTCGAGCAAGGTGTATCGCTGATCCGTCTGTTGGATGATGCCGGTCACGATGTCGCCTTCGCGATTGGCGTACTCCTCGAACTTGCGATCGCGCTCGGCTTCGCGGATGCGCTGGCTCATGACCTGGCGGAAGGTCTGCGCAGCAATGCGGCCCATCTCTTCCTTCTTCGGCGTGTCGTCGCGCTCGTTCACCCAGTTGCCGTCTTCGTCGACGTCATAGGCCGTGAAGGTGAACTCCATCGTGTCGGGGTTGACCTCGACCATCACCTCTTCGGCCGCGGTTGGACGCCGCTTGTACGCCGTTGCAAGTGCATCGACGAGAACGTGGAGCAAGGTGTCGACCGAGATGTTCTTCTCGTTGGCCAACATTCGCACTGCTTCTGACATGTCGAGACCACTCATGTGGAACCTCCTGCGGCTTTCTGCTTCTCAGTCGCCTGCATTCCGCTGCGCTTCTCGGCGCGCCGTTCGCGACTGGTCTCCGGGACCTTCTTCTTCGTCTCATTCGGCGCCTTGCCGGGCTTTGGCGCGGGTCCCCACTCGAAAACCGTCCGGGCTCGGTCGATCTTGTCGTAGGGCACGCTCCGCTCTGTCTGCGCGGCGTCGTTGAGTTGGATTGTGACCGACTGCTCGTCGGCGGCGACCAGCACGCCCTGCAGGCGGCGCTCGCTGCGCTCACCCTCCGGCGTGACGATGTCGCGCAAGCGCAGGGCCACTGTCTTGCCGATCGTGCGCTGGAAATGAGCTGGAGTGCGCAGACTGCGCTCGAGCCCTGGGCTGGTGACTTCGAGCGTGTAGTGGCCACCCATCGGATCGTCGTGGTCGAGCTCGCGTCCGATCAGGCGAGACGCGAGCGCGATGGCCTCCATGTCGAGGCCCTCGGCGACGCCGGCTGGACGGTCGATCGTCACGCGCAACGTGCCACCGCGGAACTCGAGGTCGTAGAGATCGAGCTGGAGATCGGAGACGATGGGAACAATGAGGCGCTCGACCTTCTTCAACGTGCTGGTGTCACTCATCTGTCTCTCCTTTCCTGTCTCTCTCGTAGGCTTGTTTCTCGCCCGACATCGGGCCTATCAGTAAAGAAGGCGTGGACCCCGAGGAGCCCACGCCTTCGGTTCATCGAACTTCAAAGGACCGATCGAGTATATCGGGCGGCGGGTAGTGTTTCGCCGCCGCCCCGCAGCCTGCTCGCGTACGTCACGAACAATCCGCCAACCACCACAATGAGGTACCCACCGTGCTCCGAATGTCGACGTTGTTCCTGCGTACGCTGCGCGAGGACCCCGCCGACGCCGAGGTAGCCAGCCACCGGCTCCTCGTGCGCGCCGGATACATACGCCGCGCTGCGCCGGGCGGCTTCACCTGGCTGCCGCTCGGCTGGATCGTGTACCAGAACGTCGAACGGGTCGTGCGCGAGGAGATGAACCGGGCCGGCTTCCAAGAAGTCCATTTCCCAGCACTCCTGCCCCGAGAGCCGTACGAGCTCTCGGGACGGTGGACCGACTATGGCGACAACGTCTTTCGCCTGAAGGATCGCAAGGGTGCCGACATGTTGTTGGCACCGACGCACGAAGAGATGTTCACACTGCTCGTGAAGGATCTCTACAGCAGCTACAAAGACCTGCCCCTGGTGATCTACCAGATCCAGACCAAGTTCCGCGATGAGGCCCGGCCGCGTGCCGGCCTGCTGCGCGGTCGTGAATTCGTGATGAAGGACTCCTACAGCTTCGATCTCACCGATGAGGGCCTCGAGGCCAGTTACCAACGACACCGCGTCGCCTACCAACGCACGTTCGACCGGCTGGGCCTGCCCTACGTCATCGTGTGGGCGATGAGTGGTGCGATGGGCGGATCGGCGAGCGAGGAGTTTCTGGCGCCGATGGAGGTCGGCGAGGACTCCTACGTCCGCTGCACCAACTGCGACTACGCCGCCAACACCGAGGCGGTGCAGGTTGCGGTGCCGGAATCCATTCCTTACGACAACGCTCCCCCGGCGCTGATAGCCGACACCCCCGACACGCCGACCATTCAGACGTTGGTCGATCTGATCAACAGTCGCGACGATCTGCGCCGAGCGGATCGTGAATGGACTGGGGCCGACACCCTGAAGAACGTGATCGTCAAGCTCCGCCATCCCGATGGGCGCGTCGAACCACTCGCAGTCGGCGTTCCCGGTGACCGCGAGGTCGACATGAAACGACTCGAGGCCCAGCTGCACCCCGTCGAGGTCTTACCGTTCGGCGAAGAGGACTTCGCTGCCAACAAGCACCTCGTCAAGGGATACATCGGTCCAGGCGCGCTGGGCGCCGACAAGCCAGCCGGGATCCGATTCCTCATCGACCCGCGCATCGTTGACGGCACGCAATGGGTCACCGGCGCCGATCAGCCCGGTCGCCACGTCCTGTACCTCACCGCCGGCCGCGACTTCGTCGCCGATGGCACCGTCGAGGCTGCCGAGGTGATGGACGGCGATGGTTGCCCCCGATGCGGATCCCCGCTCGAGATCGCCCGCGGCATCGAGATCGGCCACATCTTCCAGCTCGGACGCAAGTTCGCCAAAGCGCTCGGTCTCAACGTGCTCGATCAGAACGGCAAGCAGCAGGTGGTCACGATGGGCTCGTACGGCATCGGTGTGTCGCGTGCCGTTGCCGCGATTGCCGAGATGAACAACGACGAGAAGGGGCTCATCTGGCCGCACGAAGTCGCACCAGCGGATGTGCACATCGTCGCAACCGGTAAGGCAGCAGACCCGCAGTTTCCCGCCGCCGAACGCTTGGCGACCGAGTGCGAAGCCGCCGGCCTACGCGTCTTGCTCGACGACCGTGTCGGGGTGTCGCCTGGAATCAAGTTCAACGATGCCGAACTGATCGGCGTGCCAACGATCGTTGTCGTCGGACGCGGACTCGCCGAGGGAGTCGTCGAGGTCAAGGATCGACGCTCGGGAGAACGGCGCGACGTAACGATCGACAAAGCGGTTTCCGAACTGCGAACGGCGCTTCCCGGGTCGACTGCTACCACCTGACCACCGCGGCGTGGGCCGTAGAAGTGACTCGGGACCCTGGACCTTGCTGTGTGAGAGCGTTCTACTGACGGCATGGATGTACTCGTGATCGAATCGACGCCAGGGATCGCCGCCACCCTGGAGCATCGATTGGTGCGCGACGGCCACGAAGTGATCTCCTGCACGGACTCAAAGGGTGGGCCGTGCATTGGAGTCGAGTCGAACGCCGAGTGCCCGCTGATGCAGCACATCGATGTTGCCGTGCTTGCACGGCACCGTGATGACGTGCAGGGCCTCAACGAAATGGCAGCGGTGTGTGCCCTGCGGCATCGGGTTCCGCTCGTGACCCTGCATCCGGGTGACGAGTTCGGCCCCGGGGAGAGCACGGAGATCGCCGCTGCTGTCGCCCGACGCGAGGTCGAGGCCGGCTACGTCGCTGCTGTTCGCAAGCAAGTCGGGCACGGCGTCGACGACATCACCGTGCGGCGCGAATATCAGCGGATTCACGTCACGATCACCGTCGAACGATCGCTGTCGGTGCTGACCATCCATCGATTGGTGGATCGAGTGCGACAGGCAGTGCGAGCCCACGACGCCCACACCCCGGCGGTTGACATCTCCGTCGTCAGGGCTGACGCTGTCATCGACTAGAACCAGTCTCATGTCACGAGCCATGGGAGACAACAGATGCCACTGAACCCGGAAGCTGTCGGAAGTGTCGGCGAACCGTACGAAGCATCGTGGACGTCGAAGGATGCGTTGCTGTACGCCGTTGGGATCGGCGCGGGCACCGACGAGCTCGCCTACACGACGGAGAACACGAACGGCATCGAGCAACAGGTGTTTCCGACGTTTGCCGTGACGATTGGCTGGGGCGGCGGATCGGCGAAGCGCAACATCGGGACGATCAACCCGGCGTTGCTGGTTCATGGCCAACAGGCCGTGACCTTTCACAAGCCACTCCCTGTTGCCGGCTCGGTCAATCTGCAAAGCCGGGTTGTGGCGATGCACGACAAGGGCAAGGCCGCAGTGGTCGTCAGTGAGACAGTCGCCACTGACATGGCCGACGGTCATCCGATGTACACGAGCCTGTCGTCGGTGTTCATTCGCGGCGAAGGCGGGTGGGGCGGCGATCGAGGCCCCAGTGGCCCGCAGAACGTGCCGCCAGATCGCGCTCCGGATCACGAAGTGACGTACCAGACATCGCCCGACCAGGCATTGATCTACCGGCTCACAGGGGACCGCAATCCGCTGCACAGCGATCCTTCGTTCGCGGCGATGGGTGGCTTCGAGCGTCCCATCCTGCACGGCCTGTGCTCGTACGGATTCACCGGTCGCGCTCTGTTGCACAGCCTCTGCAACGGCGATGCAAGTCGGTTCCACCACATCGAAGGGCGCTTCGCCTCGCCCGTGTTGCCGGGCGACGCGCTGACGGTGGCGATGTGGGAAACCAGCCAAGGAACCGCGGTGTTCACGACCTCCGTCAATGATCGGGCGGTGATCGATCAGGGATTGGTGCGGTTCGAATGAACGCCACACGCTCAGCGCGGCTGGGGCCATCCTCCGGGCTCGCCGTCCATGCCGGAGTTGAGGCGTGCCTTTGCCACCAACTCGCGCACGATCGGACCAAGTGCTGACGGGTCTTCGATCGGGGACTGTCTCGGGCCGCGCACCCAACCCTCGGCGATCGCCAACACGTTCCCGCTGACCTCGAACACCCGACCGGTGATGTCTTTCGACTCGGCCGAGGCCAACCACGTCGCGATCGGCGCGATCCAACGCGGGGAACGCATCTCGCGCTCCTCGTCGGTCTCCGGAGCCGGGCCAAGTCCTTCGGTCATGCGCGTCAACGCAACCGGAGCGACGGCATTCACCGTCACGCCGTACCGGGCCATCTCCAGCGCGGCGATGGTGGTGAAGGCAGCAATGCCCGCCTTTGCGGCGCCATAGTTGGTCTGGCCTGGATTGCCGTAGATGCCACTGACCGACGTGGTGTTGATGATGCGACCGTCGACCGGCTTGCCGGCCTTGGCCTGCTCGCGCCAGTAGGCGGCCGCCCATCGACTGGGAGCAAACGTGCCCTTCAAGTGGACGTTGATGACCGCGTCCCACTCCTCCTCCGTCATGTTGGTCAGCATTCGGTCGCGCAGAATGCCGGCGTTGTTGATGACGGCGTGAAGATCGCCGAAGGTCTCGATCGCCGTGTTGATCAACCGCTGAGCGCCCTCCCACGACGAGACGCTGTCGCCGTTGGCCACGGCCTCGCCGCCCATCGCCTTGATCTCCTGCACAACTTGTTCGGCCGGGCTGAGGTCCCCACCTGAACCGTCGACGTTGCCGCCCAAGTCGTTGACGACGACCTTGGCACCATGAGCAGCGAGGCTCAGGGCGTGCTCGCGTCCGATCCCGCGACCGGCGCCCGTCACGATGGCGATTCGGCCTTCACATAATTTGCTCATTGGGCAGGACCCCTCGACTAGGTATTGGAATACGCGAATCATAAAGTGGCACCGATGTGTGACTGCCAGTCGACTGCGGGGATGACTCGCCGCGATGCCATCGCCGAGGCGATCACCGTTGGTGCAACCATCGCCGGGGCGATGGTCGTTGGCTCCGCCATCGCCGTCGGGGCGCGAACGGCCGGCGAGGCGCAGGCAGCGGTCGGCCCAGCCGTGCCAGCGGTCGAGGTGCTTCCTGGCTTGTTCATCTATCCACGCGACGCATGGGGTGCCAACCTCCCGCCCGCGGGACCGATCGAGGTCGAGACCCCGCAGTTCCTGCTCGTCCACCACACCGCGTCATCGAACGCATACAGCAGCGCGGCCGCGTTGATCCAGGGCACGTACGCCTTCCACACCAGCGCGGCAAAGGGTTGGAGCGACGTGTGCTACGAGTTCTTCATCGGGCGCGACGGCGACGTGTGGGAAGGCCGGGCCGGAGCACTGACGGGGCCGGTGGTGGCCGACGCCACCGGCGGCAGCCAGGGATTCGCGCAGTTGATCTGCCTGCTCGGCGACTTCACCTCGCAATTGCCGACAGCAGCCGCCCAGGGCTCGCTCGTCAAGGTGCTGGCATGGCTCAGTGATCGGTACGCCATCGACATCGGCAACGGTGCAACGACCTCGTTCATCTCGAGAGGATCGCAACGTTGGCCGGCGGGTACGCCGATCACCACCAACACCATCGCCGGCCACCGCGACATGTCGTTCACCGAGTGCCCTGGCAACACGCTGTATCCGCTGTTGCCCGAGATCCGTGCGCGGGCCGTGGCGCAGCGCGAGGTGTGGAAGCCCATCCTCAAGCCGGCGCGACGACTTGGCGTCGTCACCCTTTAGCCTTCGCGGATGACCGCGCCTGCCTCCGCCGACGTCGCGGATGTGGTCGTCATCGGTGCCGGCCCGGCCGGCGCGACCGCGGCAACGCTGTTGGCCCGCGCAGGGCGTTCGGTCGTCGTCATCGACAAGTCGATCTTTCCCCGAGACAAGTGTTGCGGCGACGGTCTCACGACGCTCGCGTTGCGCGAGCTCGAGGCTCTCGGTCTGACACCGACGATGGTGCCGAACTGGAAGTCGGTCGATGCCGCGTGGCTGCGATCGCCGAGCGGACGCGAAGTCTGCGTCCCGTTGCCGCCTGATGGAGTCTTCGCGGCAACGACGCCGCGGCGCGAACTCGATGCAGCGCTTGTCGACCTCGCCGTCGACGCCGGAGCGGTGGTGCATCAGGGCCACGCATTTGGCGGGATCCGCGTTGCACAATCGTCCGTCGAGGTCGACGTGGTCGACCTCGGCACGATCACCGCTCGATACGTGATCGCCGCAGACGGAATGTGGTCGGCGACGCGCAAGGCCCTGGGCGTCGGCGAGTCCGGCTACCTCGGCGAGTGGCACGCATTCCGGCAATACGCGCGCAAGGTCACCGGGCCGGCCGCCGAACGGCTGATCGTCTGGTTCGAGCCCGACCTGCTGCCCGGGTACATGTGGAGCTTTCCGCTTCCGGATGGGCGCGCCAACGTCGGCTTCGGGGTGCAGCGCGACGGAGTGCGACGGGTTCGAGACATGAAGCAGGAGTGGGACGACCTCCTACAGCGTCCCCACGTCGTCGAGGCACTCGGGGCGGGCTACGAACTGGAGGACCGCCACACGGCTTGGCCGATTCCTGCCGGGATCGATCGCGCCACGTTGACCTCTGGCCGGGTGTGCTTCGTCGGCGATGCGGCGATGGCCACCGACACGATGACCGGCGAGGGCATCGGCCAAGCTGTGCTGACAGCGCGTCTTGCCGCCGAAGCGATCATCGCTGGCGGTGCGCTCGACGCGCTCGAGGTTGGATGCCGATATCGATCCACGGTGCGACATCACCTGCTCGCCGATCACAAGATGTCGACATGGCTCAGCAAGGTTCTGAGCCACGAGCTGGGAGCACGAGGTGCCATCCGCCTGCTGGCCTCCAGTGAATGGTCGCGCCGCAACTTCGCCCGCTGGATGTTCGAGGACGAACCTCGCGCCATTGCGTTGACCCCCTCACGCTGGCACCGCCACCTCTTCCACCAACCCGGCCCCTACCAACTCTGACCTCTGTGGAGTGTTTGGCGCCCACCAGGGTGCGCCGAACAACTCCACAGGAGCTAGGCAGCGGGGGTGATCCGTTCTGCGTAGAGCTCGACCAACTCATCCACCAAGCCGTCGAGGTCGAGCAGGTCGATTTCCGTGACCCGTTCGATCTGCCAACGAATTCGATGGCACTGACGATCGCGACGTTTGTCCTTCGTCGTTCCATCGAGCAGCAGATGGTCGGGATGAACGTCGATCTCGATACCCCAACGGGCCGCTGGAACCGCGAGGTCGAGCCGCAGGCTGGACCCATTTGGGAGGTCGAGGTCTCGAAACTGCGGCTGCACGGGTATGCCGCGCGCTCTGAGCGCTTCGGCGAGTACGACTTCCGGATGCGACTCCGATGCAGCTCGATCGCCGCGAGCAATCAGGGTCCGAGCGAACCGCTCCGATCCCGGTCGAGTCGGATGACAGAGCCGGCGCGCCGTTGCTCCAAGAGTTCCCATCGTGCATGTCTTGCGCTGGATCAATTGCTCGACGACTGAGGCGTGATCCAACGGTGCCAGATCCCTGGCAAGGTCGAACGCCAGACGCGGCCCGCTGGCGATAACGATGCCGTTGCTCAGTCGAACGAAGTCGAGGGAACTCACCTTTCTGGATTGTCGCAACACAACATTGCCGATGGAAAGGTGCACGCCGTGCGGAACGCACACGTGAATCGGTTCTGTTGCAGGCATCCGGCGCAGCCCGAGTATCCGACCACCGGACGGGCCGGTGATGAACGCCGCCGGGTGAGCAAGACAGACCGCGACACACCGTGATTCGAAGTTTCGGGGCGCGGAGCTGATCCGCAGAACACTCCTGTGAACCGAAACGAGCTCGCCACCCTCGACGAGTCTGCGCCGGGCGTTGCGACTGACACCGGCGTCCGAAAGTTGCTCTACCGAGGCGTGTCCGTGCTGGCGCCGAAAGATCGCGAAGGCCTGCGGTGTGAGATCGATCATGCGTTCCTCCTCGACAAAACCTGGTCGTCGGGGGAAGCCGAGTCGAACCCTATCGGCCGTGATCACACGTCGCACGTGGAGTGTTTGGCGCCCACCAGGGTGCGCCAGAACACTCCACTTCGGGTTGCTGGAACACTCCGATGGCGCGCCGCAGGACGCAAACACTCGGATGGGATTCGATACGGTGCGGAGCATGCGCACCCGGTTGACCGACTTGCTCGACATCGAACACCCGATCATGCTCGCCGGGATGGGAGGGGTCAGCTATCACCGATTGGTAGCCGCCGTCAGCGAAGCGGGCGGGATCGGAACGCTGGGTGCTTCGACGATGCGACCCGACGAGCTGCCGCTCGAGATGGCGGCAGTCCGCAAGCTGACGAACAAGCCGTTCGGCGTCGATCTGCTCACCGCGTTGCCGGGTCAGGTCGACAAGGGCATCCAATCGGTCGTCGACGGTGGCGCAAAGCTGTTCGTCGCCGGCCTCGGCGTTCCGCGCGAGGCAATCGACCTGCTTCACTCCAAGAACATTCTCGTCGGCAGCATGTGCGGCAAGGTTCGCCATGCCCTCAGCGCAGTCGCCAGCGGGGTCGACTTCGTCGTCGCCCAAGGAACCGAAGCCGGCGGCCACACCGGCACCGTTGCCACCATGACGTTGGTCCCGCAGGTGGTCGACGCGGTCGGCCATCAGGTGCCCGTCGTCGCTGCAGGCGGTCTGTACGACGGCCGTGGCCTGGCCGCATCCTTGGCGCTCGGCGCCGACGGAGTTTGGATCGGTACGCGGTTCATCGCCACGCCAGAAGCCCGAGCGGTCAACGGCTACAAGGAGGCGTTGTTGGCAACTGCCGAGGACGGCACAGTGATCAGTCGGTCATACACGGGCAAGACCTGCCGAGTGGTGCGCAACGAGTGGACCAACCACTACGACATGCATCCCGACGAGCTGCAGCCGTTCCCCGCGCAGGCAGTCGCGTCGGCGAAGGCCGGCGTCAACCATCTCGGCTACCCCGACGGGACCGAGGTCGATGCATCCAGAGAGTTCATGCCATGTGGACAAGGCGTCGGTGCGATCAATTCGCTTGTGCCGGCGGCCGAGCTGTTGCACTCGATGATGGCCGAGGCCGAGGAAGCAATCGGGCGCCTCATCGGAGCACGTCGATGAGCGGTGCGCCGAGCAACTCCCTCACCGATCATGTCGACCGAGTCTGGAACGACGAGATCGTGCCGACGCTGCACGAATACATCGCCATTCCCAATGTGTCGGTTCTGTTCGATCCGCAATGGCGCGAGCACGGCCACATGGCCCGCGCCGTCGAACTGATCCGCGCCTGGTGCGCGGCTCGCCCCATCGCAGGTCTCATTGTCGAGCTTCACGAGCTGCCCGGTCGTACGCCGGTGATCCTGATGGAGATCCCCGCGTTCGGCGCCGGGTCCGCCGACGACACCGTGCTCTTGTACGGCCACCTCGACAAGCAGCCGGAGATGGCAGGATGGAGGCAGGATCTCGGCCCGTGGAAGCCGGTGATCGAAGGCGACCGGTTGTATGGACGAGGTGGCGCCGACGACGGCTACGCCGCGTTCGCCTCATTGCTCGCAATCGAGGCAGCACAGGCCAACGGGCTCAGCCACACGCGTTGTGTCGTGTTGATCGAAGCCAGCGAAGAGAGCGGCAGCCCCGACCTGCCCGCCTACCTCGTCGAGCTCGCCGACCGAATTGGAACACCGACTCTGGTGTTGTGCCTGGACTCCGGCTGCCTCGACTACGAACGGCTCTGGGTCACCACATCGCTGCGCGGCCTCGTCAGCGGCACGTTGCGCGTGCAAATCCTGACCGAAGGTGTGCACAGCGGCGAGGCCAGCGGCGTGGTTCCATCGTCGTTCCGGATCTGCCGAGAGCTGCTCGACCGTGTCGAGGACAGCTTCGACGGCAGGATGCTGCTGCCCGAGTTGCATGTCGAGATACCTTCGGATCGGCGTCAGCAAGCCTTCGACACAGCGTCCGATTTTCCCATCGGCGGGCACTTTCCCTTCGTCAGTGGCGCCCACCCGATGGTCGCCGACCACACCGAGCAACTGCTGGCACGCACCTGGTACGCCGCGTTGAGCATCACCGGAGTCGACGGCATCCCGCCAGTCGAGTCGGCCGGCAACGTCTTACGGCCACACACGTCGCTGCAACTCAGCGTTCGGCTGCCACCGACGTGCGATCACGAAGCGGCGCTCAGTGCGCTCGCAGCGGTGCTGACCAAGGATCCGCCATACGGGGCCCGCGTCACCTTCGACCACGCCCACTCTGGTCCTGGATGGAACGCTCCCGCGTTTGCTGGATGGTTGCAGACCGCACTCGACGAAACGTCGGAGGAGGTGTTCGGTCATGAATCGCGTGCCTTCGGCGAGGGCGGTTCGATCCCGTTCATGGGCATGCTCGGTGCAATGTTTCCCGACGCGCAGTTCGTGATCACCGGCGTTCTCGGCCCCGGCGCCAATGCCCACGGACCGAACGAGTACCTGCACCTGCCGACGGCGCGCCGCCTCACCAGCTGCCTGGCGGCGTTGCTCGACGCCCACGCAACTCGTTGACGAGCCGCGCCCTCACAACCTGCACGCGTTGATACCGTTCCGCCCGAAGGAGCGGAGCCCCATGACGGTTACTACCAACCTGACGCAGGACGACCACGCCACGGCGCTCATCGTCGAGCGGGTGTTCTTCGAGTTGCGCAAGGTCATCGTCGGTCAGAGCAGATTGATCGAGCGCATGTTGGTTGGTTTGCTCAGCCAAGGACATTGTCTCCTGGAAAGCGTTCCTGGTCTCGCCAAGACCCTAGCCGCCGAGACGCTCTCGAAAGTCGTCGGCGGCACGTTCGGTCGCGTGCAGTTCACACCTGACCTGCTGCCTTCCGACATCGTCGGCACGCGCATCTTCCGTTCCTCGAGCGAGAAGTTCGATGTCGAGCTGGGCCCCGTCTTCGTCAACTTCTTGCTCGCCGACGAGATCAACCGGGCGCCGGCCAAGGTGCAGTCGGCCCTGCTCGAGGTGATGGCCGAGCAGCACGTGACGATCGGTCACACGACCTACGACGTACCGATTCCGTTCTTCGTCATCGCCACGCAGAACCCGATCGAATCCGAAGGCGTGTACCAGCTTCCCGAGGCACAACGCGATCGCTTCATGATGAAGATCACCATGTCGCATCCGTCGGCCGATGAAGAGATGACGATCGTCGACCGCATGAGCGTTTCGCCGCCCGTCGCCAACCAGGTCATCGACCTCGACGGCCTCGCAGATCTTCAGCGGCGAGCCACGCAGGTGTTCATCGATCGCAGCGTTCAGCAATACGCGGTCGATCTCGTGCAAGCCACTCGCACGCCGGCCCAGGCGGGTATGGCCGACCTTGCCCCGGTGATCGCTCTCGGCGCCAGCCCGCGCGCGACGTTGGCTCTTGTTCGCGGCGCAAAGTCGCTGGCGTTGTTGCGCGGTCGCACCTACGCAACACCACAGGAGGTCTTCGACCTCGCACCCGAGATCCTGCGCCACCGATTGATCCTCACCTACGACGCGCTGGCCCGCGACATCTCTATCGAGCACGTCCTCAGCCGGGTGCTCAGCACGGTGCCCACGATGTGGGTATCACCAAAGCCGAACGACACATTTCCTCGGAGCTGACAGTGGCCGCGAGTTCGACGATCGATTGGCCCAGCGGGCCGACCCCTGCGTCGGTCGCTGAACTGCTGCGATCGTTGGAGTTCACCATCAATCGTCGCCTCGACGGCCAACTGCACGGCCAATACCAAGGCATCACACCTGGGCACGGCAGCGAACCAGGCGAATCGCGCACCTACCAACCGGGCGACGATGTTCGCCGCATCGACTGGAACGTCACCGCCCGCACGCGCGAACTGCACGTGCGTGACCAGATCGCTGATCGAGATCTCGAGGCGTGGATGGTGGTCGACGTCTCCGCGGCGATGCACTTCGGCACGCAGCACAGCACCAAGGCACAGATCGCGTTGGCAGCGGCGGCGACTGTCGGATTCCTGACAGCCCGCAACAAGAACCGGCTCGGCTCCGTTCTGATTGCCGGGCCTCACGTGCGGATCACGCCGCCGCGACTCGGACGCGACAACGTGCGGGCCATCCTGCGCGCCGTCGCAGATTCGCCCGACACCGAAGGTCTCGGCCGCGGTGATCTGCCCGAGGCACTTCATCGAGTCGGCTCGTTGAGCAAGCGTCGCGGCTTCGTGTGCGTGATCTCCGACTTTGCCGGCGAGGAGTGGGCATCGCCGATGTCGGCCCTGGCGATGCGTCACGACCTGTTGGCGATCGGGATCGTCGACCCACGCGAGTTCGACGTGCCACCAGTCGGTCTCGTCATGTTCTCCGACCCCTCGACCGGCGCGACGCGCGAGGTGATGGTTACTGCCGATGTGCAACGCCGATTTGCCGAGCGTGCCGCAGAGAACCGGTCGCAACGCGAGCAAACCATCCGTGCTTCCGGCAGCGATTGGCTGGAGCTGTCGACCGACCGTGATTGGCTGACCGAGATCGCGGCTCACGTCCGCCGACGGAGGTTGCGGCCGGCGATGGTCCATCGATGAGTTGGGACTTCCTTGCTCCCGGCCGTCTGTGGTTGCTGGTGCTCGTCGCCGGTCTGGCCGCTGCCTACCTGCTGGCCCAACGGCGCCGCGCGGTGCACACCGTGCGTTTCACGCAGCTCGAGATGCTCGATCAGATCGCGCCGAAGCGACCAGGGTGGCGACGCCATGCGGTAGCCGGAGTACAGCTCGCCGCGTTGACCATCGGAGTGCTCGGTGCCGCCCAGCCGGTCGAGCGCTCGACGGTGCGGCCAGAGGCGGCCGGCAAGATCATGTTGCTGTTCGACGTGTCGCTGTCAATGCAGGCCGAGGATGTCGCTCCAAACCGGTTGGCCGCGGCGAAGAAGGCGGGCGAGGATTTCGTCGACGCGGTCGATGCCGATGTCGACGTCGGATTGATCTCGTTCAGCGGCACGGTCAGTACCGACGTCGAGCCGACCACCGATCGGGTGCAACTGACCAAGGCGATCGAAGCGTTGCAGCTCGGCGAAGGCACGGCCATCGGCGATGCAATCGCAGCCGGTGTGCATCTCCTGCAGCGCGGGCAACCCGTGAGCAACAAGTCACCCGGCACGTTGGTGGTGCTCTCGGACGGCGAGACGACACGCGGGCGGCCAACAGCCGACGGCGCCAAGATCGCCGCCGATGCTCATGTGCACGTGTACACGATCGCCTTCGGTACCGACTCGGGTGCGATCGTCAACCCGCAAACCGGTCAGACCGATCCGGTGCCGGTGAAGCTCGATGAGCTGCAGAGTGCGGCCGATGCCACCGGCGGCAAGGCCTACGTTGCGCCGTCGGGCGCTGACTTGGCCAAGGCATACGCCGACATCCGCGCCAATCTCCAACAGACCACGGGGGAGGCGGTGCCCACCATCCATGAGCTCACCTGGCGGTATGTGTTGGCCGCGGTCGTGCTGCTGATGATCGCCTGGGCATTGGGGCTGTGGTGGCTGCGCGGCCCGTTGTAGTTGGCCGCTGCGACAACGAACCGAAACAGCTACAGACTGTCGACTACCTCGGCGGCGGCGTCGGTGATTCGTTGGGCGCGGGCGTCGGCGGCAAGATTTGCAGCCATCTTGTTCATCACATAACCGACCGCCAGTTGGCGTTCTGGCTGGGCGAAGGCGTTGGATCCGCCTGCGCCGGAATGGCCGAACGACCCCGGTCCGCTGTACGGCGTGAACATGCCGTGGGTCATGAATCCCATGCCAAAAGTGGTCGGCATGATCAGGCACAGGTCGGGTTCGCCTGATGGAGTGATCGTCGTGCGCGCCTGGTCGAGAACATCGTCGCGCAGCAGCCGCACCCCGTCGACCGGGCCCATGGTCGCGGCGTACACCTTTGCCAACGCCGCGGCTGTGCCGATCCCATTGGCTGCCGGGATCTCGGCGGCATGGACCTCTGGCTGATTGAACGCATCGTCGACGCGGAACACGCCGTTCAGGAACAAAGCTCGCCCGCCGCGAGTGTCTGGCCCGAGAAACATCTCGATCATCGCCTTGATGATCGGGTCGGGATTGTCTTCGTTCATCGGGCGGCCAACGATTGGCGACACCCGCGGCGCCATCTGCTCCGGCAAACCGATCCACACCTCGACACCCAACGGACCAGCGATCTCGTCGGCCAGGAACTGACCCGGCGTGCGCCCGTCGGTGCGCCGAATGAGCTCACCGGCCAACCACCCGAACGTCAGCGCGTGGTACCCGTGCCCGGAGCCGATCGGCCAGTCGGGCTTCGTGTCGGCCAGCATGGCCGTGATGGTCTTCCAGTCGAGTGCGTCGGCCATGGTGACCGGACCATCCGGGGCAATGAGACCACATTGGTGGCTCAACAGCTGGGCGACCGTGGCGCCGCCTTTTCCGTGCGCGGCGAATTCCGGCCAGTACGTAGCGACCTTCTCGTGGTAGTCGATCAGGCCGCGTTCCACACACATCGCAACGGCGATCGAGACGAGGCCCTTCGTGGTGCTGAACATCAACTGCAACGTCGAATCGTCGTACGGCCGGTCGCCCGACGGGTCGAACGAGCCACCCCACACATCGACCACCTTGGCACCGCGGTGATAGACCGCGGCCGAAGCCCCCAGCTCTTCACCGAGCTCGAAGTTCTTCTCGAACGCTGCCTTGACTGGCTCCCAGCCCGGTGCGACGAGGCCGCCAACAGTTATTTGCGTCATGACCTGACGGTACCGGAATTCAGGCGTCGTCGACTATCGCCCTGAGGGTCTCGATCTGGTGGACGGCGTCGGGCCCGACAGGGTTGACCGACAACACGGTGACCCCCGCCTCCTTGTACGCGCCCACCCGATCCTTGATGTAGCTCGCCGGTCCGACGAGGTTCGACAGCTCCAGCCATTCTCCCGGCACGCGGGCGGCAGCCTCGTCCTTGTTGCCGTCGAGGTACAGATCCTGGATGTCGACCGCTTCTTGTTCGTACCCGTAATCGCGGCAAATGTCGTTGTAGAAGTTCTTGCCGCGGGCACCCATCCCACCGACGTACAGTGCTGTGTTGGGCCTGGCGATATCGAGGATTGCCGTTTGCTTGTCGCCGACCAGATCCTCCCCGATTGCCAGCATGCCGCCCGCCGAAATATCGAGGCGTGGACGCGACGGATCTCGTTTGGCCAACCCGGCCTTCAGCTGATCGCCCCACACCTGATGGTACTTGTCGGGGATGAACATGATCGGCAGCCAGCCATCGGCGATCTCGGCGGTTGCCGTGACGCTGAGACCTTTCAAGCTCGCCCACCAGATGGGGATCTCGCTGCGAACCGGATGGTTGATCAGCTTCAACGGCTTGCCCAGCCCAGTGCCCACGCCCGGCGGCAGCGGCGCCTGGAAGGTCTGTCCTTGGTAGTCGAACTTCTCTTCGCGCTTCCAGATGATGCGACAGGCCTCGATGTATTCCTTGATGCGTTGCATCGGTTTTTCGTATTTGACACCGTGGAAGCCCTCGATCACCTGCGGCCCGCTGGCACCGAGGCCCAGCACGAACCGGCCATCACTGACGTAGTCGCAGCCTGCCGCAGTCATCGCCATCAGCGCCGCAGTTCGCGAATACACGTTGACGATCCCGGTGCCGATCTCA
>JANMQX010000052.1:0-27905 GCA_031370745.1 Ilumatobacteraceae bacterium
TTGTCTTCGTACGACGCGTGCATCGGAACGTGCGCCGCCATCGGGTCCCCACCTGCGCGCGAGTCCGCGAGAGCCGGTGAATAGTCGAGCACTTCGCAATCGACTCCGGCAAAGAACCGGGATGCATTCGAGGTCTCCCCGACGGTACCGACGGACCCGGCGAACAACGTAGGGGTCCACCGGGGGCCCAGAAGTGCCCGGCACAGATAACGCACAACTTGAGCGCTACCGCCTCGCGGAAAGAAGTAGAACCCCATCGTTACATCGGAGCTGATGTGGGGAAGCACCTACGCACCGTACGAGTACCGCACCCCAAGCGCAACCGTTGACCGCACTGACGCCCTGGTTCAGCTTGGTGGGTCGGTGCCTCCTCCGGGTTCCGATTGGTCGTCGGCGGTGGCCCGCTTGCGATCAGCAAGGTTGAGATGAGCGAGTGCCTGGAGGTGCTCGTCGGGAGCCTCCTCCACTGCGATGAGGCTGTTGTCGGCGTGTCGTGACGAGCGGATCAACTCGTCGAGTTTGCGTTGCGTTCCAGCGGTTTGGCGTTCTTGTGCGTGCTGAATCACGAAGACCATCACGAACGTGACGGATCCGGTCACGCTGTAGAGCACTGTTTGCCACCACAGCGGAAATACAAAGATGAATCCAACCACTGCCCACAGCACGACGAGCACGGTCGCCACGATCCCTGCGCCCGAATGCGCCGCAATTCCTCCGGCGCGTTGCAGTGCGCGACTCGCCCAATGCCGCTGCTCCCAGTCAGGTGCGTGGGTCGACGCGTTGGATGGTCCGCTGAACACACCTTTATGCCAGCCCGTGGCCTGCTCTGCCTCGACCTGCTCCCGCTTGCGGTCCAGCCATTGCTGTCGTTCGACGCTTCCATCGACGCCGGGCGACTGATCGGTTTCTGCCATGGTGACGCGAATACCCATTGCCAACACCGGCCAACCTTTCGGCACGCACCATCGCTGTGCCATGTCAGCCCGACACCGATCTGATGCACCGCGTTCAGTGCGAGCGGTATACTCGCCGACACCGCCTTACGGCGTACAGTGCGCCGCTCCAGACACTTGGTTGCGCCCTCTCCGCAGAGGAGCCTCGACGTGTGCAATCACGAACGGTGTGTCATTCCCCCGTCCCGCAGACAGACCCAGGAGATCGCCGACGAAGAGCCAGCGCGGGTAACGGGTCGTCGCGGCGACGACCAGCCGGAGGACCGGCCCCCCGTGCCCGAGATGCGTCTGGCACGTCTGCCGACCGAGCCAGGTCGTGACACGCCGATCTCACGCCAGGCACAGCAAGCGCAACGTAGGGAAGCGTGCGCAGCAGCCGTTGCCCACGAGCGGGAGCGAATCGCCGAAGGCCTCTACGACACGGTGATCCACCGACTCTTCGCCGCTGGTCTGCAGTTGCAAGCGACGTGTCAGGTCGTCGACAGCCCGACGCAAGCTCGAATCGAAACCACGATCGATCTCCTCGACGACACCATCACTGAACTGCGCAAGGCGATCTTCTCGCTGCATTGATGGTGATGTCTTCTCAGGTCGCGTCGACTGTCAGATCAAGCGATGTCACCAATAGTTCGTCGCCGCTGACCACAAATGTCTCAATCGAACCGCAGACGCCACATCGCAAAATCGGATCGTCGAGCGTGGTGTGGCGTGCGCAAGCACGGCACTCGATCACTGCAGCGACCTCGCGGACCTCCAGCGGCACGCTGTCGAGGGGGGTGCCGAACACCACCATCTCCCAGCTGTGCCGCAGCGTGTCGGGCACGACCTGACGCAGGTGGCCGATGTCGACCCGCACGCGTTCCACCGGTCGACCGGCGGCGGCCTTGTGGGCGATCTTGGCGATCGCGGTGCAGATCGAGAGCTCGTGCACGGCGAGAGCTTAGAGAACATCGCCGCAATTGATCGCCTTGACAAAGATGCGACCGGAATATAGGAAGGTGTGGTCGGGGCAAAACCACTGCGTCGGTCGAGCACAGACATCGAGGGGCCGCAATGATCGAGCACGATGCCACTGCTGTCAGCTGGCAGACGAACCGACATTCCCGATTCGAAGTCGCAGCGCCGCGCCACTTTCTGCTCCCCGCGATTCTGCTGTTGCTGGCCGAGGAACCCCGTCACGGCTACAGCCTCGCCAAGGGCGTCCATGAGCTCCAGCTCGGCCGGGTCGATCGGCCCAGTGTCTACCGGGCGCTCGCCCAACTCGAAGCCGACGGCTTCATCGGATCATTGCCGGAGGTCCCAATGGCCGGCCAGAACCGTCGGGTGTACAACTTGACGGCACAAGGTGAACAGGCGTTGCGGCTGTGGATGGGCGTGATCAAGCAAGAACGCGACGGGTTGGACGGGGTCCTGCGCCGCTACGTAGCCACAGGAACGGTCGATGCGGTTCTCGCCGAAGTCGAGGGTGGGTGGCACGCGGTCACCGCAACGCCGTGGTCGGCAGTGTCGTCGACTTCGCGCATCGAGCGCGGACGCGGGTCGGCGTTGTCTGCGGTGCGCGGCGGACCCGAGATCGACGATGACGAACCCGACCGAGCTGATCTCGATCCTGTCGCGACCAGCCACTTCCGCGTCGTGCCGGACCGCTCGGTGGTGATGATCGATGCGCGCTCCTCCGTCGGTCCCATCACCTTCGGGGCGATCGGCGTCAGCGGAATCATCGAGGTTGCCGTCGTCGGCCGGCGGGTATGTTCCGATCCGTTTCCGGCGGCACATCTCGAGATCGCAGTCGACCAACTGCGCTCGGGCAACAGCCTCTATGACGCCGAGTTGCTACGTCGAATCGACGCACGCCGACACCCCACAGTCAGCCTTGATCTGCGGGCCTGTACGGCGCTCGGGTCGACCGGGCGCTATCAGCTCATGGGCGAGGTGACGTTTCACGGCGTCAGCAGACCACTCGACGGCACGGTTTCGGTGGCGATGTCGTCAGATCATTCATTGGTCATTCGCGGCGAACAAGTCGTCGACATCCGCGACTTCGGCGTGGTCTCACCGACGGTGTTGATGCTGCGGATCTACCCCGATGTGGTCGTGAGCGTCCAGATCGAAGCCGAGCTCGAATCGCAGACACAGGCCACCGACGGATCAACGTTGTGAGCGCGACACGAGAAAGAGGGGCGCAATGGGACTACTGCTGGTCTTCGCAGCGGGCTATGTGATGGGCGCTCGCGCCGGCGGGGAATCACTCGACGAAGTGATCGATGCAGCGCAGGCGATCCGGGAGTCCGAGGAGTTCCACGATCTCGTCTCGGCACTGCGTTCGCACGCCGCTGACTCGCTTCGCGGTTTGGCGACAGTGATGGAGAACGGACGCGAGCCATCCAGTGGACACACCACCCCGAGCGATCTGCTCGATCGAGTCAAGCTCATTGTCGGATTGCGTTGACCGTGATGTCCTGGCTCACGCCGCGCAGACCCACGACAACTCCCGAGGATCCAACGGCGGGCTCGGCACGCATCGCGAACCAACGTGTTGCCGATTCGTCGGCGACGCGATATTCGTCCTCGAACGGCTGACCGCTTTCTACCGCGGCTTCCATCAGCGAACGGACGCGCTCGCGGTCGTCGTCGTGGACCACGCTGAGGTGCGCAGCAAGCGTGCCTTCGAAATCCAGCGGATCTACTCCGTGCATCCGATGCAGTTCGTCGCTCCACTGCACGGCGTCGGTACCCACGTCCCACAACCACCGACCGACATGAGCCAGTGCTTCCCATTCGCGGAATCGTTGATCGACCTCGGCCAGAGCGGCCTGGGCAAGACGGGTCTCGGTGAGCTCCTGGACCACGCCAACGGCTCCCGAAAAACCGCCATGTGCGTCGAGCACAGGCGAGACCGACAGCGCAACCGGCACCTGCATGCCGTCCTTGCGCTGGATCTCCGTGACAAGTCGATCGACGCGCTCGCCTGCGGCCACGCGTTGCTCGACGGACTCCACATCACCGCGGAGATGCGGCGGCACGAGGGAGGTGAGAGCTTCCCCGACGATCTCGCACTCGGTGTAGCCGAAGATCCGCTCTGCCCCTCGGTTCCAGCTGACGATATGACCGTCGACGTCCTGGCTGAACAACGCGAGGGTCGACAGGTCGGCGAAGATGTCGAGTGCAGCCTGACCGCCCACGCCGCGTTGGTCTGTCGGGGCTTCGACCAGCGCGATGGTCTGGCCGAGCAGCTGGTTGACGGGAACACCGAGGATGGCTGCGGCCGCCGCGTTTGCACCAACGATGACACCCCCTTCAGCCAGTTGAAGGGCCGGGATGACCGTGACCTCGCTTCGATCCCGCATGAGGTGCGCACGATATCGCAGGTCGGCCAGTCGAACGGTCGCGGTCGACAAGCACTTGTCGCCGACCTTGCTGGCAACACCGGAACGGCGTACTGTCGCCAGCGATGGCCGCCTGGTGCGGTTCACGGAGGTGGCACGCAATGGCGTCGATCGCGGATGATCTCCGAGGCGGCAGCACTGTCGATACCGGTGACTCAGGCGATACCGGCGACTCAGGCGATATCGGCGACTCGCTCGCAGTTGCCGCTCTGTCGCTCGCCCGACGTTTCGCCGACGGGGCGACATTGTGGTGCATCGCGCCGGAGTGGCCGGAGCATGCCCGACACGTCGCTGTCGAGTTCGTGCACCCTGTCCTCGTCGGAAAGCGCGCCCTACCAGCGGTCAGTGTCGACTCGACGGCCCCGGTGGTCGCACTGCGTTCGCTGGTCAGAGCGGGTGATGTCGTCTTGGCAGTGAGCCGCGCCGACTCGGAGCCGATCATCGATGCAATGCGTCGCGCCGAGGCGTGGGGGGCGACGACGATTTGGATCGGCGTTGGCCACCGTCCACCGGATCGCGCTGCCGACCACATCTTGTGGGTCGACGACGCGCAACGGGCCGGCAGCGCCGCGCTGTACGACGGTCAACTCGTCCTGCTCTATCACGTCTTGTGGGAGCTGACGCATGTCTGCTTCGAGCATCCCGGCTTGCTCTCGGACAACGACGCCGGCTGCACCGACGAGGTGTGCATCACATGTTCTGACGAAGGCCGACTCGGCGAGGTGATCTCGGCCGAGGCGTCCCGGGCGATGGTGCGCACGGCGAAAGGCATCGAGAGGATCGACATCACCGCAATCTCCGACGTCGGCCCCGGCGATCTCGTATTGATCCATGCCGGCGCGGCGATCGCTGAGGTGCCGTGAGCGACGCAACCGATTTCCTGTATCCGTTCATCGAGGGTGACGAGCGCGATGCCGGAGCTCTGCTGACGGACTTGAGCCAGTCTGCACATTGCAAGGTGATGGACAGTGATCATCTGCGACGGACGACGCTCGAGCACTCTGCAGCGACCATCGGCAACGCCGCGTCGGCGATGCACGATCGCTTCGAGCGAGCTGGCCGGTTGTTCGTGTTCGGCAATGGAGGCAGCTCCACCGACGCGGCCTCGCTCGCCGCGCTGTTCATCCAACCCCCGTGGGGACGGCCGCTGCCTGCACGAAACCTCGTCGACGACTCGGCAGTGTTGACGGCGCTCGGCAACGACGTTGGGTTCGATCTCGTGTTCTCGCGCCAGCTCATCGCCCATGCCGGCCAGCACGACGTCGCGATCGGCCTGTCGACGAGCGGCAACTCGCGCAACTTGTTGAGCGCCTTCACAGAAGCCGACCGGAAGGGTTTGCTGACCATAGGGATCGCGGGCTACTCCGGTGGCGAGATGGCCCAGTCGCCTCATGTTCACCATTGCCTTGTGGTCAGGGCCGACAGCGTGCATCGGATCCAGGAGACTCAGGCCGCACTTGGATTCGCGCTGTGGCAGGCGGTACAGACCCGAATGTCGTCGACCGAGGGGATCACATGACAACAGTTGGCGATCGAGAAGCTGCCGTCCTCGACCGGATCGAGGCGTTCCGGCGACGGCGACCCCGTTTGACCGACGAGGTCGTCACCCTTGCCCACGGGGCCGGCGGAAAGGCGTCGGCCGCGCTCGTCGACGCGGTGTTCGTCGAGGCCTTTGCGGGTGTTGACCGAATGCCACTTGCCGACGCTGCGACGTTGACGCTTCCCTCTGGTGAACGGATCTCATTCACCACGGATTCGTTCGTCGTGCAACCGCGCCAGTTCCCCGGTGGCTCCATCGGGCATCTTGCGGTGCACGGCACCGTGAACGACCTCGCGGTGTCTGGGGCAAAGCCGATGTGGCTGTCGGCGGCATTTGTGATCGAAGAAGGGTTCCCAATCGCGGAGCTGCACGAGATCGCTGCCCACATGGCCGCGGCCGCCGCCGAGGCAGGAGTCGGCCTGGTAACGGGCGACACAAAGGTGGTTGGCAAAGGCGCAGCCGACGGTCTCTACATCACGACCGCCGGTGTGGGCATCGTCCCTCCGGGGCGGCAGCTCGGACCAGAGCATGTCCAGGCGGGCGACGTCGTGCTCCTGTCGGGCAACATGGCCGACCACGGCATGGCGGTGATGCTGGCCCGCGGCGACCTCAAGCTCGACGCCGACATCCGCTCCGATACGGCTCCCCTGGGTCACCTGATCGAAGCTCTGCTCGAAGCCGCGCCGTCGACACGGTGGATGCGCGACCCGACGCGCGGTGGTGTTGCGACAGTCTGCAACGAACTCGCCCGCGACACCAACCTCGGCGTCGTTCTCGACGAGGCCCTACTGCCCATTGCGCCGGCAGTGATCGGTGCCTGCGATCTGCTGGGCATCGATCCCTTGTACGTCGCCAACGAGGGCAAAGTCGTCGCTGTGGTCGCGCCTGACGAAGCCGAAGCCGCTCTCGCGGTCATGCGCTCACATCCCCTCGGCGCCAACGCGGCACGAATCGGCGAGATCGTGGCCGAGCCGCAGGCCATCGTCGTGCTGCTGACAAGCTTCGGTGGCACAAGGATCGTCGACATGCTCGTAGGCGACCCACTGCCCCGAATCTGCTGAGGGCCGTGGCTACCGACGTTACGACCAGGGAGCGGTTGCGAGTCACCGGCACAGTTCAGGGCGTCGGTTTCAGACCGTTCGTCTACCGACACGCCGTTGCCCTCGGACTGGCGGGCTACGTGCTGAACGACAGTGCCGGGGTTCTGATCGAAGTCGAGGGCCCGTCGAAGCGAGTCGCCGAACTGAGCCGCCTGTTGATCGACGACGCCCCGCCGCTGGCGCGGGTGTCCGGCGTCGTCGCCGAACGACTCCCACTGTCGGGCGTGACGAAGGGGTTCCGTATCGTCGAGAGTCACGATGCCGGCTCGGCCGATGTCCCGATCAGCATCGACACAACCACATGCGCCGACTGCCTCGAAGAGGTCGATGATCCGCACAACAGGCGATTCGGCTACGCGTTCACCAACTGCACGAACTGCGGGCCGAGATACACCATCGTGCTGGGCGTGCCCTACGACCGACCGGCCACCACCATGGCCGGCTTCACGATGTGCGACCTGTGCCAAGCGGAGTACGACGATCCCGCCGACCGGCGGTTCCATGCTCAACCCAACGCATGCCCGGCATGCGGACCGCAGCTGACCTGGCGCGACCGGGACGAACAGCGCCAGCCGGTCAGCGGCGCAACGGCTCTCGACGTCGCGGTGGCAGCCGTCGCGGCGGGACGGATCGTGGCGATGAAGGGCATCGGCGGATACCACCTCGTCGTCGACGCAACAAACGACTCGGCGGTCGCCGAACTCCGGCGGCGCAAGGCCCGCGACGACAAGCCATTCGCTGTCATGGTCGCGTCGCTCGCTGCGGCAAATCTGCTCTGCGATCTCGACGAATCGGCCTCGGCGGCGTTGACGTCGATCCGACGACCAATTGTCTTGGCGCCGCGCCGTTCGGACGGCGACCTGGCGGCCGCCGTCGCACCTGGCCTTCCCGAACTCGGGTTGATGCTGCCGTACACCCCGCTCCACCACATACTGCTGACGCGACTGGCGCGTCCGCTGGTGATGACCAGTGGCAACCTCAGCGACGAACCGATTGCCCACGATGACGCCGACGCAATGACACGCCTCGCGCCGCTGGTGGATGGGCTGTTGCAGCACGACCGCCCGATCCACATCCGCTGTGACGACTCGGTGGTGAGAGTGACTCCGGCGCGGCCTCAGGTGCTGCGACGCTCGCGGGGGTACGCCCCGGAGCCACTCGACCTCCCCTTCCACGCACTCCGACCGGTCCTCGCCGTTGGCGCGGAACTGAAGAGCACCGTCAGTGTCGCCAAGAACGATTGGGTCGTGCCGAGTCACCACATCGGCGACCTCGAGCACCTCGCCACCTACCGGTCATTTTTGCAGGCTGTCGATCATCTGCCGCGGCTGTACGGCGTCGAACCGCAGGTTGTCGCTCACGACATGCATCCGGAGTACCTCTCCAGCAAATGGGCTGCCGAGCTAGGCCTCCCCACGATCGCGGTTCAGCACCATCACGCTCATGTCGCCGCGTGCATGGTCGAACACGGCCGCACCGCTCCAGTGCTCGGCATCGCCTACGACGGTCTCGGCTATGGGCCCGACGGGTCGCTGTGGGGTGGTGAGATGTTGGTGGCTGACTTCACCTCGTCGCATCGTGTCGCCCACCTCCGACCGGTGCGCATGCCAGGCGGTGTCGCCGCCATTCGTGAGCCGTGGCGGATGGGGGCGGTATGGGCGTCGCTGGCGACCGGAGCCGACGATGCCATCCGAAGAGCACTGCAACACGGAGCCGAACAAGCGACCGTCACTGCTGTGTTGGACCTTGCCGAGCGCTCGTCTTCACCGGTCACAACCAGCGCCGGCAGGCTGTTCGATGCGGTCGCGGCTTTGATCGGTGGACGTCAGCGGGTCAGCTACGAGGCACAAGCTGCAATCGAATTGGAGGCGTTGGCGCGCACGGTCGATCGAGCCGATGCACCGCGTTACGACGGTTGTATTGCGATCGACGACGGTTGTCCAGCGGTGCTCGATCCCGCGCCGCTCGTTTGCGCCGTTCTCGCCGACCTCGACGCGGGCCTCGACCGGGCGCGCCTCGCTGCGGGCTTTCACGAGGCGTTCGGCCGGGCGACCGTCGCGCTCGCGGCGCGTGTCGCCGCGGCACACGACCTCGACACCGTCGTCTTGACCGGTGGGGTGTTCCAGAACGCCCGTCTGACCGACATCGTCGATTCAGGCCTGCGCAGCGAGGGCTTCAACGTGTTGATGCACAGCGTGATCCCGCCGAACGACGGCGGGATCAGCGTCGGCCAAGCCGCGATCGCCGCCTTCGCCACCGACTGACACCGGAATCGCCAACCGTGTCGATGCCGCTGCGTTAGCGACCTGCCAGCGACAAAGTTCCACCGGACCGGCGGTGGTGAACCGTGTCAGTGGCGTTACCGCCACTCTGTGCGCCGTAGATGGAAAACGCACTCATTGACGGTGGTTCTCATCAGGCGTAGGACGGCATTGTCATCCGGTGCTGCGACGCCACCTGTCGAAGCACCAGCCATTCGTGCGCCGAGTTTGGTCGGCGCCGTGCATCAAAGGAGAGAGCGTGACCGCAACGGAAGCCCCTCCGGACGAACTGGTCGTCCACGTCCTCTGGCTCAACGCCGGCCTGAGTTGCGACGGTGATTCGGTCGCACTCACGTCAGCGACCCAACCCACGATCGAGGAGATCGCATTGGGCGCGTTGCCGGGCTTGCCCAAGATCGCCGTGCACTGGCCGCTGATCGACTTCGAATGTGGCCCGACAGGGGGCGCCGACGACTTCCTCGAATGGTTCTTCAAAGGCGCCCGCGGCGAGCTGGAGCCCTTCGTGTTGGTCGTCGAGGGCTCGATCCCGAACGAGCAGATCAACGGCGACGGCTACTGGACCGGCTTTGGCAACAATCCCGACACTGGTCAGCCGATGACGGTCAACGATTGGATCGATCGACTCTCCCCGCATGCCCTCGCGATTTTGGCCGTCGGTACCTGCGCCACGTACGGAGGCATCCACGGAATGGCCGGGAACCCGACCGGCGCGATGGGCGTGCCCGACTACCTCGGTTGGGGTTGGAAGTCCAAGGCCGGGATACCGATCGTCTGCGTTCCGGGGTGCCCGGCCCACCCCGACAACATGGCCGAGACAATCACCTACCTGCTGTATCAGGCGACAGGTCAAGCTCCCATGATCCCGCTCGACGAGGCGCTGCGCCCACAATGGCTGTTCGGTGCGACAGTGCACGAGGGGTGCGACCGAGCCGGGTACTACGAGCAGGGTGACTTCGCGACCGAGTACGGATCGCCGAAGTGCATCGTCAAGCTCGGCTGCTGGGGTCCCGTTGTGAAGTGCAACGTTCCCAAGCGCGGCTGGATCAACGGCGTCGGTGGATGCCCCAACGTGGGTGGCATCTGCATCGGCTGCACGATGCCCGGTTTCCCCGACAAGTTCATGCCGTTCATGGACGAGCCACCCGGCGCGCGGGTGTCGACGATGGCCAGCGGGGCTTACGGCAAGTTGATTCGCACCTTGCGCGCCGTTACGGCCAAGACCGTCGACGAAGAACCGAAGTGGAGAGTAAAGGGCACCAAGTTGCTCACCGGCTACAAGGCAGATACTCAATCAGGGAAGGCACGGTAGGACGATGGCAACCAAGACGGAGGCGCTGCGGCCGGAGGGCCAGGACAAGCAACTGATCGAGATGGCGTGGGACCCGATCACGCGCATCGTGGGGAGTCTTGGCATCTACACCAAGATCGACTGGGCCAACAAGACGGTCGCCGAGTGCCACAGCACGTCGTCGATCTTCCGTGGCTACAGCATCTTCATGAAGGGCAAAGATCCGCGCGACGCTCACTTCATCACCAGTCGCATTTGCGGGATCTGCGGCGACAACCATGCGACGTGCTCGTGCTACGCGCAGAACATGGCGTACGGCGTGCACCCGCCGGCGCTCGGCGAACAGATCGTCAACCTCGGCGAAGCTGCCGAGTTCATGTTCGATCACAACATCTTCCAGGAGAACCTGGTGGGGGTTGACTTCTGCGAGAAGATGGTTGCCGAGACCAACCCGGGCGTGCTCGATCAGGCCAACCGCACCGAGGCGCCCCACGCCGCCGAGCACGGGTGCAAGACGATCGGCGACATCATGCGCTCGTTGAACCCGTTCAGTGGTGAGTTCTACCGCGAGGCGCTGCAGGTCAGCCGGTACACGCGGGAGATGTTCTGCCTGATGGAGGGTCGCCACGTGCACCCCTCGACGCTGTATCCAGGCGGCGTCGGCACGGTGGCCACGATCCAGTTGTTCACCGATTACGCCAGCCGGCTGATGCGCTACGTCGAGTTCATGAAGCGCGTCGTCCCGTTGCACGACGACCTGTTCAACTTCTTCTACGAAGCAATGCCAGGGTACGAAGAGGTCGGCAACCGTCGAATCCTGCTCGGTTGCTGGGGGGCGTGGCAGGACCCCGACGTGTGCAACTTCCAGTACAAGGACATGACCAACTGGGGCCGGGCAATGGGCGTCACACCCGGAGTCGTGGTCGACGGCAAACTCGTCACGAACGACCTCGTCGACATCAATCTCGGTATCCGGATCCTGCTGGGCAGCTCGTACTACCAGAGCTGGGAAGATCAGGAGATCTTCGTGACGAAGGATCCCCTGGGCAACCCCGTCGATCGTAACCACCCATGGAACCAGACGACCATCCCGAAGCCGCAGAAGCGCGACTTCGACGCCAACTACAGCTGGGTCATGTCACCAAGGTGGTTCGACGGCAAGGATCACCTGGCGCTCGATACCGGCGGAGGCCCGTTGGCCCGACTGTGGTCAACAGCGTTGTCAGGGTTGGTGGACCTGGGCGGCTACGTCAAGGCCACGGGCACGAGCGTGCAGATCAACCTGCCGAAGACGGCGTTGAAGGGTCCGGTCAGCTTTGAGTGGAAGATCCCGAAGTGGTCGAACACGATCGAGCGCAACCGGGCGCGCACCTACTTCCAGGCGTATTCGGCTGCTGCCGCGTTGCACTTCCTCGACAAGGCGCTGGCCGATGTGCGAGCCGGCAAGACCAAGACGTGGGAGGCTTTCACCGTGCCGGATGAGGGCATTGGCTGCGGGTTCACCGAAGCGGTCCGCGGCGTGCTGTCGCACCACATGGTGATTCGCGACGGCAAGATCGCCAACTACCACCCCTATCCCCCGACGCCGTGGAACGCCAACCCGCGCGATGTCTATGGCACACCCGGTCCGTACGAAGACGGAGTGCAAGGTTGTCCGATCTTCGAAGAGAACGATCTCGAACACTTCAAAGGCATCGACATCATGCGCACCGTTCGAAGCTTCGATCCGTGCCTGCCGTGCGGCGTGCACATGTACATGGGCAAGGGCCACACGCTCAACAAGGTGCACTCCCCGACGACGTACAACTTCGACGATCTGGGCTGAGCGTGACCAGTGACCTGAGCATCGGCGAGCGAGACATCGGGGAGTCCATCGAGCGCAAGCTCGCCGAGCTGGAGGCCCGCGCCGACCCCCGAGTCTTCGAGCAGGCGGTCGAGCTGCTGCAGCTCGTCAACGAGCTCTATGGCACAGGCTTGGCGCATGTGATGGCGCTCGCCGATCGTCACGCGCCCGAGCTCGTCGGCCACATCACGGCCGACGAGCTGCTGGCCAGCCTGCTCGTTGCCAACGGCCTTCATCCCGACGATCTCAACGTCCGCATCGCCAGAGCCCTCGAAGGGGTCCGACCGTTTCTCGCCGGCCACGGAGGAGATGTCGAACTGCTCGATATCGACGAACGCGTCGGCGCCGTTCGGCTGCGCCTGCTCGGCAGCTGCGACGGGTGCCCGTCGTCGGCCATCACGCTACGCACGACCGTCGAGCGGGCGATCCTCGATGCGGCGCCCGAAATCGGCATCATCGATGTCGAGGAGCCGTCGGAGACCGTCGTGTCGACGCCGGTCTTGCTCGGCACGAAGCCCGGCGCATCGTTCGATCCCGCAACTGGATGCGCTGCGGCATTCGATCCGGATGCGATCGTGTCGCCGGCTGTCGGGTCGTGAACTCTGCCCAGCCGCTGAGCGCGGTCCTGAAGAGGATCCGCGAGATGCCGCTGCAACCAAAGCCGCGCCCGGGTGAACGTTGCGAGATGTGCGCTGCGTTGATCCCCGACGAGCACGGACATGTCGTTGATCTCGAATCGCGGGCCCTGATGTGTGCCTGCCGGCCCTGCTACCTCGTCTTTGCGCCGCAGGGGGCCGGCGGCACGCGCTTCAGGGCTGTACCTGACCGATATGTCGCCTTCCCCGATTTTGGGCTGTCCGCGGCTCAGTGGGATGCCTTGCAGATTCCGGTTGGGGTGGCCTTCTTCTTCATGAACTCGGCGCTCGGTCATGTGGCGGCGTTCTACCCGAGCCCGGCGGGCGCCACCGAGTCGACCTTGTCACTCGACTCGTGGGGTGAGATCGTCTCCGCGAACCCGGATCTGGGCACGCTGCAGCCGGATGTCGAGGCGTTTCTGGTGCGCAGTGCCGACCGGCAACCGGGCTCGACACAATCCGGTGCGGCACAAGCCGAGTGTTACCTCGTTCCGATCGACGTCTGCTACGAACTGGTCGGCCAGTTGAGGAAACTGTGGAGAGGTTTCGACGGCGGCACCGAAGCCCATGGCGCCCTCGACGCGTTCTTCGACCGCATGCGCGACAGGTCCCGCGCTGGCACATCTCGCCAGGGGGTGCGCCAGTGAGTCCGGTGTCGTTCGAGGTGGTCGGGGCTCGAGTCGAGGCGTACGCGGCCGTGCCGACGCTGATCCTGCGGCTGCACATCACAGCGGCGGACGGCACACCGGTACACGCGATCGCCTTGCGCAGCCAGATCATGATCGAGCCGAAGCGCCGTCACTACGACCGCGACGAGGAGAGCCGCCTGACGGAACTCTTCGGAGAGACACCACGGTGGGGCGACACCTTGCGACCGTTCTTGTGGGCCAATGTCAGCCTGACCGTGACCGGCTTCATCGGCGAAACCGAAATCGATCTGCCGATCGTGTGCACCTACGACTTCGAGATTGCCTCGGCAAAGTACATGCACTCGCTCGACAGCGGTGAGATTCCCATCGTGGCGATGTTCTCCGGAACCGTGTTCGGCCGCAGCGCGGCCGGCCTCAATGCCGCCCCCGTGTCGTGGAGTGAAGAGGCCTCGTACCGGCTGCCCGTGTCACTGTGGCGAGACATGATGGACCTGTACTTTCCCGATACCGCCTGGCTTCGCCTGCGACGCGAGACGCTGGACGCATTGCAGCGCTACAAGACCCAGCGCACGTTGATGACGTGGGACGACACATTCGAGCGGTTGCTGAAAGAAGCCGGGGAGGACGTGTGACAGCCGTTGTTTCGCACGACCCGGTGCTGCGGCCCGATCGCTTTGCTTCGGCGCGGCTCGTGGCCGACACCGTGCTCTACGAGGGGTACGTGCTGTACCCGTACCGGGCATCGGCACAGAAGAACCAGCTGCGTTGGCAATTTGGTGTGCTCGCTCCGCCTGATTATTCGCGGGCTTCGGGAGCCGAGCGATGGTCCATGTGCAGTGAGGTGATCGTCGATCCGGGTGAACAGCCACGTATGACAGTTCGAATCAGGTGCCTGCAGCTACAGCACCGTGATGTCGAGGTGACAACCGACGGCGGGGGTTCGTTCACACCAGTCGACTCGCTCTCGATCGACGACACCACGATCGGGTCGTGGGACGAGGCGATCGATCGCGAGATCGACCTCGACGTTGTGGATCTCCTGCCGGTAGCTGTGGCACAACGTGAGCACGCGTTCACCCTGCCGGCCGGCGTGGACGTCGAGGTGCTGCGCGACCACCGCGGCGACGTGGTCGGCCGCACCACGAGAACGCGCGAGGAAGTGCGCGGGCTCGTTCGCATCACCGCCAAAGACTGCGGCGACGAAGGCGAGGCCGACCGCGGTCTGTTACGTGTGTCGATCGTCGTCGAGAACACGACTTCGTGGAACGACGCTGGCGTGGATCGTGACACGGTCATGCGCCGGTCGTTGATCGCAGTGCATACGCTGCTCGCCGTCGACGACGCGTCGTTCATCTCGCTGCTCGAGCCGACCGAGCACGCCGAGCACGCGGTCGCCGGTTGCAGTAACAGCGGCACCTTTCCAGTGATGATCGGCGATAGCGAGACCAACGACGTCATGTTGTCGTCGCCCATCATCCTCTACGACTTCCCCGCAGTCGCCCCAGAGAGTGCCGGCGATTTCTGCGACTCCACCGAGATCGACGAGATCCTCGCCCTGCGGGTGATGACCTTGACCGACGACGAGAAAGCCGAGGCGCGCGGCACGGACGCCCGCGCTGCGGCAATCATCGATCGCTGCGACGATATGCCCGATGAGATCTGGACGCGGCTGCACGGCGCAGTCAGATCGCTTCGCCCGATCGCCGCATCGGTCGATCCCGAGGTTGTCGACGTCGCGTCGGTGCCATGGTGGGACCCTGGCCAGGATTCCTCGTTCGATCCGTTTGCCGACACCATGCTGATCGGAGGAGTCGAAGTCGGCAATGGCACCCACGTGCGCCTCAAGCCGTCGAGGCGCGCCGACGCTCATGACCTCTTCTACGCAGGGCGCCTGGCCACGGTGAAGGGTGTGTTCAACGACGTCGACGGCGCCCAACACGTCGCTGTCGCCCTCGACGACGACCCGGCGTCCGACATGCTCGAATGGCAGGGCCGGTTCCTGTACTTCCACCCCGACGAAATCGAGGTGGTGACGTGAACGTGCTCGTGGCAGGGATCGGAAACATCTTCCTCAGCGACGATGGCTTCGGCGTCGAAGTCGTCCAGCACATCGACCTGTCGTCGCTGCCGAACGAGGTCCGCGAGGGCGTCACCGTGCGCGACTTCGGTATTCGCGGGGTACATCTGTCGTATCAGCTTCTCGACGGATACGACGCGCTGGTGCTCATCGACGCGATGCCTCTCGGAGAGGCTCCCGGCACCGTGGTGACGTTCGAGCCGGATGTCGAGTCCATCGATGCGACCAGTGTCGACGCGCACTCGATGAGCCCGGCGGTCGTTCTCGGTCTGCTGGCGGGCATGGGCGCCGAAATGCCGCACGTTGTCGTAGTCGGCTGCCAACCGCTGACGCTCGAAGAGGGCATGGGTCTGTCAGAGCCGGTCATGGCAGCGGTGGTGCCGGCCGCTGAGGCTGTTCTCCAAGTTGTCAACGACATCTATTCCAACGCACAGAAGGAACTTCAATCATGATCCACCGGTTGATCTACTCGTTGCTGCTCGCGCTCGTCGCCACGCTCGTGGTGAAGTCATTACCCGACGTCGCCCGGTACCTCAAGATACGCGAGATGTAACTGCTCGTGACCCGATACCGGATTCTCCCGACCCGGTCCCGTGTGTGGATCGAGGCGCGCTCGAACGTGCACCCGATCCATACCGAGGCCACCGGCCTCGAAGGCTGGCTCGACCTGAACGTTGTCGACGGCAGGATCAACGTCGACCAACCCCTTTTGGGCCACATGGAGTTCCCCGTCGACAACCTGAAATCCGGCAACGCTCTCGAGGACCGTGAGTTGCAACGGCGCATCGACGTGCGCCGCTACCCGACGATCATCGGCGACCTCAAATCGATGAAACAGGCCGATGACCCATCGCACTACATCGTCGGTGGTGACCTGACCTTTCGAGGTACATCGCAGTCGTACGAGGATGAGATGACAGTGAGCGTGCTCGACGATCGCACGGTCAGCCTGACGGGAGAGTCGGTCTTCGACATCCGCGACTTCGGCATGGACCCTCCACGGATCCTGATGTTGAAGGTGCAGCCCGAGGTTACCGTTCGAGTTGAAGTCGTCGCCGAGAAGGAGAGCTGATATGTGCCTCGGAATTCCTGGTCAGATCGTCGAGATGCATCCGCAGTACGAGCACCTCGCCAAAGTCGACGTCAGTGGAGTTGGTCGAATGATCAACATCGGCCTGCTCGAGGACGAGCACCTGGTTCCAGGAGATTGGGTCCTGATTCATGTCGGGTTCGCAATGTCCAAGATCGACGAGGACGAAGCAGCACTGGCGCTCGCGTCGTTGCAGATGATGGGCGAGATGTTTACCGACGAGGTCGACGCGTTGATGACCTCGCCATCGAGTACTACAGCGACAGTGAAAGGAGCGAGCGAGCAATGGGAGTTCTAATCGGGGTCATCGTTGGCTACGTGATGGGTGCGAAGTCCGGCGAGCAAGGGATTGAAGAACTGAAGGACGCGTGGGCGACGATCAGATCGTCGGACGAGGCCAAAGAACTGATGGCCGGAGGGCTGTCGATCGCCAAGGGCCTCCTCACGCGAGGCGGAGGCATGCTCGCTGAGCGCCTCCAGTCCGCCGGCAATGGATCGAGCTCGATGACGACACTGCGACCCACCGGATGAGGAGCCAATGAAGTTCGTCGACGAGTACCGAGACCCTGCGGCCGCACGACGCCTGGTCGCGCGAATCGGCGACCTCGCGGGCGACGACCACTTCAAGTTCATGGAGGTGTGCGGCGGCCACACCCACACGATCTACCGCCACGGCATCGAGCACGTGCTGCCGGAGGAGGTCGAGCTGGTTCACGGACCCGGCTGTCCCGTCTGCGTGATCCCCATGGGTCGAGTCGACGATGCAATCGCCATCGCCGAGACACCTGGGGTCATCTTCACGTCGTTCGGCGACATGATGCGCGTTCCCGGCAGCAATGGGAACCTGTTGGGTGCCAAGGCACGCGGTGCCGACGTTCGGTTCGTCTACTCGCCGTTGGATGCCCTGCAGATCGCCGTCGAGAACCCTGAACGAAACGTGGTGTTCTTCGCCGTCGGCTTCGAGACCACAGCACCATCGACCGCAGTGACGCTGTTGCGAGCGAGAGAGCTCGACGTCACCAACTTCCACGTCTTCTCGAACCACGTGACGATCGTTCCACCGATCAAGGCAATCCTCGAGTCACCCGATCTCCGCCTCGACGGTTTTCTCGGACCTGGCCATGTGTCGACCGTCGTTGGCAATCGCCCGTACCGGTTCGTGCCCGAGAAATACGGCAAACCCATCGTCACCGCTGGGTTCGAGCCACTCGACATCCTCCAGGCGATCGTGATGCTGCTGCGCCAGATCCGGGAAGGTCGCTGCGAGGTGGAGAACCAGTACGCCCGTGTCGTTCGCGACGAGGGCAATCCGCGGGCCCTGCAGATCCTCGCCGAGGTCTTCGAACTTCGGCCGCATTTCGAATGGCGCGGTCTGGGGTTCATCTCGCAGAGCGCGCTGCGGCTCCGCGAGGAGTTCGCCCAGTGGGACGCAGAGCTGAAATACCAGGTGCCTGGGGTACGCGTCGCCGATCCGAAAGCGTGCCAATGCGGCGAGGTGCTGAAAGGTGTGATCAAGCCGTGGGAGTGCAAGGTGTTCGGCACCGCATGCACTCCGGAGACGCCGATCGGTACATGCATGGTCTCGTCAGAGGGAGCATGCGCTGCGTACTACAACTTCGGGCGCCTGCATCGCGAGGCAGCAGTCACTCTCGGACGGTCCCGCGCGGTTTGAGGTTTGCCGTTTGCCGTTTGCGGGAATACAGCATGCATGTCAACGCCATCTGTTCGCCACCATGGCGGCTCCATCCACAATCCGGTCGGAAGCCTCACCGCTCAGCATCCCGGCGTAGTCAAGGTTGGCCGAGCAGGCTGGTTTGCCAAGGGTGTCGTGTATGTCATCGCTGGCTACCTCGCTCTGTCGGTGGCCGCAAAGGCCGGAGGCTGGGCCAAGAGCCCTGCCACCGGTGATCAGGAAGCCAGTCCCTTGGGCGCCGTCAAGACGGTTGCAGGCTCAGGCGGCGGCACCCTGTTGCTCTGGTTGCTGGCAATCGGCATGTTGCTCTACGCAGCCTGGCGAGTGGTTTCCGCTCTCCTGCCGGGTGGCAAAGACGCCAAAGCAACCGCACACCGGATCGGCTACATCGCCAGCGCCGTGATGTACCTGACGTTTGCGTTCACCGCCATCGCATTGGCCCGCCACACTCCCACCAACCCGAACGGCAACCAGAAGGTCACAGACATCTCCGCCAAATTCATGACGCACAGCTACGGACGCTTCGTGATCGGCGTGCTCGGAGTCATCGTGATAGCCGTCGGCCTGTATCGCATTTCCAAGGGGCTGAAGATGGATGTCGAAGACGAACTCGACATGTCGGGGATGTCGGCCACACGCAAACGGTGGAGCGAGCGTCTCGGATCGATTGGCGAAGTTGGTCGCGGTATCGGATTTGGTCTTGTCGGCTTCTTCCTCCTCCGTTCCGCCATGAAATACGACCCGACTCAGGCCACCGGCCTCGACGGCGCTCTGCGCCGCGTTGCTGTTCACTCGTGGGGTGTCTTGGTCGTCGTCGTCGTCGGCATCGGGTTCGCGGCGTACGGAATCTTCTGTCTGGCAACCTTCACTCACCGACGCCTTCAGGCTCCGTGACGCGACTGGTCGCGTGAATGGGACCCCGTTCCCGCAGCCAGATCGACCTCGATCACCTCGTCGAACTCAGGCTTGGCGTCATCCACATGAGGGCGGGCCTGCAAGATGCACAAGCTCGCCGTCTGCGAGCGGAACGTGATCTCGCCCAGGCAGTTTGCGAAGACAGGACCAACGTCGATCTTCCACGAGACCGACGGCCGCCTGCGGCGCACGCCACGGCGAAGTACTCGTCCCAGGCCGCCGGCGACACGCGACGTGCCGAGGCGCATTGCCGTGCTCTCTGGCGGCTTCAACGCGTTGCGTATCGGAGAGCTGACGAGCTGATGGACACGCGACTTCATCGGCTCGGGGAATCGAATCTCTGACACATACGAGAAATGGATGTCGCCCGCCAACACCGAGATCGTTGCGGGTGCATCCTGTCGTGACCTCGCGCCCAACTCGCCAAGGAGATCCACAAGGGCGTTGAAGGACCCACGAAAAGCAGCCCAATCCTCCATGTCGGCTTTGACTCTCACCCATGCGCCGAACTTTCTCCCCGGCCAGCCCCATGCGCCGTCGCAGACCGCTTCGCTCCAATCCTGGAAGTCATGCAGACCGCCGGGTACGAACGCCGGAAGCGAGGTGCCGATCAGCAAGTGGTCGACATCGGCGTGACAGGCGTCTACTACCCACTGCCATTCCTCATCGTCGACCATTCTGCGGTGCTTGGGCTCGAGGACTCGAGCATTTCGGGAGTCGATGATCACCAAACGGACCCGACCGATATCACGAACGACGCTGAAGCGGTACCTGCCGGCGACAGGAGTGAACTCCTCGGCTCGCATCGCCCAATCGTGCAACAGCGTCTCGCCATCTTCGACCCGACCGAGAGCTTCGAGCAGCCCTTCGGATCTGACAACTTCCGGACTGAGGTTTCCGAGATGCTGGTACAGCCAGTAGGTCATCAACCCTCCGATCACATGGTCTTGCCACCATCGAGTTCGGCGGATGTCGCGCACCCAGACATCGGAGATGTTCCAATCGTCGACCATGTCGTGGTCGTCGAATATCATCACGGTAGGCACGTTCGCGAAGAACCATTGTTCGAACTCGAGTGACCACGCCTCCTGATAGAGCCACGTGTATTCCTCGAAACCATCGACGAGTTCGGGCGGCAACTTCTTTTCCGGGTCGAAGTGATCCAACGTCTTACGAGCGCGGGCGATTCGCTCGCGCGCGTTCGGCGACGAGTCGTCAGCGTAGATCTGATCGCCCAGGAACACGGCCAACGCCGGCCATTCTTCTTGCGGATGATCCACCATCCACATCGCGTAGACGTGCAATGCATCAACTCCTCGCCCGCGCGAGTCGAGTGCAAGCTCCAGCGACCACGGCGCATCATGTGGTGCCGCGGTACGACAGGAGCCGAAGATGATTTTGCACGCAGTGTCGCCACCGAGCGTGCGGATTCGGCTTGGCGGCAGCGCGCTGTCGGCGCGAGGCCAGCGCAACTCTCCATCGAGGGTCAGTCGATACTCGGTCGATGATGCTGGCTCGAGACCTTCGACAATCACCAGGGCGTAGTGGTGGCCCGCTATGCAAAAGGTTGCACTCGAACGGCCGAGGATCTCAACAGTGCAGCGTTCAGTTGTCTCGACCCAAACGGTCGCAGACGTCTCGGAGACGTAACGCAACATGGGGCCGAGGATCAGCTCAGCCACGGTTCAGGCCCTCGGTTCCTGCGACACAACGGATGAGGCAGGGTAACCCGCATTTTCGGATGCATTCAACAGCGGAAGTATCACTTCTTCGGCAGTTTGGCGACAGTGTCGGTGGGGTACATCGGCAACATGGAAAAGGTACGCCTTCGAGATACGTGGGTCCTGCGCAAGCACGAGTTGGCACGGCTCGGAATCATCTATGTTGCATTCTCGGCAGCATGGTTCGTGGTCGGGTGGCTCCTCACGCACCCATTGAAGAACTCGTTCATCGTCCACGCGGATAATTCGATCGAGCGGTGGTTTGTGAGGCAGCGCACGCCCGGTCTGAACTCCCTCAGTTTCGGGGCCTCGATGTTGTCCGACACCGTTGTGAAGACGGTGGTCACCGCCGTCGTTGCCATTGTCATGCTCATCGTGTGGAAGAGGTGGCTCGAGCCGCTCGTCGTGGTCGTGGCTCTCATCCTCGAGGCGCTGTGCTTCATCACGATCACAACCCTGGTCGGACGCCCCCGGCCAAATGTCCCCCGCCTCGACACGTCTCCGGTGGGCTCGAGCTATCCCTCCGGACACACCGGTGCAGCGGTCGTATATTCTGCGATCGTGGTGGTGCTGTTCTGGCACACCCGGCGTCGTTGGATCCGTGCTCTGTCAGTTGCCGTCGCCGCGATCCTGCCACTGTGTGTCGCGTTGGCGAGGATGTACCGAGGCATGCACCACCTCACCGACGTCGTGTTCGGTGGTCTGCTGGGCGGGGCGTGCGTCTTCGCCACGGTGACCGTCCTCACTCGGGCTGCTATCGAACAGCACATTCCGATCGAACCGAGTACGGAACAACCTCCATCCACCACGGATCTGGCGCACGCGTAGACGCATTGCCGAGCGAGTGGCAGACCATCCACTAGGGGTGTTCCTGCTGACGTACTTGTCGTAACTGCCCTCCTGACCTGGTGAGCGACGCTGACGAGACACGAATCGTGGACTGTCGCGCTTCGATTCACCCCGAACCGCGTCGTGCGAGCTAACTGTGATGACCGGGCACGTTGTCCCTGGCGTGATGGGGTGATTGGTCCGCAGATGAGGTGAGCCCTTCTTGCGAGGCTGTCGGTCTTCGACAACTCACACTCCGCAAAGGAGGACTCATGCACCAACCTAGAACACAACACCTGAACGCGTCGTTGACGCGGGAGGGACGCCCAAGATGGTCGCTCTGGTGATCGACGATGGTTGGTCGATCGAAGCAACGGCGGAACGGTTCCAGCTCGACTCGAAGACGGTTCGCAAGTGGCGTGACCGGTTCCGCGCCGAAGGTGTGGCCGGGCTTCCAGGATCGTTCGAGTCGACCGCACAGGTCACCGAACCGGACGCTGGCCCGCCCGCTGAGGAGCGGAACGGATCGCTCACGCGGACAACGTGCCCGGCTAACACAGCTAACCAACCCTTGCCGCCTCAGTACGGCCGCGGGCTATTCCGACAGAACGACCCGGATGGACGTCGGGGTGCCGGCCGCGTTCAGGTGGATGGCGCGCAGATCACGAGCGAGCGCGGCTTGATCTCGAACTCGAGTTTCTTGGCTCGACCCTTCACGCCTCCATCGAGCTCGAACCGGCGCTTGCGGTCGAACTTGACCGTGATCGACGTGCCCTCGCCGATCTCTGTATGACCCGACCATTGCTGCTTTCGCAGAACGGCGGTGAGCATCAGGTTGGCCCACTCACGCATACCGGTCGCGGTGACTGCGGCGACGTGCAGTCGACCATCGGTGAACGTGGCACCGGGGAACGCCTCGATGCCGCCCTTCAATGAACCCGTATTGCCGACGAGAACGCAACTAGCGGGGCCGTCGTAGAAGACTTCGTCGTCGACAGTGATCTTCGCGTCGAACATCTTCCGATCTCGCGTTTCGCGCACTGCTGCCCCGACGTAGGCGAAGGTTCCGAGACGCTCCTTGTTCTCTTCCGCGTCGCTGAGCATGGCCACATCGAATCCGCTGCCGGCCATCACGTTGAACGTCATGCCGTTGCAGACCGCGGTATCTATGGTGCGGCGATCACCGCGGGCGATCACTTCGACGATCTCGTCGATGTCGGTCGGCAGTTCGAGGCCGGATGCGAACAAGTTGGCGGTGCCGGCCGGAACAACTGCGAGAGCCGTTTGCGTGCCCACGATTGCTTCTGCCGCGGCGCGCACGCTTCCGTCGCCGCCACACACCACGATCGTGGTGGCACCGCGCTTCAAGGCCTGCTTCGCGGCCGACTTCGACGCGGACCCTTTTTCGATCTCGTACCAACGCGCGGTGAGATCGGCGGCGGCGAGCGCGCTGCGCAAGCGCCGCGCATCCTTCTTGACAAGTTTCTGGGTGTTGGCGATCACCGCAACGTTGGACATGAGGCCTCCGGTTCTCAAGGAGCGATACCCCAGCGCGGTTCGTCACAAACCACCTCGCTCGACGAGCCCCGCTCGCCTGCCGTTTTTGTGCCACGGCGGCGCCCAGATTCGACGACGGCGACGTCAGGAGACGTCGTTTCGGGATGGCCTCCTCGTCGCCAGACCGGCACGGCGCTCGTAGGTCACCGCCACGGGCGACCAGGAATCGCGGCGCATCTTCCGGCTGCGACCTGGTGCTCCCCCGCACTTCGCCAGGGCCGTGGACACAGCCCATCAGGAGTAGCGTTCGGACAGCCGAACGGAGATCATCCATGGGACGCTTCCACTATCACCCCGATGGCACCGCCCACTCGCACGACGATGCCGACCACGAGCACGACCATGGCGAGCACGAGCACGATCACGGCAACGGCCATGAAGGCGGCGTCGGCGACCACAGCGGCTACCAGACGGGCGGATTGCGAGTCGACGTCTTGGAGAAGATCCTCGGCGAGAACGACCGCACCGCCGAAGCCAACCGCAACGACTTCCACGATGCGCATGTGCGGGTCGTCAACCTCATGTCATCGCCAGGCGCGGGCAAGACGACCCTGCTGCGCGAGGTTCTGCTGAAGCTCGGCTCGTCACTGCGCGTTGGGATCGTCGAAGGTGATGTCGAGACGTCGATCGACGCCGATCGGCTCGCCGGACTCGGTGCACCGGTGTCGTTGGTGAACACATCGAACGGCTTCGGCGGCGAATGCCACCTCGACGCGACGATGGTCCGCTCTGCCCTGCCACGACTGCCGCTGGCCGACCTCGACGTCGTCGTGATCGAGAACGTCGGCAACCTCGTCTGCCCGGCGGAATTCGACGTCGGCGAACATGCCAGGGCCATGGTGTTCTCGATCACCGAGGGCGAAGAGAAGCCATTGAAGTACCCGGTGATGTTTCGCTCCGCTGATGTTGTGATCGTCAACAAGATGGATCTGCTCCCCTATCTCGATTTCGACCTCGAGCTCTTCCTCAAGAACCTACGAAACGTCAATCCCGAGGTTCGCACCATCGAAACGTCAGCCAAGACTGGAATGGGGGTCGACGAGGTGTGCGCCTGGATCTCGTCGTTGGCCGGCCACGGATGACCACGGTGCGAGCCACACCTTCCCGAGCAGCAAGGCGTGCCCCGATTCAGTTCAGCGCCGCCTCGATAGCTGCCGCGGTCGGCATGCCACCACGAGCCCCGACCCCGGTAACCGACAGCGCAGCAGCGGCAACGGCGTAGGGAACCGCCGTGGCGAGGTCGTCGCCCGCCGCCAAGCGGGTAGCCAGCACGCCGTTGAAGGTGTCGCCCGCACCTGTCGTGTCGCGCGCGTCGACCGATGGCGCGGGTACATGTTTCACGGAGTCGCTGGTGACCAGCAACACGCCGTCGGGCCCCAGGGTGACAACGACCGGCTGATGGCTGATCGCCACTACTCGTGCCGCCGCATCAGAATCCGTCTTGACGCCGTCACCGCCCAACAAGGTCATCAGATCGCGCAGTTCTGTGCTGTTGGGCGTGACGATTGGTCCGAGGCTCAGCAACTCGGCGACGATAGGCACCACCGGCGCAGGGTTGAGCAGGCACACGACACCCGCCGCAGTCGCGGCCGCGACGGCAGCCGCAACCGCGGCCGCCGGTATCTCGGTGCTGACAAGCACGCATCCGGCTGCCGGTAGCGCCGCGGCAAGACACCGCGTGACGTGATCAACAGTGATCGCCGCGTTGGCTCCAGCACCGACGGCGATCTGGTTCTCGCCCTGATCGTCCACCACGATCAGGGCCACACCGGTCGATTCACCGGCGATGACGGCGACACCGCCGACATCGACGCCTTCGCTGCGGAGCTCGGCCAGCGCTACCCCAGCGGTGTCATCGTCGCCGACGGCGCCGATCAGTCGAACGGTCGAGCCGGCGCGAGCTGCGGCGACCGCCGCATTGGCCCCTTTTCCTCCGCCGAAGGTCTGGAGTCCGCCGCCCACGACCGTCTCACCGGGTCCTGGAAGCGTGGGCGCGACGACAACGAGGTCGACGTTGATCGCGCCGACCACGATCACCACCGATGATTCGCTAGACGCCAAGGTTTCGCTCGCTCATCGTGGCGGACCTTACTCATGGTTCGCAGGCGCGCCGGCTTCTGGCCCGAATCAACCGGTGGGGCTGGCAGGAAGTGCCGAGACCTCGACGCGCGCGTCGTTGAAGGTCGCTCCGCCGGCGAGATCCGACAAGTGATCCGGTGCGAACACATTCGCCGTGAAACCCTCGTGCCCGTCGCGGCGCCACATGCCCTTCGGCATTGTTGCAAGTCCGGGCCGCATCGTGTCGTCGACGGCAACGATCGCCTCGATGGTATGCCGACCATCGGTGATCTGCGCTCGGTCGCCACTGGCCAGGCCTCTTGCTGCGGCGTCGGCGGGATGCAGATGTACGTCGGCACTGGCCGGGGCGATGTTGCCGAACATCGAGCTGGTCGTCCGACTGGTTGCCGGCGTGATGAGCGTGATGGGCAGACCGGGGCGATCAATGGTTCGGTACTCGGGAAGGTGGTCGACACCTTCGGCGTCGCTGAGCAGTTGTACCTTCATCCCGGGATCGACGTCTCGAAATTGCACGGTGCCGCCCGCCGGACGCTTCATGAACGGCAGCACCCGATCGCCGAGCGCCAGCCGCCGGATCCGTTCTGGGCTCGGATCCCATTGCTGCGGGTCGAGCCCCAAACGGATTCCAACACCAACGCTGACCTCGTCGTTCGTTCGGCTCTCGCCCACACGGGGAATGACGGGCGGCGCTTCCTGCATGACGAACGACCCGTAACTGCCGACGACTTCGTCGACTTCGAACTGCGACGTTGCCGGCAGGACCAGATCCGCGAAGTGGGCGGTGTCGGTCATGGTCAGATCGTGGACGACGGTGAACAGATCGTCGCGCCCGAGGCCCTGCAGCACGACGGCCTGCTCAGGACAAGTCGCGGCAGGGTTCGAGCCCTGCACGAACAGCACCTCCACTCGCCCACCCTCGTCGTCGACGAGGATGCGCCCGAGTCGGTTCATGTTGATCGCCCGGCGTTCGGGCTCGGGCACATCGCCGACAATGCCGCGCCGCACGGCCTCGTCCTCGTAACCCTTGCCGCCGTCGATCGAGTTGAAGACCCCCGAACCCGGTGTACCGAACTGGCCCGCCAATGCGGGCAGAGCGAACACCGCCCGGCTGGCCGAGCCGCCGTTGCGGTTCCGCTCCTGGCCCCAGCCGACGCGCAGCATGGCCGGGCGGATGGTTCCGTACATCTCCGCGAACCGCTCGATGTCGGAGGCCGCGACACCGCATATCTCCGCGGCCAGCGCCGGTGTCCATTGCTCGCACGCTGCGAGATACTCGTCGCAACCGTCGACCCAACGCTCGACGAACCCGCGATCGATGTGCCCATTTCGATGCAGTAGGGCGGCGATCGCCATCGCCAGGACACCGTCGGTGCCGGGCCGCACCGCCACGTGCAGGTCGGCGCGTGCGGCAATCGGAGTTCGGCGTGGATCAACGACGATCACCTTGGCCCCGGCGCGTCGACGCTCCTCGATGACTGGCGCCAGGTGCGGATGCGAGACATTCGGATTGGCACCCCACACGACGACCAGTTGGCTATGGCGGATGTCGTCCGGGTCGGCCGACGGCATCGCGCCGTAGGTGCGTTCCCAGGCTTCGGTCACAGTTGCGGCACAGATGGTGATGTCGGTTCGGGCGGCACCGAAGTGCTCCCACACCAACGGCGACAATCCATGACGACCGAGGTTGCCGGCCGACGAGCTGTACAGATAAGGAACCACCGACTGCCAGCCATGGGTCTCGACGGCCTTGCCAATCCTGTCGGCGAAAACATCCAGCGCCTCGTCCCACGTCACCTCGACGAACTCACCCGCGCCTTTCGGGCCTGATCGGCGCAGCGGCGTCGTGACGCGGTCTGGGCCATGAAGCAGCCGCGGCGTCTGCTTCACCTTGGCGCAGATCCAACCATTGGTGAACGGATTGGCCCCGTTGACGGCTGCGTCGATGGCGACCATCTGTCCGTTCTCGACTGTCACCTCGAGGCTGCAGCTGTCGGGGCAATCAAGCGAGCAGGCGGTGATCTTCCCCATGTCCATGAGCGTACTTCGCGTGGTTCAGTCGCCGACTCGGGTTACCTCGACAGCTACCGACAGCTCTTGGGCAGCCGGTGATCCGAACACGACCCCGCGCACCGGCGCGACGTCGGCATAGTCGCGCCCCCAACCGACGGTCACGTGACTCATCGGCGGGGCCTGATCGTTGGTCGGATCCACATCGAGCCAGCCCCAGCCCGGGATGTACACCGAGCACCAGGCGTGCGATGCATCGGC
>JANMQX010000059.1:0-15807 GCA_031370745.1 Ilumatobacteraceae bacterium
CGGGGCCACACAGATTCAGGGCATCGCCAAGCAGGCGTTCATCTCCGGAATGCACCTGGCGGCGGTCATCGCCGGCTGCGTCGCCTTGCTGGCTGCCGTCATCGTCTACCGCAAGCTGCCTGCCGGCAATCCGCACGCCCACGGCGCGGCGTCGCTGACCCGTGAACCAGATCTCGATCTCGTCACCGAACACTGATCCACGACGATGTTCGACGTATTGGCGAACGTGAGCACGCTGTTATGCCTCGCCGAGCACCAACCGAACATGGTGGGTGAGGCCGTCGTCGACGAGCGGGATCGAGCTCGTGTCGCTGAGGGCTTGCCCGTCGAGCTCGATCGACGTCACACCGCGGCTGACCAACTGCGGATTCTCGACGGCGATCTCGTACCTCGCGCTGTGATAGCGGAAGCTGATCTCGAAACCCGGCCAGTCGCGAGGGATGCACGGATCGAGCACGAGGCTGGTGCCGCGTAGCCGGAAGCCGAGGATCCACTCGATTCCGGCCTGATACATCCATCCTGCGGATCCGGTGTACCACGTCCAGCCGCCGCGGCCGACGTGCGGCGGCTCGGCGTACACATCTGCGGCCATGACATATGGCTCGACCTTGTAGCGGTGCACGCCGGCGCGAGTACTCGCATGGTTGATCGGGTTCAGAACGGAGAACAGCTCGCCTGCCCTATCGCCGTCGCCAAGCGCCGCGAACGCGAGAACCGACCAGATCGCTCCGTGGGTGTACTGGCCGCCGTTCTCGCGAATGCCCGGCAGGTATCCCTTGATGTAGCCCGGGTCGAGGTTCGAGTGGTCGAACGGTGGAGTGAACAACAGCACCAGCCCATCGCCGAGTCGCACGAGGTACTCGTGCACGGCGGCCATTGCCCGTTCGGCGTGCGCTGGCGTGCCGGCCCCCGACAGCACCGCCCACGACTGGGCGATCGAGTCGATCCTGCACTCGGCGTTGACCGCCGAGCCGAGCGGCGTTCCGTCGTCGAAGAAGGCCCGGCGGTACCAGTCGCCGTCCCATCCATCACGCTCGAGTGCCAGCGCGAGCGCAGTCATGTGCTCGCGCCAACGATCGGCCCGAACTCGATCTCCGCGCGACTCGGCGATCGGAGCGAAGGCGCCAAGCGCGATGTGCAAGAACCAGCCCAGCCATACGCTCTCGCCGCGCCCGTCGTGCCCTACCCGATCCATGCCATCGTTCCAGTCGCCCGAGCCCATCAGCGGCAGGCCGTGCACGCCGACGGCAAGGCTTCGGTCGAGCGCTGCAGCGCAATGCTCGTACAACGAGACGGCACGGTGGGAGGCCTCCGGCTGGAAATAGGCGTCGGCTTGATCAGGTCGCAGAAGCGGACCCTCGATGAACTCGACCATCTCGTCGAGCACCGCAGTGTCACCCGTGACAGCGAGGTACCGATCGACGGCGTAGGGCAGCCAGACACGATCGTCGGAGATCCTGGTTCGAACTCCTCGGCCAGATGGTGGATGCCACCAGTGCTGCACGTCTCCTTCGACGAACTGGTGCGCCGCTGCCCTCAAGATGTGTTCTCGGGTGAGCTCGCGCTTGGCCGTGACGAGAGCAATGACGTCTTGCAACTGGTCGCGGAACCCATATGCACCACCTGCTTGATAGAAGGCGGTCCTCGCCCAGAGCCGGCAGGCCAAGGTCTGATAGATCAGCCAATGGTTCAGCATGATGTCCATCGACCGCTCAGGGGTGCGCACCTGAATCGTGCCCTGTGCGTCGTCCCAATAGCTCTCCACGTCGCGCAGCGTCGCTCGATGATCCTGAGCTCGAACGCGCCGGATGAGATCGGACACCGTTGCCTCCTCCGCTGCCTCGCCGAGCAGTACCACGACCTGGGTCGTGGCCCCATTGGCGAGTTCGAAGGTGGTCTGCAGAGCCGCGCACGGATCGAGGCCGGCGCCGACCGCCTCCTGTAGCCGGTGCCCGCGATCGAGCCCCGCAGGTCGCTCGGGGCCCCCGTTGCGACCGAGGAACTCGGTGCGGTCGGCGGTCCAGCCAGTCTGGCGACCGCCGAGATCGAGAAATGCAACTCGGTTGCCAAACTCGGTGTTCCACGGATTGCGAATCAGCAAGGCCCGGGTTTCGGGGTCCAACGCCGTGACGATGCGCGCCGCGCTATCGCCTCGCGACGTACCGAGTGCCCATTCGGCGTAGGCGGTGACGGAAAGGCGTCGGGCGCGACCTGACCGATTCTCGATGGTGAGCACCGAGACCTTCACAGGGTCGTCGGGTGTGACGAACTGGACCAGGTTGAGTTGGATCCCGCGGTGCAGATGTTCGAACCGGCTGTACCCGGCACCGTGACGGGCCACGTAGGTCGACTCTTCGCAGCGGATCGGCAGAGCGGTCGGGCACCACACCTCGGCTGTGTCGTCGTCGCGCACAAAGATGGCCTCGCTGACCGGGTCGCTGACCGGATCGTTCGACCACGGCGTGAGCTGGTTCTCTCGACTGTTTCCTGACCAGGTGTAGCCCGAGCCCGACTCCGAGACCTGGAAGCCGAAATCCGGATTGGCAATCACGTTCAGCCAGGGTGCCGGCGTCGATTGGCCTGGGCCGAGCGTGGTGACGTACTCGCGTCCGCCATCGGCAAATCCACCGAGACCGTTGAAGAACTCCAGCTCCGGGCGTGGACCGGCCAACTCGTTGGTCGGCGGCTTCGGAATTGGTGCTGGTGACCGCACCGGTATCTTCTCGGTCCTTTCGAGGCGAATCACCTGGTCGGCGAGACTGCCGCGGCGGCTGAGCAGCACCGCCCTAGCCGCCGTCTGGAGCAGCGTTCGATCCTCCTCGGAAAGTTGTTCGCCACGCAGGATGAACACTCCGCCCTGACCGTGGTGGTCGTCGCCGACCACATGACTCATTCGCACCAGCCCCTCGAGCGAATCGTGGAGGTGTTGGGCATACGTGGGTCCGTGCTCATTGATGATGACGAGGTCGACGTCGAGCAGCTTGAGTCGCCAGTACTCGTGAGCGCGGAGCAGCTGTCGGACGATGTCGATGTCTTCCGCTTCGTCGATGCGCACCAAGACGATTGGCAAGTCGCCGGAGATGCCGAATGGCCACAGGCCCGGGGCGCCGCGCCGGTTGCGCGCCAGGAGCCCGGCCGCCGGTCGCAGTGAAGGATCCGAATACAGGATCCGGTTGGCAAGGCGTTGGAAGAGGTGGGCCTCGTCGGACTCGATGCCGAGGTGATGGAGCTGCACCTGTGCCTGAGTCCAGGCCAGAATCGCGGCCCGCTCGAAGATTGCCGGCTCGCGGTACTTGTCGACGAGATCGAGAACCTCGTCGCGTGAAGCGGCAACGACCGTGGAGAAGATCGCGTGCACAGTCGATCCCGGCGGCAGGCTGACACGGCATCGGATGCTGAAGATCGGGTCCAACACGGCGCCGACGGTGTTCGACAGCGGACGCCCGTCGATGACCGAGAGCGCCGAGCGGACGGAATGGTCGCGCCCGAGGAACCGGGCTCGATCCGTCTCGTACTGGATGAGCCCGCCCTCGTCCTCCTCGACGGCCGCGACGTGCGCGGCCCAGATCGGCTTTTCCATGCCGGATCTCGGTCGTCGAGTCGCCAGGAGCGCACCGAGGCTCGGCACGAACTCGGTCTGTACGAACAGGTTCTGGAAGGCAGGATGAGCGGTATCGGCAGCCTGGGTGGCGAGGGCGATCTCGGCGTACGACGTCAGCTCGATTTCTCGGCGCTGCGATCCGAGGTTGGTCAGTGTCACCCGGCGAATCTCGGCGTCGTGCTCTGCGGATACCACGATGGTCAGGTTCGTCGCGATCGAGCCGTCGCGTCGGGAGATTTCGACGTGATCCTCCGAATAGGTGACCTCGTATCGGTCGGCATCCACACCGCTGGGCTGGTGACCGGCCGACCAGACCGCACCTGAACTCATGTCGCGTATGAATAGGTAGCTGCCCCACGAATCACGCGTCACGTCTTCTCGCCAGCGCGTCACTGCCACATCGCGCCAGCGGCTGTAGCCCGATCCGGCCGCCGTCACCATCACGGCGTATCGCCCGTTCGACAGCAGATGTGTACGCGGGATTGCATCGTGAGGCGAGTGGAAACGACGCAACATTGGCGGCACGAGGTCGCGGACGTCGGCGCCCTTGACTTCCTCCGATCGGTTCCGGGCTACAAGTACGTTTCGCGGCATTCGCTCCTGGAGCAGCAACTCCGTCGCCTCGACCAGCCGGTCGGCGTGGAAGCGCTCGACCATGACCCGATTGTGGAGAACGTTGCCCAAGGCGACCAGAGCCATTCCCTGGTGGTGGGCCATGTAGCTCTTGACGATGGCCACCGATTCGCCTTCGGGGAGCCTGCGAGCGGTGTAGTCGAGTGCCTCTCGATAGCCGTAGCGACCGCTCGCCCCGGCCTTGCTCAGACGGGCGAAGTTGCGCACAGCAGCCTGGGGGTCGACCATCGCCGCGAGAGCCGTCGCGTACGGCGCGATCACCACGTTGTCGCTCAGCCCCCGCTTGAGGCCGAGCCCGGGTACCCCGAAGCTCGAATACTGGTAGGTCTGGTTGAGGTCGCGAGCGTTGAACCCCGATTCGGAGATGCCCCAGGGCACGCCGAGTTCGGAGGCGTACTGGATCTGGCGGGCCACGACCAGCCGGTTGGTCTGTGCCAACAGGCTGTTGGCTGGTGCGCGCATCACCAGGGCGGGCATCAGGTACTCGAACATCGAGCCCGACCACGAAACCAAAGCGGAGCCACGCCCGACAGGGGTCAGGGCGCGTCCGAGCCGGAACCAGTGCTCGGGCGCGACGTCGCCCTTCGCGATCGCCAGGAAGCTGGTGAGGCGCGCTTCCGATGCGAGCAGGTCGTAGTAGCTCGAGTCCAGCGCGCCGTCGAGCACTCGGAATCCGATCGAGAAGAGCTTGCGAGTCGGATCGAACAGGAAACCGAAATCCATCTCGTGCAAGAGCCGATCGGCCGTTTCGGCAATCGTCTGCAGGCGGCGAACGATTGCGGCAGCTGCCTGTGATGTGTCGTCGACTGCAATGGGGAGTGGATCGGAGAGCTCGGCGATGGTCGGGAAGTCGGCGCCCTGCGCAGACGGTTGGAAGATCGCGACGTCGCGCAGGTGGCTGGCCACGGCCTTGTGGGTTGCTTCGGCCCACGTCACGAGTTCGCTCTCGCGCCCTTCGCCGCGTTCGGCGGTGAATGCTGTGGCAACATCCGACAGCGTGCGCGACAGCGCGGAGAGCTCGACCAAGTGAGCCGCCCAGGCTTTTGGCGTCGAGACGGGTGCCGAACTGTCGACCGCCGGCCAGGCGAGGGCCTCGTCGAGATGGCGTCGGGTCAGCGTCTGGCTTCGCCGATCGTCGCCGATCGCTGCGGCTGCCTGTCGAGCCAGCGTCACCGCATCGCCGATCCCCTTCAACGCTTCCTCGACCGGAAGCGGCTGTTCGATCATCTGGCGGCACGCACTCGACAGTGTGAGCAAGTGGCCGGCGAGGTTGCCGCTGTCGACCGACGAAACGTACGCCGGTTCGAGCCGATGCAGTTCGCGCGTGTCGTACCAGTTGTACAGGTGTCCGCGGAACAGCTCGAGCTTGCCGATCGTCGACAGTGTCTCCTCGAGGCGCTCGATCATGTCGACGGTGCCGATCCACCCGAAGTCACGGGCGGTCACCGTTGCCAGCAGGTACATCCCGATGTTGGTGGGCGAGGTGCGGTGTTCGACGACCGGGCTCGGATCATCCTGGAAGTTGTCTGGCGGTAGCCCGTTGTCTTCGGGAGTGACGAACGCTTCGAAGAAGAGCCATGTCCGACGCGAGATCAAACGGAGTGTTTCCACGTCGTCGTCCGACAGTTCGCCTGCCGGCGATTCCGAGGCCGGCAGGCTGACCCAGCGGGCGACGACCGGCGAGAGCAGCCAGAGAACCAAGAACGGCGAGGCGATCCAGACTGCGCTCGGCTTGAATGCGGCGACGGCGACTCCGGTCGCGACCGCGATCCCAACGCCTCCGGCCATCTGTCGGTGGAATGCCGCGAGGCTGAGGTTTCGCTTGGCCTTTGCCTGGGCAGCGGTCATCCATTCGAGAAGGTGACGCTTCGTGATGTACACACGGACAACGGTTTTGGCGATCGCGGCCAACATCATCCACGCTTGATGGGCCGCGAAGGTCAGGCCGAGCACCACATGTGCGCCGGCGATGAGGATGTCTTCGCCGACGGCTCGGAGGTGGCTGCGCTTTGATATGCCCTTGCGCCGAGGCAGCAAACCCATCAGCACGGGCAGGGCTGCTGGCATGACAACCGTTGCCGCGACGAATGCTGTCCACAAGCCGGTGAAGATCGAAGGCAACGTCCAAGCTGCCACGAGCGTTGCCACCATGAACGGTGCCGACAGCGTGCGCCGCAGGTTGTCGATCATCTTCCATCGGGCGATGCCAGGAATGGAGCTGCGCTCGCGGCTGCCCGTTGCATCGCGAGCCTGGTCGAGGATCCATGGCAGCAGTTGCCAGTCGCCGCGCGCCCAACGCTGCAGACGGGTTGCCGAGACGAGGTAGTTCGAAGGGAACTCGTCGAAGAGCTCGACGTCGGTCACCAGGCCGGCCCGGGCGAAGACGCCCTCGAACAGGTCGTGGCTCAGCAAGGTGTTCTCAGGCACTCGGTCTCTCATGGCCGCCTCGAACGCATCGAGGTCGTAGATCCCCTTACCGGTGAAGCTTCCTTCCTGGAACAGGTCTTGGTACACGTCCGAGACTGCCGACGCATACGGATCGATCCCGGCTGAACCGGCGAAGATCCGCTGAAAGATCGTCCCACCTTGTTCGGCCGGAAGCGTCGGCGTGATCCGCGGCTGCAGGACGCCGTAGCCCTGTATCACCCGCCCGGTCAGCGGATCGAATGTCGGCTGATTGAGCGGATGGGCGATCGTTCCGACCAGTTGCCCGACAGCACCGCGTGGCAACCGCGTGTCGGCGTCGAGCGTCACCACGTAGCGCACATCGGTCGGCGCGGTCGACGTTGCCCGCCCAGTCGTCAAGATGCCCGTCGTCGTCGACCCGCGGAGCAATGCGTTCAGCTCTTGGAGCTTGCCGCGTTTGCGCTCCCATCCCATCCACCGGCCTTCGGCTTCGTTCCACATTCGCCTTCGATGCAGGAGCAAGAAACGCGCTCCGCCGCCGGGAGCCTCGCCATGACGCTCGTTGAGCTGATCGATGCCGGCCGCGGCGGCAGCGAGCAGTTCATCATCTCCGTCAACTCGCTCATCGTCGGCATCGAGCCAGTCCGAGAGCAACGCGAACCGGAGGTCGCCTTCCCGATTTGCCAGGAAGTGCACTTCGAGTCCACCAACCAGGGCTTCGATGTCGTCCGCGTTGGTCAGGAGCATCGGAACCACGACGAGCGTGCGCAGCTCGGTCGGCACCCCGGCGTCGAGGTCGAGGCGTGGGAGCGGTTTCGGGCCGAGCACTCTGGTGACCATGAGGTTCACCAGGGCGACTGCGAGGTCGGAGGCAGGGACGACAGCGAGCACAGTGATGATGACGATCTCGCCAGAGACAGTGCCCCGATTCCGGGAGAGCAGCAGCGGTACGGCGAGGACGACAGCAGTGAGGATCACCAGGGTTCCGAGATATCCGGTCGCCGGGTACCGGACGTACGCGCGCAGCAGCCGGGTCGACAGCGGCACCCGCACACCGAGCTCGCGCTCGAAGGTGGCCCGGCCGTCGGAGATCAGGTAGTAACCGGGATCTCGATACCGCGGCGCCACTTCCATTCCTTCGGCGAGCCCTGGTGGCGCGGCCGCGGACATCTCTACGGCCCTGCGAGCAACTTCGGACTCGGTCAGGCGCGAGCCTCTGGCCAGCTCTTCAATGGCCTTGCGGTAGCTGTCGCGCGTGTCGAAGTCGAGGTTGGCAAACGAGCTACCGGCCCGCAGGATGCGGTCGACCAAGCCGACGCCCTCGACGAACTGCGCCCAATCGAGTGACGAGATGAGGCGCATGCTCGTGATGACGTTGCGAACCGTCACATTCATCGTCGCCTGGCGTTGATGTTCCAGGCGTACCGTCTCCTCCGCGGTGGTTCCCTCGGCAAGTAGGCGCTTCTCCAGCTCCGCCAGCGCCGGCGTGACCGCTGGGTCCTGATCGCGTAGACGCTGGAAGAGTTGCACGCTGGCGGCGGTCGGCAGCTTGTCCGGCAGCATTCGCCGGAGCGAGCTCGCCGCGGACTCCGGCGACGATTGGCCCAGACCCAACAATCGGTCGGCGATCTCGTCTGCCATCTGTCGCGCCTTTCGGCTGATGATGATCTGTTCAGACAAGCGCCGGAGGTTCTCGACGAGCAGGATCCGCAGACTGATCGCGATGGCCCAGAGCTCGCCGATCGTCAGCGGTTCGACCTCTTGGTAGGCGAGCACCATTCGACGAAGGCTCTCTGGGTCGAAACGACTGTCGGTATGAGCGAGATACGCCCACGCCAGACCGAGTACACGCGGATAGCCGGCGTGGTGACCGTCGGCCTGTTTGTGAAGCTCGTGGTAGTAGTTGGGAGGCAGGTCGTCGCGGATCTCGCGGAGCTGCTCGTCGACGATCGGGAAGTTGTCGACGAGCCATTCGGCGGCCGGCGTGATCGATCGTTCGTCCTTGATGGCCCGCGCCAGAAGACGGTATGACTCGAGGAGGATCTGGCCGTTCTCGGCGACGCGCGGATGAACGCTGCGCCCACGGTGAGGGTTGTCGGTGATTTGCTGCGCGACCGCAAGAGTTCGGGCGTGCTGTTCCAACCGCTCGACGCTGAAAAGTTCGGCAAGGATCGGGTCCTGGGGCTTGGCCGAGCGACCGCTCCGGCGATTGCGGCGGAGGGGATCTGGTATGGACGGTTTCGATGTCATGTTCCGCGCTCGGCAATCGTGGGGCCGACACTACCCGCACAGGACCTGAGTCAACCCATGCGCCTACCAAGCGTCGCCGTCGCGCCAATCGCAGGTGAGCTCGCGAGATGTGTCCAAGGCACGACCCAGCGGTAGGACGTAGATGCAATCGTCGTCGTTGGGGGTTCTGACGATGCCGGTCGGAGTCAGCACCGACGTGTGACCGGCCCATTTCGTCCACCCACGGTGTTCGTACAACTTGACAGCCTCGTCGGTGGCGCCGAGCGCGCCGATGTCGTAGGAGGCCCTGATGATCCGTTCCAGTGCGCCCATCATCTGAGCGCCGATGGTCTGGCGCTGCCATTCGCGGTGCACCGCAACACCCTCGACGTAGCCCGTTCGTAGGGCCTGTCCGCCGTAGAGAAGCCGTCGTTGAATCACCGAGGCGTGCCCGATGACCGACGTACCACGCCAGGCGATTGCATGCATGCCGCCCAACGCGTGTTCCCAATCCTGATCGGTCATCTCGCCCGCAAAGACCTCGTCCAACAACTCTCGGGCTTGAGCCAACGCGGATGGCGCGAGGTCGCCTGTGTGCGAGACCTGTAGTAGGAACTCCCCGGGTTGTGACTGGATGGGCAAACGAAGCTCAGAGGTAGCCACCGATGCGGACCCTAACGGTGTGCTCCGTTCGTTCGAGATGGTTGAGAGGAAATTCTCGTGAGTGTGTCGATTTCGGCGATGCTCGAGGCCACTGCACCGGGCGCGATTTCATGCTATCGGTGGCCTTTTTCGCGCCCAGCCCGACGGATCAGTCGGTGGTGCGGGCCTTGTAGCGACGCTGGGCAATGACCCAGCCGAGCGACACAAGGATCACGCAGTACAACCATGCGGCAGCGACGGGATGATCGATTGGCCAGACGTGCTTGGTCACGGGTGACACCGGGTTGCCAAGCCAGCCTCCCGTCGTGACGAACGGCCGACACGACCACCAAAGGCCCGATCGCAGGTCGACAGGAACAGTCAGACAGAGACGTTCGGCGACTCCGTTCTCGGGCAGTCTGACTGTCATCAAGGTTCCGATGCGCGGCATTGGAGCGCAGCGACTCCTCGAGAACACCGTGAGTCTGCCCATAGCCGTTTGGCTCGAGCCGATCTGCGGCAGGATCGTCATAGAACTCGCCGCCGTCCTCGCCGGCGTCAGCAAGGTACCTGAAGCACGTCACCGTGTCTGCGGGGACAGACACGGTGACGTAGCGACGACCGTCGAGCTCTTCGACGAACGGGTCACGATGCGGATCCCAGTCGTTGAAGTCTCCGACGACGGATACGGACCGCACGTCGTCGATCATGAACGTGATCAGAACATCACCATTGGGGAGGAGACTGGTGGTGATCATCGTCTTTGACTTCCTTTCCTGGGGCACAGCGAACCGTGCAGCAGTGTGCACAATGCCGGCTTGACGATTCCTGAAGGTGGCTGAAGAAGTCTTCAGCTCGCGCGTGTGAGACTGCACGGGTGCGTGTGCTCGTGGTCGAAGACGAGGTGCGACAAGCAGCAGCGCTGAAGCGCGGTCTCGAGGCCGAGGGCTTCGCCGTCGATGTGGCCAGCACAGGAACCGATGGCTTGTGGCTGGCAACCGAGCAGCCGTTCGACGCCATCGTGCTCGACGTCATGCTGCCGGGGATGAACGGCTACAAGGTCTGCGCGGAGTTGCGTGCCAAGCAGATCTGGACGCCGGTGTTGATGCTGACTGCCAAGGACGGCGAACTGGATGAAGCGGAGGCGCTCGACACCGGTGCGGATGATTTCTTGTCGAAGCCCTTCTCCTACGTCGTGCTGGTGGCTCGACTGCGGGCGCTGTTGCGGCGTGGAACCACGTCACAGCCACCCGTGCTGCGATCCGGCAACATCGATTTGGACGTTGCTGCGCGTTCGTGCACGGTCGATGGCCTCCTCGTCGAGCTGACCCCGCGCGAGTTCTCGGTGGTCGAGTACCTCATGCGTCGGCACGGTGAGGTCGTGCCGAAATCCGAGATCTTGGAGCATGTCTGGGATTTTGCCTTCGACGGTGACGACAATGTGGTCGAGGTCCATGTGTCGGCACTTCGCCGCAAACTGGGTTCAGCAGCGATCGAGACGGTGCGCGGTGCCGGCTATCGAATGGGTGCGCGTGCACGCTAAGTGGCGCACGTCAGTTCGTTCACGCGCCACCCTGGGTGCCTCGCTGGTCCTGGCCCTGGCCCTGGGTGTGGGCGCGGTGGCCGCCGCCAACCTCTTGCGCCGGGCTCTGGCATCTCAGGCTGAATCCCAGGTGATCAACCGCGTCGACGAGGTGGAGGCGATGATCAACAACGGCGTGATAGCGAGGGTGCTCGCACCGACCGCCCGCGAGATCGTCCAGGTGCAGGTTCTCGACGCATCTGGCGGCGTCGTCGCGGTGACGCCTGGCCTCGCAGGGACGACCCGGCTCGACGTGATCGCTGCGCCGCCGATGGGTCACCAAACGACAGCGACCGTCGACGGCAACAGCATCGGTGGTGTGCCTGGGCAGAACTACCGAATGGTGGCCAGAACTGTGCAGTCAGCCTTCGGGTCGTGGACGATCTACGCGGTCACGTCGCTGGACTCGGCCCAGCGCGCCGAGCGCTACTTGCGCAACTCGTTCTTCATCGGGCTGCCGTTGATCGTCGCGCTCGCCGCGTTGGTCATTTCGCGCGTCGTCGCGCGCGCCCTTGCCCCCGTCGATGCGATGCGCGCCGAAGTCGATCGGATCGAGGCCGCCGATCTGTCGGGGAGGGTTCAAGCTGGTTCGACCGACGATGAGATCGCCAATCTCGGTCTGACGTTGAACAGGATGCTCGACCGTCTCGAAGAGGCCTCGAGCCGTCAGCAACTGTTCGCTGCTGCGGCGTCGCACGAACTGCGTAGTCCGCTGTCGACGATCCGAACGGAGCTGGAGGTCGGCCTGGCCTATCCCGAGCGGGCAGAGTGGACCAAGGTTGCAGAGGATTCGTTGATCGAGATAGCGAGGCTCGAGGAACTGACACGCGATCTGCGGATCCTCACTCGGTCACGTTCGATGCAGGCATCGGCAGCAGTTCCGATCGAGCTATCCGAACTCGTCGCCGCGGAGGTCAGCTTGCGAAGACCGGAGCGCGGGGTGCGCTATCAGACGATGCTGTCCCGAGCACAGATAGCCGCCGATCCGGATGCCATCGTCCGCATCATCCGAAATCTGTTCGACAACGCCGAGCGACACGCGGCCGGCCTGATTCGCGTTGCGGTAGTGAACGATCAAAGCGGCGTGACCCTTTCGGTCGCGAATGACGGTCCTCCGATTCCGGCGGATGATCGCGAGCGGATCTTCGAACCGTTCATGCGGCTCGACGAAGCGCGCTCGCTCGACATCGGTGGTAGCGGTCTCGGCCTGGCGATTGTCCGGTCGATCATGTCCGCGCTGGGTGGCTCCATCATTGCGGTCGAGGTCGAGACCGGGGCCGAGTTCAGAGCGTGGTTTCCTGTTCGGACCGCGCCGACTGCGTCACCATGAGCTTCGGCGTACTGGCCCTTGTTGTCGCCGCGGGGCTTGTGGGGCCACTGCTCGCCTCGTTGCATCGCCTCGGTCCGCCGGTGGTCGTCGGCGAGATCGCCGCCGGGGTAGTGATCGGCAAGAGCGGGTTCCGCTGGATCGATCCTGCTGACACGCTCCTGACTGGGTTGGCGGCGATCGGCTTCGCGCTGGTGATGTTCGTCGTCGGGACCCATGTACCAGTTCGTGATCGCCGGCTCCGTTCGGCTCTCGCTGTAGGTGCCGCACTAGCGGCCACTGTGGGATTGCTTGCGGTCGGCGCGGCGGCGCTGCTTGGGGGCGTCGTCGGGCTCGAACGCCCGGCGGTGCTCGCCGTGCTCCTGGCGACAAGCTCGGGTGCAGTGGCCCTACCGCTCATCCAGAGTGCCGACAGGTCCGATCGTGTTGCGCTGGTCACCATCGCGTGGATCGCTGTCGCCGACGTGGCAACCGTCATCGCACTGCCGGTGGTACTCGCAACAGGACGGTTGTGGCGCGTCGCACTTGGCGGAGGCCTCGTCGTGATCGCCGGCGCCGTTCTGCTGGTGCTGGCGAAGGAGATGCGCGGCCGAAGCTGGGTCCGGCGACTGCGAGCGCTATCACATGAACGAGGGTGGGGCCTCGATCTGCGGGCCTCGTTGCTCGCATTGTTCACATGTGCGTGGCTGGCCGACCGGTTCGGAACGTCGATTCTGATCGCCGGATTCGCTGTTGGCGCCGTGGTCGCGTTTCTTGGCGAACCGCGCCGGGTCGCGCTTCAACTCGTCGGTATCGGCGAGGGATTCGCGATTCCTTTGTTCTTCGTGCATCTCGGCGCACAAATCGATCTCGGGGCGCTGCTGCGCACCCCGAAGGCCCTTGCACTAGCTGGAACACTTGCCGTCGTGGCTGTGACCATTCACGTCGTCGCGGCACTGGTGTGGCGGCTGCCAGCGGCAGTGGGACTCGTTGCCTCGGCGCAACTGGGAGTGCCGGCAGCAGTTGTTGCGATCGGCCTTGCCACGAACCAGCTCACCGCCGCACAAGGTGCGGCGGTGATGGCTGCGGCTCTGATGACGTTGGCAGCATGCGCCGTGGGCGATGCGTGGCTCGGCCCGGCTCGGCCGCTGACCGACGCAAGTGCGCCGATTGAACCTCAGTGAGGGTCAGGCGGCGTGCGTGGACAGGGTGGCGTCGATGGCAATCGCCTTGCCCTTGCGCGACACCTTGAGATGAACGACGTGGCCGGCCCCGGCGGTACGGATCTGATCGCCGAGTGTTGTGTTGTCGTCTGTGGCGGCGCCATTGATCGAAACGATCACGTCGCCCGGTTGAATACCGGCAGCCGAGGCTGCCGAGTCACCGGCGACGTCGACGACGAGCAGACCGTGATCGACGTCGAGACCATTTCGCGCCGCGACCGTCGCGTCGATGACGGTGGTCGACACGCCGAGGTACGCCTTGGCGATGGTCTTGCCCTGTTGGAGTTGTTCGACGATCGGTCGGGCGGTGTCGATTGCGATGGCGAAGCCGATGTTCTGGGCCGACGCCGAGCCGGCGGAGTTGATGCCGACGACCTCGCCGTCGAGTGTCAACAGCGGGCCGCCGGAGTTGCCCGGATTGATGGCGGCATCAGTCTGTAGGAGATGAGTGAGGTGCTCACCTTCGCTCGTGTCGATGGTTCGGTCAATGGCCGACACGATCCCCTCAGTGGCGGTGGGTCCACCCGTCAGATCAAGTGCGTTGCCGATCGCGACGACAGGCTCGCCGATCCGTAGATCAGCAGATTTGCCGAGCGGCAGAGCGGTCAGTCCGGCCTTGTCGACCTTGACAACTGCGAGATCGTCGGTGCGGTCGACGCCGAGGACCTTTGCGGTGGCAGTCGAGCCATCGGAGAACTTGACGTCGATCTTGGTCGCATCGGCAACTACGTGAGCGTTGGTGGCAATTTGACCGTCGCTTGTGATCACGAATCCGGTGCCTGCGGCGTGAGCGCCATTCAACTCGACGCTGATGCTGACGACTCCGGGAAGTGCCTTGCTGATCAATGCGGAGACATCGGCCTTGTCGGGTGACGCGGGTATGGCCGACGTGGTGTTGAATCCTCCGGCGGACGTCGGCGAGGGCGTTGAGGACACCGTTGGGTGCGAATTCCTGCCCGCAACCGCGCCACCGACGGTGCCGCCGGCGATCGTCAAAACTGCGACCGCGGCCAGAGCCAAGCGGCGCCGGCCTGACCGCACGGGCGTTGCTTGGCGTGTCGGGGGATCGATGTCATAAACAGGGAGCGAGCCAGCAGGAGCGGGCCATGACGGCTTCTCATCGCCGACGCTGGGATCGTGTTGGCTGAACATGTCTGGTCTTCCTTTTACTGGTTGGACTTGCTCATCCTGACAAAGCACGGTTGATGGAGCCCTGAAGCAAGCTGAAGGGATCTTCAGCCGTACCCGAATGCGACCCGCCGCAACCGACGAGGAGTTGTTTCGCCGATGGTCGTCGCGCCACGGCTGGTCGAATAGCGTCCAATCCGAATGAGTGACGGGTTGGCGAAAGTTCTGGCAGAGGGCGTGCGCGAGCGCGGCGCGGATGTGATCTTCGGGTTTCCCGGTGGCGGCCCGAACCTCGAGGTGGTCGGCGCGGCCGTCGAGGCGGGTCTTCGATTTGTTCTGACCCACGGAGAGACGACGGCCTGCATGATGGCCGCCTCGTATGGCCTGCTGACCGGACGCCCGGGTCTTGCCATCGCCACCCGTGGTCCTGGCGCGGCTTGCGCGGTGAACGGCGCCGCCCAAGCGACTCTCGATCGCTTTCCGTTGCTGATCGTGACCGACTGCGTGCCGAGCGCTCATCGCGATCTGTTCGGCCATCAACGATTTGATCAGCAGCAGATGTTTTCGCCGGTCACCAAGTTCAGTGGCCGGTTGTCAAACGCTGCCACGGCCGCCAGCGCCGTGCGGGCTGCGCTTGACCTCGCTGCGACACGGCCGGCGGGCGCTGTGCACATGGACTACGACCCAACCGGGCAAGAGATCGCGCCACCTGCGCCGACCAGGCCGGCGCAGTCGGGCGACGACGTGGTGGCGGCGGCTGCGGCGATGGTTCGCACCGCGACCAAACCCGTGGTCATCGTCGGGCTGGAGGCGCAATCATCGTCGCAAGCAGTGCTTGCTGCGATCGAGCGGCTGGGGTGTCCTGTGTTGACGACGTACCAGGCGCTCGGCGTGATTCCCGAAGGTCATCCTCAACAAGCCGGGCTGTTCACCAGTGGAGTGATCGAAGCGGCGTTGCTGGGCGAGGCTGACCTGATCCTGGCAATCGGTTTCGATCAGGTCGAGCCGATGCCGTTTCGATGGCGGTACGAGGTGCCTGTGGTCTCGGTTTCCGAGG
>JANMQX010000146.1:0-2893 GCA_031370745.1 Ilumatobacteraceae bacterium
CCGACGAGGCCGGGCTCGATGCGCTGGTGCCCACGTGCCCCGGCTGGACCATCACTGACCTTGTGCTGCACAGCGGGGAGGTGCACCGCTGGGCAACGGCGGCGGTTGCGGGCAAGGCCGGCAAGCTCAGCGAAATCCCTGGCGACTTTCTTGGCGACCTACCCGAGCCGCTTGCGGCAACTGATTGGCTGCGCCGCGGCGCGATCACGCTGTGCGAAACCCTTGTCAAGGGCGATGAGTGTTTCGACTACGCGGCGTTCCTCACCGATCCGGCATCGCCGCGCCTGCTCTTCTGGGCCCGGCGCCAGGCCATGGAGACCACCGTGCACCGCGCCGACGCCGAGTCGGCGCTTGGTCGCTGCACACCGTTGGCGCACGAGATCGCCCTCGACGGCATCGACGAGTTCCTCACAGGTTTCGTGCCGCGCTCGCGTACACCGCTGCGCGCCGACAAGCCACACCGCCTGCAGATCGCGCCGGATTACAGCGACCAGCGATGGACGGTGTCGATCAGCAGCGAGATGCCCGTGACCGAGCGGCGAGCAACCGATGCCGATTGTGTGGTCTCCGGCCCGGCCAGCGACATCTATCTCGCACTGTGGAACCGAGGCCCCACGGCTGGGTTGAAGATCGACGGCGATCCTGCCGCGATCGACATGTTGCGCGAGAACGTGCACGTTCGCTGGAGCTGATCACAACCAGTCGCGTTTGCGGAACACGCGATACAAGATGAAGCTGAGCACCAGCATCATCCCCAGCGCCATTGGGTAGCCGAGCCTCCAACTGAGCTCTGGCATGTGCGTGAAGTTCATGCCGTAGATCCCGGCAATCAACGTGGCGCCGAAGACGATCGAGCCCCACGCCGTGAGCTTCTTCATCACGAAGTTCATCTGGTTGCTGATGACCGCGAGATGGGCGTCGACAGCGTTGCCGACGAGCTCGCGTTGTTCGTCGACGAGATCGACGGCACGCAGCAACTTGTCGAACGCGTCGCGACATGTCACGAGGGCGTCGCCGTCGATCCACTGCACCTCGCGACGCAGGATCGCCGACAGCACCTCGCGCAGCGGCACCACGGCGCGGCGTAGCTCCAACAATTCGCGGCGGAGGCCGAACAGGTCGTGCTGCAATCCTTGTTCGGTGCGCGTGTCTTCGCTGAAGATGCTGTCTTCGATCGCTTCGAGCTTTTCCTCCAAGACGTCGGTGGTGTCGAAGTAGCCATCGATCAGGTCGTCCATCATGGTCGCGAACAACTGGCCCGATGTGGTGGTGGTGCTCTCGTGTCGCTGCAACAGTTCCAGCAACGGGCGCGGATCCCATTCGCGACCATCGGGATCGTGGCGGCGCACGGTGATGAGCCACGTCGGCCCGAGATACATGTCGATCTCGGCGAGCGTGCCTGAGAACGCGACGACGTAGACGTGGTCCTCGAACCGGCGCATGCTCGGGCGCGCTGCTCGCCGGTAGGCCTCGTCGAAGGTGCGATCGGCGAGACCGTACTGATCCGCCAACACCTCCAACTCCTCGACTTTCGGGTCGACGACGTCGATCCAGGTCACGCAAGGGTCACCGAACTTGTGTGTCGTCTGCATCGAAGATGAGCGTAGGGCGCCTCGACCAGTAGGGTCGGGACATATGGGTCAACAGGTTGCTGTCACCGAGAGGCCGAGCCCGCGTCCGGGCGTGCTGAGGTTCGAAACCAATCGCAGCCTCACCGGCATGGGTCACGAGCACTTCACGTCGATGAGCGACGCGGTGGGCCCACGGCCGGCGGCCGCGCTGGCCCGCCAACTGCTGTCGACCGGCAAGGTCGCGTCGGTGTACATCTACGGCAACATCATCTCCGTCGACATCAGCAAAGGCTTCAACGCCGACGGCCTCGGTGATGTGGTGCGCAACATGTACCAGTACTGGAAGCCGGGCATGGAGATGCCCACCTTCGACGCCCCGGCTGAAGAGGCACCTGCCGCGGCGGCCGGTGGCGATAGTGGCGCCGCCGTCGAGTCGGCGTACGACAAGTTGGTCCCGCAGTCATTGCGCGAACGCAGCGCAGCAGCCCTCGCCAAGTGGCAGGCCAGCCAGTAAGAGAGAGTTTTGTGGATCGAACGTCTGTTCGATAGGCTTCGCCCATGTCATCGACGGTGTTGTCGCTCACCGAACGCTTTCCCGTGCTGACAGCAGTTGCCGCAAGCCAGCGCACGCTACCCGTGCACGAGTCCATGGTCGAGTTGCTCCCTACCTTGCAGCGTGGTTCGACGGTGGCCTGTGGAGGCAGGGCAGCGGTTTCGCTGGCCCTGGCGTTGGCCGCGGCACCATCGTGCGAAGGGGCCTGGGTCGGTGTCGCCGGCCTTCCTGAGCTGGGCATTCGCGCTGCGGCCGACATGGGCGTGGCGTTGGAACGGTTGGTGATGGTCACCGGCGACCCGCCGTGGGTCGACGTGCTCGCAGCGATGATCGACGGGTTCGATGTCATCGTGGTCGGTCAACGCGTCGGTCGTCTTGCCAGTGGTGCAGTGCGCCGGTTGCAGGCCAGGGCCCACACGCGCGGCGTGGTGATGCTGACCATCGGGGTGCCGGCGCTGGGTGCCGATCTGCGGGTGACCGCCGACGACGATCAGTGGTTTGGGCTCGGCAACGGTCACGGCGTGGCGACCGGTCGCAGGGTGCTGGTGGAAGTCGGCGGCAGGCGCATGCCCCTGGCGCGACAAGCGTCAATGTGGCTGCCCGACGCCCGCGGAGGTGTGGCGAGAGCACAGAGACCGGTCCCGGAAGCGTGCCAATCCTGCGGTGTTGACACCATCCAAGGTGCCGACCCATCATTGATGGTCAAGTGGGCGAATTGAGATTGAGAGAGAAGGATGCAACCTTCACATCGTCTTCGCCGTCCCAGCCA
>JANMQX010000171.1:0-2315 GCA_031370745.1 Ilumatobacteraceae bacterium
AGGATCAGCCCGGCTTCGATACGGGTCATCAGCAACGCGCTTTGTCCGACGGGCAGCACACCCTTTCCACTACATGCCGCTTGCAGCATGTCCCACATCTCAATCGCGCCTTCTGCGCCGACCCACAACTCGTAGCCCAAGTCGCCGGTGTAGCCAGTGCGCGACACATGCACAGGCACGTTGCCGATCTTCGCCGGACCGTGGTGAAAGAAGCCGAGCCCGCCGATTTCAGGATCGAGACCGGCGAGGATCTGACGTGCTTTCGGACCCTGTACAGCCAACGATCCGTAGTCGGCCGACACGTCGGTGATCTCGACCTGGTCATAGCCGACGAGGTTCTGGAAATACGCCAGATTGGGCTCGGCCGACGTGAGGATGAACTCGTCGGCAGCGAACCTGATCACCACTCCGTCTTCGACGACGTACCCGCGCTCGTCGCACCACAGCGTGTATTGCGCCTGCCCATCGCGGCATCCGCTGATGTCGCGGACGAGTACTCCACCGAGGAACTTGGCTGAGTCGCGGCCGCCGAACCGGTACTTGTACAGCGGCGAGGTGTCGATCAGGCCGGCCGAGTTGCGAACCGCGAAGTACTCGAACTTGTCGGACATCTGGTACTTCACCGCGGATAGGTAGCCAGACCAATGCGACCACAGCTGGGTCTGGTTCAATGGCGCCAAACGCTCGTGGAACGGCGTCGTCTGGACCATGCGTTGCATCGTAGACGGCCAGTGGACGGATGCCGATGGCTACAACACCCTCCAGGTCCAGACCCGCAACAGGATGTCTTCACCATCTTCATGTATGAGGGCCATGGGCTCTGTCTGCTCGACCAGTTCCCACGCACCCGCATCGCTCAGTCGCTGTTGTTCCGCCCGGTAACCGAGATGGTCGACCGCGTCGTCGCGAAACGTGATCGACACGTGACCGCCGGATGTTGTGACCCTGGCCAGTTCGGCAAACGCCGATCCCTCGACGTGGCCCAGTGTGAAAACGCCGACAGACACCACGGACCCGAATCGTCCGTCGTCGAACGGCAAGCGCTCGAGCAACGATCCCTGATGCAACTCGGCGTACACGCCTCGCGCTCTGCTGCGTTGCAGCATCCCCTCCGACAGGTCGAAACCGACGATCCGATCGTGACCCATTTCGGCGAGCGCCGCCCCGACAAGACCGGTGCCGCAGCCGGCGTCGAGGATCTCGGCACCCGGTTGGGCGAAATGATTGCAGCGATCGGCACCCGCCTGTGGGGCCTTCCAGCGCAGGTCGTCGAGATCGCGGTCGTAGTCCGCGGCCCACACGTCGTAGCGCTCGCGAAGTTGCTCCGCGCCGTGCGAGGCATAGATCCACTGCAGCCTGCTGTCTCGCTCAGTACTCATAGAACCCGCGGCCAGCCTTGCGGCCGAGCAGGCCGGCTTCGACCATCCGCAGCAACAGCGACGGCGGCGTGTACAGCTGCTCCTTGAACTCGCCGTACAGCGACTCCGCAACTGCGCGCACCGTGTCGAGACCGATGAGATCGGCCAAGCGCAGTGGGCCCATCGGATGTGCACAACCCTTCACCATTCCTGTGTCGATGTCGTCGGCGGTGGCGAAGCCTGATTCGAGCATGCGAATGGCGGCAAGGATGTACGGGATCAGCAACGCGTTGACGATGAACCCGGCGCGATCACGCGAGCGAACCACTGTCTTGCCGAGCGTGTCGGTAGCGAACTGCTCGATGTCCGACGCGGTCTCCGGTGAAGTCAACAGCGATGTGACCAGTTCGACGAGAGGAAGCACGGGCACAGGGTTGAAGAAGTGAATGCCGATCACTTTGGCTTCTCGTTGGGTTGCCCGAGCCAGCTTCATGATGGGGATGCTCGATGTGTTCGATGCCAGGACAGCCTGGGGCTTGCACAGCGTGTCGAGCCGGCTGAAGACCTCGATCTTCATCGCCTCATCCTCGGCAACCGCTTCGATGACGAGATCGCAGTCACGCAGTGCATCGAGGTCATGGCCGAAGGCGATCCGCTGCCACGCGTCATCGTGATCGGTGTCCGTCAGCCGTCCCGATGTGACCGCCCGCTTCAACGATGTGGCAACACGCGCCATGCCAGCCTCGGCAGCCGACGGCGAGCTCTCCGTCACCGTCACATCGAGCCCCGCCCGCGCAGCCACCTCGGCGATGCCCGATCCCATCAAACCGCAGCCGACGACGCCGACCTTTTCGATCACCTGTGTCACGTCCGATCGTCCGAGTTCTTTGGCATCCTGAGATCTTGCCAGACCGTGCCCGATCGGTGCGCTGATGTTGGTCGGTTGCACCCCTAGTC
>JANMQX010000205.1:0-3407 GCA_031370745.1 Ilumatobacteraceae bacterium
CATCGCCAGCGCCGCCGAGAGCGAGGTCATCGCCGTCCCCGGTGAACACCGAATCGTTGCCCGTGCCGGCATCGACGTAGTCCTTGCCAGCCCCCGTGAAGACAATGTCATCGCCCGCACCCGCCTCGACGAGGTCGTCGCCGGCATCGTCATTGACGACATCGTTACCGTCACCCATGCGGTACTGGTCCGACCCGGCGGTGCCGAAGACCAAGTCGGCTCCGGCCGCACCCGTGAACGTTTGCCCCGCGGAGAACGGCGCGACGGTGGCTGTGGTGGTGGTCCCGTTTGGGGCCGTACCCTGCGTCACGTTGCGGAACTGAAGTGTCACGTCGGCAAGCGCCAAAGTGCTGCCATCGGATTTCGTGGCTGAACCGATTCCGTGCACGGTCTGGCCGTCGATGACCTGGAAGTGGCCGTCGCTCGTCAAGGAGATGCCGTTAATGCCCAGGTCGTTGAGCGACTTGAACTCTCCCGGATCGGTGACGCCATTGCTGTTTGCGTCCTGCCAAACACCAAATGCACTCCACTTGGCGTCAGCCGCCGAGAAGATGCCGTCGCCGTTGGTATCGAACGCGCGCAAGCCTTCCAGGTCGGTCTGCCCGTCCGGCTTGTACGGCACGAACGAAATTTCGTCGAAGCGATCAATCTTGCCGTCGCCGTTCTTGTCGTACGCGATGAAGCCGTCGGCCGGGCTGTTCCATGCGATCTTGCGACGCCACCCGTCGCCGTTCACGTCATAAAAGACGTTCGAGTCGTCGACGTTGGTGAAGTGAAAACCATCGCCGTTGAGGTCGATCGCGATGGGCTTCTTGGCGCCGGAGGCGACATTGGCTATCGGGCGCGGCCCATAGTGTTTGACCGACACATCCTGGTCGGTGAATCCTCCCGCGTCGTCGAAGACGCGGACCTTGAATACGTCGAGGAAGTAGTTCGTGCCGTCAGCATTCTTTTCGTCACCGCCGTAGCGGTTCGAATTGATATTCCCGGCGGGGGCATCGGTATAGACAGTGCCCGTGTCCGGGTCCACGTAGTCGGTGACACCGTTGCCGTTCACATCACCGATCGGGACGCCTGCCGACCGGCTGCCGAGGTAGGACCATGCGCCCGTGGCTGCGTCGACGGTCGCCTTGCCGTAGAGGCCATCTTGGAGCAACTGATAGTGGAAGGAGGTTGCACCGTCGGCATCGACGGCCATGACATGACCGGTTCCGGCGTCATCGGTACCGATGACGGTGTTCCGATTGACATAGGTCAAAGGCTCATAGCCCACCAGCACATTGGTTACCGTGCCGTCTTCGCCGCCGGAATACTGCTGCTGATAGATCGGCGCCCCTCTGATCTCCTCAACGTAGGGCGCATAGATAGGGTCGCCCTTTGCAGTGCCGGATATCGTTGTGATGACGCCGTCTTCGCCGCCGCTGTAGGTCGCGTAGCTGTAGTTGAGCGGCGTGTAGCCGTAGATCGAACGGTGATCCGCCGTGGTGCTGATCGACGGAGCATCATTGACCGCCTGCAGGTCGATCAAGGCGTGCGCTACGCGAGTCTGCCTGTTCGAGGAGGTTACGGTGTATTCAAAGCTGGCCTGACCAACGTAGTTGTGCTCGGGGGTGAACTCCACGGTTCCCTGGGCGAGGTTCAGGACAGCGGAGCCACGCGTGCCGCTGCCTACCGCAGTCACGGTCAAACCGCTGTTGGAACCGTTGAATGCGTCGTTGGCCAAGAGCTGCGCAAGCGAGATGCTGATGGCCTGGTTTGCCGATGGCGTTTGCGCATGCGGGTAGGCCGGGTCGCCGGCATTGCCTGGCGAAACACCGTCTTCCCATGACGTGATGCCATCGTCGCGTGCGACGAAGGAAGTGCCCTGGCCGCTCCCGCCACCGAGATCGATGACCTGAGTCACGAAGAGGGTGCTTTGGCCGTTGCTGTAGTCGACCTGAATGCCGCCCTGCACGGCGTTGACTCGAACGCCGTCGTTGCTGGTCTCCAAGTCGGGGCTCTGCATGGCATACAACTGCCCGTTGCGCGTGAAACGGCCGTTGTTGTAGTCCAACTGGGTGATGCCCAAGCTCGCGAGCGAATGGGTCTCGCTCGCGTTTTGCACGCCGTCTTGATTCGCGTCTTGCCAGATGCTCAGCGCCGCGAAAACCGGGTCGCTCGTGTCGATGACACCATCGGCGTTGGCGTCGACCCAGGCCATGCTGCGCACGCCCTTGGCGGCGTCGCTCACCAGGCCGTTACTGAACAACTCTTTGCCTGCATCGGCGATGTTGTTGAGGTTCCGGTCGAGGACCAAGAGGCCTTCGCCCGCGCCGACCCAACCGGTCTGCTTGACGTAGCCGCTGTCGTCCCAGTCGAAGGCGACATTGCTGGCAGCGTTGGAAACTGTCGTGATCGTGCCGTCGCCATTGAGGTCGAGAGCAATAGGGCGGAACTTGCCGGGCAGGCGCTCGCCGCTCGCATCTGCCGGGGCACTCAGTCCATGTCGAGCGTCACGCTCTTCCTCGGTCAGACCCGCATCCGGGTCATTGTTGTCTTGCTGGAGGCGCGCGGTTCGCACCTCCCACATCGGCGCGATGGCTTGGCGGGCCAGCGCCCCGTCGACCATGCGTTGGAACAGGTCATTTCGCTGCCCCGGATTGGTCGGGTCCGCATTGATGGGCGTGAAGTCGTCGTTGTAGCGCAGCGTCGGATAGCGGGCTTCGCCCGTGAGAGGGTCGATGTCGACGAGTGCATATCCGGGATCACCCTGGCGCGACTCATGCCACGTGAGTTGAGGGAGTCGCTGCGGGATGATGCCGAGCTGGGCACCGGGGTTGGCCTGATCCGCGCGAGCGATCACGTCATTCAGGTAACCCAACAGGCCGCCGAAGTAGTTCGGGTTGTGCGTGCCGTCTGGCAGCGTCGCGGGCTCGCCGTTGCCTTTGGTCAGCAGTGTGACTTTGCCAACGCCGATGCCGTCGCCATCGCTGGCGACGGTCAATGTCGTGCCATCGGCGAACTTGAAGTGAGCCGTTCCCCAGGCTTCGGGTTCTTCAGCGCTCAATGTGCTGATGATGCTGTAGGCCGCATATATCCAGCCGATGACCGGCACAAAATAGGCCGCCACCATTACGGCGGCGCCGGTGTAGTCGCCGTGCTCAAGGGCAACCGCGGCGCCGAGAAACGGTACCGCCTGGGCCACCGCGCCCACCACGCCGCTGAGTGCTTCGACCGCGGTGCCAGCCAGTTGTGCCGACACTGCGTTGTAGGCGGTGTTGACCGCTACGAGGGCGTTGGCGCCGGCGCTGATCTTGTCGAGGGTGCTGCTGTCGCCGTTGAAAGTTTGGTACAGGCCGTACAAACTGCCGATTGCGCCGGCAACGGCCGTGGTCGTGAACAAGGGCTGGCTGTTGAGCACCTGCGTA
>JANMQX010000208.1:0-13318 GCA_031370745.1 Ilumatobacteraceae bacterium
CCCGCCCGCTCGGCCAGGTAGTCCGCCTCGTCGAAGCCCATTTCGCCACGGTAGCCGCACCAACCGCACCCGCCCACGAAGCATGATCGCGGCTCCGAGGCCACATGGCGCCAGGCTTCTTTTAACGCGAGCGGCGAGTACCAGGTCGCAAGCGACGCCGGTTGTCGCACGGTCGCATCCTTCTGCGCTCATTTGGTGCCGTTCACTGTCAGCGTCGAGCAGACAAATGCCCACGATGGTGTCCCAGCCGACAAGCGATACACACCCAACGTCGCAGCCGATACGCGAGCAGTTCGGGGTCGATATCGCGCTTTGGCGGGTGCAAAGCCATGTCTGTGTGACTCCGCGAGCGAATAGAAGCGCGGAACGTCTATGCGCTCGCGCTAACCGATCCGCGCCGTCTCGCGCTCCAGACCACAACTGCGAGCAGATTGGGCAACATCGGGTTCGAGAATGGGCTTCGGGGGGCCTTGGATGAGACGTCGACGCGACCGGCGGCCCACTGCTCGACAAGGTGGCCAACCGTGTCGCGGTCCGCGCCGACGTTGCCACCGGCGGCGAACGACGTCGCGGCTGACTGAGCGGTTCGACGCGACGCACATGTGCCGAGCTGTCTCGGCCGGTGCTTGCCGGTCTCGGTGTCGATGCCGTCGACGCGCACGACCCATTTGTCGCGCTGTTGGCGCACCGTCGGTCGGCCTGTTGGCTTCCACGCCACGGCGACCTCCTTCTGATACATCGCTGATACATGGGGCGAAAAACACCCGAGGACCCAATCCGTTCGGCGGGGTCCTCGTAGGTTATCACACCAGCTAGATCATCACATCCTCAAGAGTGCGCCCGGAGGGACTCGAACCCCCAACCTTCTGATCCGAAGTCAGAAGCTCTATCCATTGAGCTACGAACGCGTGAACTATCTCAGGATAGTCGCAGACCGCCGGTGCCGCGGAGGCCGTGTCCTCGAACAGCCGGCCAGCGATTGCAGTTTCCTGGTGATCGGCGCCCGAGCCGAGGGCTCGGTCGACGTCGTTGGCCACCGCGTCAAACCGCTCGCATGTGCACGAGCACCTTGGGATGGGGCATGATGGAGCGCGCGCCAAAGGGGCAGCGATTCCGAGGGGGGATCAGACTTGAAGATCCACGTCACCGTCAACGGCACGGACCACGAAAGCGATGTGGAACCGCGCACTCTGTTAGTCCACTACGTTCGCGAGGCCCTCGGTCTGACGGGCACCAACGTCGGCTGCGACACGTCATCGTGCGGGGCGTGCAGCTTGCATGTCAACGGCGAAGCCGTGAAGAGCTGCACGATGCTTGCCGTGCAAGCCGACGGCACCGACATCTTGACCATCGAGGGCTTGGCCCACGACGGCGAGATGCACCCCATGCAGAAGGCATTCATGGAAAATCATGGGTTGCAGTGCGGCTATTGCACGCCAGGCATGGTGATGGCGGCGACCAGCCTCTTGAAGGAGAACCCGACTCCGACGGAGCGTGAGGTGCGCCTCGGCCTCGAGGGCAACCTGTGCCGCTGCACGGGGTATCACAACATCGTGCAAGCCGTGCTTGCTTGCGCCTCAGGAGCGACAGCATGATTCCCGCCGCCTTCGACTACGTCCGCGCGAGTTCTGCAGAAGAGGCAATCCGCCTGATCGGCGAGCATGGTGACGACGCCAAGTTCCTCGCCGGCGGGCACAGCCTGCTGCCGTTGATGAAGCTTCGTCTCGCCCAGCCGAGCGTGCTGGTCGACATCGGTCGCCTCAGCGATCTGTCCTACATCCGCGACGCCGGCGATCACATCGCGATCGGCGCGTTGACGCGACACATGGACCTCGAAACAAGTTCGGTGCTCGCCGAGCACGTTCCGTTGCTCGCCCATGCCGCCGGCCACGTCGGCGATCCACAGGTGCGTCACCGTGGGACGATCGGCGGATCGATCGCCCACAGCGACCCGGCTTCGGATCTTCCTGCCACGACGTTGGCCCTCGGTGCGACGTACGTGGCTCAAGGGCCGAATGGAACACGCGAAATCGCCGCCGGCGATTTCTTCCAGGGGTTCCTCGAGACAGCGCTGGCCGCAGACGAGATGCTGACCGAGATTCGCGTCCCGAAGATGGAGGGTGCCGGGTGGAACTTCCAGAAGTTCAACCGCCGCGCCCAGGACTGGGCGATCGTCGGAGTCGCCGCATGGCGTCGCAACGGCCACAGCGGCGTCGGGTTGGTCAACATGGGCTCGACACCCATCCTGGCGACGAGCGTCTCGAACGCTCTTTCGCAGGGAGCCTCGGTCGCCGATGCCGCCCAATTGGCCGCCGAGGATGCCGAGCCGCAGGGCGACCTCAACGCCACCCCCGAGTATCGCGTGCATCTCGCCAAGGTGCTGGTGCGTCGAGCTCTCGAAGCCTGCTGAATCCAGTTCGACGACTCCTCTCGCTAGCCTGGTAGGCCATGTCCATAGTGGCCGACCAACCACAGCTCGACCACCGTGTTGCGCTCCATGCTGTCGTTCCGACCGACTATTTGGCGTGGGTGCGGCGCACTGCGCTGACGATTTTCTGTGTGTACGCCATCGTGTGGACGCGCGACAACGGGATCCTTTGGGATCGGTTGGGTGTCGCTCGCGCGGTCGCCGTGTTCCTCGTCTGCGCCTTTGTCGGGCGACCTGCACGGCAATGGGGCATGCTGCTGGTCGACGTGTTGCTGTATTGCGCGATGTGGTACGCGTACGAAACGACGCGCGGCGCGGCCGACGGCAAGATCTTCGGGGTCAAATTCCCCCTGCAGGTCCAAGCGCCGCGCAACATCGACCGTTTCATGTTCTTCGGCAACGACCCCAACGTCGTGCTGCAAAATCACTTCTGGAGAGCAAGCGTTCACTGGTACGACAAGGTGGCCTCGCTGACCTACTTCACCCATTTCATCTTTGTGCCCATCGTCATGGGCGCGCTGTGGGCCACGACGCACCGACAGTGGGCCAGGTTCATGAAGCGCTTTGCGACGGTGCTCGGTGTGGCCTGCATGCTCTTCATCATCTTCCCGACGGCACCTCCGTGGATGGCGTCGAAGAACTATCACCTCATCCCGCCACTCAGCCGCAGTGCCGGGCGGGGTTTCACGGCGATGGGCCTGCACGCTGCGGCCGTCAGTTGGAAGAACGCCCTCGACTGGGGCAATGCAGTCGCGGCCATGCCGTCACTGCACGCCTCGTTCGCGCTGATCGTGCCAGCGTTCTTCTTGCCGTGGATCAAGCCGCGCTGGCTCAAAGTCGTCGTCTTGCTGTTCCCCGTCCTCATGCTGACGTCGCTGGTCTACTTGGCCGAGCACTGGGTGATCGACGGGTTGGTCGGCTGGGCCATCGTGGGTGGCGCGTTCGTGTTCTGGAACCGCTTCGAGGACCGTCAGCGACGCAACCGTGCGCAGCGTGCCCTGGCGGTACTGCGATGAACCCGCCGTCGACGCTGCTCGATCAGAGCTTCCTGTTGGCAGTGGTCGACGCCGACGACGAACACCACGAGCACGCAGTTGAGACCTATCGCGAATTGATCGATGACTTCGTCGCCCAACGGTGCCTGCTCGTCGCGCGCGCCGACCACCTCAAAGCAGCCGATAGCGCAGATCTGTTCGCTCCGATCGACAAGCTGCATGTCGCCCGCCAGCACCGCACGGCCGCAGCGGCGCTTGTCGAGCGCACCGGTGTCGGGCCTGACGAGGCAATCACGTTGGTCTTGATCCAGCGCTACCGCGTCCGCAAGCTCGCAACTTTCGACGTGCAGATGATGGCATACGACATCGACATCATCGACTCCGCCTCGCCACACTCAACCTATGTGGGCGCCGACACGATGGGCGCGACGTCGGCGACAAACCTCGAAACCGAGACGCGCTAGCTCTCGTACTGAACGGAGGCACGCGCTTCGATCCACGGCCGCACCTCGCCACCGCGGATCTCCTCGTGCCGTGGGTGCTTGTCGTACACGCGCCAATCATCGACACTGTCGAACTCGGCGACGATGGCGAAATCGAAGTTCGTCATGTCGGACGCGCCGACATCGCTGCCACATCGGTATGAGCGCACCTCGGGAAGGCCCGCAGCAAACTCCATGAGCTGCGCTTTGACAGATGCCACCTGGTCGTCGGGGATGCCGGGCTTCCAACGGAATGCAACAACATGAATGATCATGTCCACGACCGTAGCGTGCCTCACGGTAACGTCGCATTCCGACAGGTGGTGAGACCAAATGGCCGTCAACAACCGTGATGACGACGACGCAATCGACGAATTCCATCTCGACGCCATCGCCGACGCCGACCCCTATCCATACTGGTACGACGACGCTGACGAGCCCGACAGCAACCCAACGCTGGTGCGCACCGAGACATGCGACCTCTGCATCGTCGGCGGCGGCTACACCGGTCTGTGGACGGCGATCATCGCCAAGGAGCGCGACCCATCTCGCGATGTCGTCCTGATCGACGCCCACGAGATCGGATCTGCTGCCAGTGGTCGCAACGGCGGTTTCATGGAGTCGAGTCTGACCCACGGAGTCGCCAATGGTCAGGAACGGTTCCCGCAAGAACTGCCGTTGCTCGAAGAGCTCGGACTGCAAAACCTCAACGAGATCGAAGCAGCGATCAAGCGGTACAACATCGACTGCGACTACGAGCGTCCCGGCGTGATCGACGTCGCCACGAGCGACCATTCACCGAGCTACCTCGATGAGTTGCACGAGGACTACCAACAGCTTCGATCTCTCGGCCAGCAGGTCGAGTGGCTCGACGGCTCGGCCATGCGCGCCCAGGTCAACTCGGCGACATACACGGGAGGGCTGTGGCGCATCGACCGCGCCGCGATCGTCGACCCAGCCAGGCTGGTGTGGGGATTGAAGAGCGCCGCCATGTCGCTCGGCGTCAGGATCTACGAAGACACCAAGGCGACGGCGCTCGACAAAGACGGCGTTGGGGTGCTGATCACCACGCCACTCGGCCGTGTGCGCGCCGGAAAGGTGGCACTGGCGACGAACGCGTTCAAGCCACTCCTCAAACGGATCAGCCACTACATGGCGCCCGTCTACGACTACTGCATGGTCACCGAGCCGCTTTCGAATGCACAGCTCGCCGACATCGGGTGGGCGAACCGGCAAGGCCTCAGCGACATCCCCAACCAGTTCCACTACTACCGGTTGACCGAGGACAACCGGATCCTGTGGGGCGGCTACGACGCCATCTACTACTGGCGCGGAAAGATCAACACCGAGCTCGAAAGCCGGCCAGAGACCTGGGCGAAATTGAGCAAGCACTTCTTCACAACGTTTCCTCAGCTCGAGGGCCTCAGGTTCACACACGCGTGGGGCGGGGCAATCGATACCTGCAGCCGGTTCTGTGTGTTCTGGGGCCAAGCCATGCAGGGCCGCGTCGCCTATGCGCTGGGGTACACAGGCCTCGGTGTGGCCTCAAGCCGTTTCGGCGGCGAGGTGATGGTTGATCTGCTCGATGGCAAGCGATCGCAAGCAACCCAGACCGCCTTTGTCAGGGAGCGGCCGTTGCCGTTCCCGCCAGAGCCGTTCCGGTTCGCCGGGATCCAGACCACCAGATGGTCACTGAACCGTGAGGATCGCACCGGCAAGCGAAACGCTTGGCTGCGAACCCTCGACAGGATGGGTTTGGGCTTCGACAGCTAGCGCTGCGATGCGCGACGGGGTGCCGTCAGATGGGCGCGACGACAGGACTGGAATCGACAACAGGACCGATGACGGTCGTGGTTGCTACGGCCTTGCCGTCGGCCGTCGACGTGTTGTACGTGATCGTGCTCAGTGCACCGCCGACGACCGCGATCTGCAACGCTGCGTCGCCGTCGCCGGGAATCCCGAGTGCGCTGAGTGGCACGGTCACAGCGAGTTGCACTGTCGTGCCGTCGTTTCCGGCCACGGTGACCGCACTCGGCGATCTGAGCGCATCGATGGGGTCGACCGCCGGCGGATCGGAGTCGTCGACTTCCCAATCGCCGTTCTGGGGTTTCAGCCATGTGCCATCGGGCCTGACGACGTAGAACACGAGACCGGACGCGTTGCTGACGGCGACGCGAGCACCATCTGTCAACCGGTCACCATCGACGGTCAACGCGACGACTCCGTCGATCGTGGCCGTTTGGTTGAAGTGGTAGCCGCTGGCCGTTGCCGCCACCGCCTGCTGCAAGACGGCGGCACCATCGACCGGTGCCGAGGTTGCGGCAGGAGCCACCGAGGTCGGTGCCACAGTGATCGGCACGTTGGCGGTCGACGACGGCCCTGCACCAGGCGCAGCGATGCTGACCGTTGTGGCGTTGGCAGCAGCACCACCCACCTGGGGTGAGTTGTTGTCGGAACAACCGCCAAAAACGAGCAGCAGCCCGGCCCCTCCGAAGAGGAGCCGGGCTGCCTTGTCGTGACTACGGTGCACTAGTCGTTGTGGTGCTGTTGTCGTCGTCGTGACCGTGACCGCCACCGTCGTGACCCTTGTCGTCGCCGCCCTTGTTGTCGTCAGCGGGGATCGAGGTCGACACGTTGGTCGTCGGGTTCGCCGAATCGCAACGGATCCGCTCCTTCACCGAGACGGTCATCTGGCCGTCGTGATCGCTGACCTTGATGCGCACCTGCTCACCGGTGGCGAAGGTGACCTTGGTCTTGTCTCCGTCGGTGCTGGAGGTGGCACCTGCGGGTGTGATCGCGCCGAGGGTGATCGTGCCATCAGCAGCCACCGTGTAGGCAATCGACGCAGGGGTGTTGTCGCAGAGCACGCCGGTCCAGGTGTGGGAGCCAACGGCCTTGCCTTCGACGCCCTTGATGCCGCCCAGCGAGACGCTCACCTTGGCCGATGTGTCGCCGTCGTCGTCGGTGCTGACCTCGACCTTGATGGTCAGGGTTCGCGACTGATCGCCGGCTGCGTTGGTGAACTTGACCGAGACACGAGCTTCCACACTGGCTTCGCCGTCGTCGTCGCCGGTCGAATGATCGACCGTGCCGACCACGGCGGTGATGCCGGTCGCTGGTGTCGCTGCGGTCCCGGTGATGTCTGGCGCAGCGTCAGTGCCGGCGATGGTGAACGCGACGCTGGAGGTACTGCCGTCGCCGAACACATCGCCCTTCCAAGCGCCCGGGCCGGAGACCTGAGCCAGCGTGCCGGCGCGAGCTGAAACGCTTTGGCCACCGTGCTTCGACTTGACGACGACCCTCCCGGTATCACCGGCAGTATTTGAGCTTTCGAACACAACCTTGTGGGGCTTGAGCTCCGTGGCGACCGTGCTGTTGGCCGATGAGACCGCGACATTGGCGAGCGCACCACCCGGGCCAGTTGTGATGTCAACCGTGAACGGCACGCCGAACAACGGCAGCGTGACCGTCGTGGTCACCGGTGCCGCAGCCGCCGTTGTTTGAACCACGACCCCACCGATCAACACGGTGCCCAGCACTGCCGCGGCCCCCGCTATCAAACGTCGCTTCATTCCAACAACCTCCGAGGATATAGTTCGCCGCGCCCGCGTCGGACTTTGGTTTTGTATCGGACACGCCTGGTACAACCTGAAGGTTTTGGGCTTAATACAGTCTTGACGGGTCAGCTCCAGAGAGTGACATACACCGGTGGTCGGAACTTGGCGACCGGCACCCCTCCATCGGGCCGAAACATGGCCTGCATGGCGTCAGGCGTGCGCACGAACCGACGAAGTTTGTCGGCCGCCCGCGAACGTCGCTGCTGCTCCAACGAACTGACATAGAGAAGCAGGTCAACCGGTATACCTGCCGCACGAACCCTGGTGAGCGCGCGGCGATCTACCTCGGCTGTGACCATGTGATCGATGGCCGGTGCCACCCCGTCACCAGCGGCGGCCGCGGACCACGCCGCCTTTTCGTTGGCAAACACCATGATGTGCGTCTCCGGCACCCGGTATTTGGTCAGCAGGGCACCGACGTCGGAGAGCGGGTCCATTCCAGTGGGGTCCACCAGCCAGCGCACACCGGCCAACCCCCCACCGTTCAGCCGCAGTTCGGGATGCCCGACCAGGGTCATCCGGTACCTCATCACGGGCTCAGCCTCGAGACCGGCAAGCCGCGGGCCGACCGCCACGTCGGCAAGGCGCTCCTCCACGAGAGCTGCCATCTCTTCGGTGGTTGCCACGCCCAGACTGACCTCGATGCCGCCGGCGCGTGCAGTGAATGCCTGCAGCAAAGCCGGCACGATCGACTGCGACAACGTGCTGGTGGTCACGACCCGCAGAAGCTCGGCGGCGCCGTTCGACTGCCTGACCGCGACCTCAGCATCGACGGCAAGATTCACCATTTGCGACGCGATCGTCACCACTCTGCGGCCGGCCGGGGTCAGCTCCATTCCGGCGCCACTGCGTGCGATCAAAGGATCGTCGAGATGTTGCCGAAGTGCCGCGAGGGCTTGGGAGACTGCCGGTTCGCTGACGCCCAGGGCTGCCGCGGCGGCGCGAACCGACCCGAGCCGAGACACCAGGACGAACACTTTCAGTTGGGCAAGGGTCACCGTCTCGGAACTCTAGGTGAGCGCTGATGCCGCGAGTGGGTCGAGATAACCCTTCGCTTATGAGGTGATTGACGATCACCGTACTGACGCTCATGATCTCGTCGGGGCCACCCATGGGGTGCCCAGCAAGCACGTGACGATCGGGGGATCTCATGCAAATTCCACCGCCGTTCGAATACGAACGAGCGACCAGCATCGAGCACGCAATTGCGCTGCTGGATCGGCTCGGCCCCGAGGCCCGGCTGGTCGCAGGGGGCCACAGCCTGCTGCCGATGATGAAGCTTCGACTCGCCAGACCCGAACATCTCATCGACATCAACGATCTCGATCTGGCGTACATTCGCATCGAGGGCGACGAGATTCGGATCGGCGCCATGACACGGCACCGCGAGTTGCTCGAGTCGGCCGTCGCCGGCGAGCACTACGCCATCTTCGCCGAGGCCGAGCGGGTGATCGCCGATCCGATCGTGCGCAATCGTGGGACCGTCGGCGGGTCGCTGTGTCAGGCCGACCCTTCAGAGGATCTGTCCGCGGTGATGTCGGCGCTGGCGGCGACGATCGTTCTCCACTCGAAAGACGGCGAGCGAACAGTACCGGCGCGCGAGTTCCATGTCGGGCCGTACGAGACCGCAGCGCTACCCGGCGAGATCGTGACCGAGATCCGCGTTCCGATTCGCAACAGAACCGGCAGCGCCTACGAAAAGGTCGAGCGTCGAGCCGGCGACTGGGCGGTCGCGGCCTCCGGCGTGTTCGTCAGCTTGGACGGCGAGGTCGTCAGCGATTGCGGTATCGGTTTGACCGCGGTCGGGGTCGAGCACTTCTACGCTCCCGCCGCCGAGGCGGCTCTGCGCGGCAAGTCACCAACCGACGACAACATCGTCGCCGCGGCGCAACTCGCCGCCGATGCCAGCAATCCGTCGAGTGATCAGCGCGGCCCAGCCGACTACAAGCGGCATCTCGCCAAAGAACTCACAGCACGCGCACTTCGCCGCGCTGTTGCTCGAGCACAGGGAGGCTCATGATGGAAGTGACCATCAATGTCAATGGTGAAGATTTCACGCGCGATGTGGAGCCGAGGCTGCTGCTGATCCACTTCCTTCGTGACCACCTTCGTCTGACCGGCAGCCACTGGGGCTGTGACACGACCAACTGCGGCGTTTGCGTGGTGTGGATGGACGGCCAACCGGTGAAGTCGTGCACTGTGCTGACCGCCATGGCCGACGGCCGCACGATTCGCACCGTCGAGGATCTTGAACAAGGCGGTGTGTTGGATCCGATCCAACAAGGTTTCATGAACGAACACGGCCTGCAGTGCGGGTTCTGCACGCCGGCGATGATGATGACCGCACGCCATCTGCTCGACCACCACCCAGACCCCAGCACAGACGAGATCCGCGAGGCCATCTGCGGCACGATCTGTCGCTGTACGGGATACGAGAACATCGTGCGCGCCGTGCGCTGGGCCGCGGAACATGCAACGGAGAAAGTAGGGGTGTCGGCATGACCGTCACAGAGGTACCGACGAGTGCGGCAGGTAACCCGATCGGGTTCGGTCGGATGCTCCGCAAAGAAGACGCACGATTCCTGCGCGGAAAAGGCAACTACGTCGACGACATGGACATGCCGGGGATGTTGTACGGCGCGATCCTGCGCAGTCCGGTGGCGCATGCCTTGATCAAATCGATCGACACGTCTGCAGCCGAAGCGCATCCGAAAGTCAAGGCAGTCATCACTGGCGCGGTGCTCGAAACATTGGGCTTGGCGTGGGTACCGACGCTGTCGTACGACACTGCGGCGGTGCTTGCCACCGACAAGGTTCGCTTCCAGGGACAAGAGGTCGCCTTCGTCATCGCCGAGGACAAGTACTCGGCGCGCGATGCGTTGGAGCTGATCGAAGTCGACTATGAGATCCTTCCTGCTGTCATCGACGCCAAGAAAGCGCTCGACCCCGGCGCGCCGGTGATCCGCACCGACAAGGAAGGCAAGACCGACAACCACATCTTCGATTGGGAAGCCGGCGACGAGGCAAAGTGCGACGCCGCGTTTGCCAAGGCCGACGTGATCGTGAAGCAGGACATGTTGTATCCGCGGGTGCATCCGTCGCCGATGGAGACGTGCGGTGCCGTGGCCTACATGGACAAGGCCACAGGGCAACTCACCATCTGGTGCACATCGCAAGCCCCACACGCCCATCGCACCATCTACGCGTTGGTGGCCGGCTTGCCGGAGCAAAAGATCCGAGTGGTGTCGCCCGACATCGGCGGAGGTTTCGGCAACAAGGTAGGGATCTACAGCGGATACGTGCTGGCGATCGTCGGGTCGATCGTCACCGGCAAACCTGTGAAGTGGATGGAGGATCGCAGCGAGCACTTGATGAGCACAGCGTTCGCCCGTGACTACCACATGCACGGTGAGATCGCCGCGACGAAGGAGGGCAAGATCCTCGGCGTGCGGGTTGACGTTCTGGCCGATCACGGCTGCTTCAACGGGACCGCCCAACCGACGAAGTACCCGGCCGGCTTCTTCCACATCTTCACCGGCAGCTACGACTACGAAGCAGCGCACTGCAAGGTCACGGGGGTGTACACCAACAAGGCGCCGGGTGGTGTCGCGTACGCGTGTTCATTCCGGATCACCGAGGCCGTGTACCTCGTCGAACGGCTCGTCGATTGTCTGGCCATGGAGATGAAGGTCGACCCGGCGGAGCTACGGCTGAAGAACCTGCTGCGCGCCGAACAGTTCCCTTACACCACGCCAACCGGCTGGGAGTACGACAGCGGCGACTACGCGCCGACGCTGCGCGAGGCAATGCGCATCGCCGGCTACGACGAGTTGCGCGCTGAGCAGGCTGCGCGCCGAGCACGGCGCGCAGCTGGCGACACCAGCGAACCGATGATGGGGATCGGCATCTCGTTCTTCACAGAAGGCGTCGGTGCGGGGCCGCGCAAGCACATGGACATCCTCGGTCTCGGCATGGCCGATGGCGCCGAGCTGCGAGTGCACCCGACTGGCAAGGCCCAGCTCCGGCTGAGTTGTATGTCGCAGGGCCAAGGGCACCAGACCACCTTTGCGCAGATCGTCGCCCAAGAGTTGGGTATCCCACCAGAAGACGTTGAAGTCCTTCAAGGCGATACCGACAACACCCCGTTCGGTCTCGGCACCTACGGATCGCGTTCAACTCCTGTGAGCGGCGGCGCCGCGGCGATCGTCGCCAGGCGCGTACGCGACAAGGCCCGCATCATTGCCGCTGCGGCGTTGGAGTGTTCGCCCGACGATCTCGAATGGGAGCTCGGCAGGTGGCAGGTGAAAGGCGACCCGGAGAAAGGTAAGACCATCCAGGAGATCGCGATGCTGTCGCACAGCTCGCTCGAACTTCCTGATGGCGTCGAGGGTCACCTCGACGGGCAGTGCGTCTACGACCCACCCAACCTCACCTACCCGTTCGGTGCCTACATCTGTGTGACCGATGTCGATCCCGGCACGGGTGAGGTCAAGGTTCGTCGCTTCATCGCCGTAGACGACTGCGGCCCGCGCATCAATCCGATGATCGTTGAAGGACAAGTGCACGGTGGCCTGGCCGACGGCATCGGCATGGCATTGATGCAGGTGATCGCCTTCGATGAGGAGGGCAACAACTTGGGTGGGTCGTTCATGGACTATCTGTTGCCGACGTCGATGGAGTGCCCGTCATGGGAACTCGGCGAGACCAATACGCCGTCGCCTCATCATCCGCTCGGCGTGAAGGGTGTCGGTGAGTCGGCCACGGTCGGTTCACCTCCGGCCGTCGTCAACTCGGTGCTCGATGCGATTCAGGTGCGCCACGCCGACATGCCCCTCACACCGGCCCAGGTCTGGCGAGCCTTGCAAGGCAACCCTTTCCGCACCGATCTCGCGATCACGTAGTACGCGGCGGACAGTTAGCCTTTCGTATGACACACGATCTTTCTGCTCGTGGGTTGGAGCTTCGACATGCTCGAGCTGCGTATGTGCATGCCCGCGTCGTCGTCGCCGAGAAGCCAACCAGCGCCAAGCCCGGTGCCGAGGCGATCGTGTTGGCCGACGGAACGCTCGAAGGTTTCGTCGGTGGTGCCTGCGCGGAGTCGACGGTGCGAGCGCAGGCATTGGCGCTGCTCGACTCCGGCGACACGCTGTTGCTGCGGATCACGCCCGAACCGGAGGAGCCGAGACCCGGTTCGCTGACCGTGCACAACCCCTGTTTGTCGGGCGGCACGTTGGAGATCTTTCTCGAACCGGTCATTCCCGCGCCCTTGGTGGTCGTCGTCGGCGACACTCCAATAGCTCGGGCGATGCTGGACCTGGTCGGTCCCCTTGGTCACGCCGGGACCACCTACGACGGCACCCTTCCGAGCGACGCCGCGGCTGTCGTCATCGCATCCCATGGCCGCGACGAGGAAGCGGTGTTGGTCGAGGCCCTGCACGCAGACGTTCCGTACGTCGGCCTGGTCGCCAGCCGCAAGCGAGGCGAGGCGGTGCTCGGCGCGATCGACGTGTGCGCTTCGATGAAGGCTCGGGTGCACACGCCTGCAGGACTCGACATCGGAGCCAGAACACCTGAGGAAGTAGCACTGTCGATCCTCGCCGAGATCATCTCGACCAGACCGCGACAATCTGGCCGGCCGGTCGGTGAGGGCACCCCGACGTCGACCGAATCGGCCAGCGACCCGGTGTGCGCAATGAGCGTTGCGATGGTTGATGCCTCGCTGCACCTCGACCACGATGGCCATCGGTACTGGTTCTGCGGCACCGGTTGCCTTCGTGCGTTCGCCGCCGATCCCCA
>JANMQX010000236.1:0-8803 GCA_031370745.1 Ilumatobacteraceae bacterium
CTCGGCAAGAACAGACTCCATCTCGACATCGCTCCGCCCCCCGACGGAGATCAGCAAGCCGAAGTCGACCGACTCGTCTCGTTGGGCGCAAGGCGAATCGACATCGGCCAGGGCGATGTCGATTGGGCCGTCATGGCCGACCCCGACGACAACGAGTTCTGTGTCCTGACTCCCCGCTAGTCGCCATGACCGTCTCGGTGGCCACGGGCCCCGCCACCCACGCTCCGAGGCCGAACAGGAGAACGCGGCCAACGCGGGCGGGCATGGGCGCTCGTCGGAGACTCGCTCCGCGGCCGGGCAAACGCTGAGCGGGCTTGCTCAGGAAAATACACCCGAATGGGTGACACGGCTCAGGCCATAAGTGCCAAAGGACCCTAAGAGGTTTCCGTCATGCCTGTGCACAGTGGTTGGCGACGGGCGTTGAATCGTGGGTCTCTTACAGGGTGTAGTGCCCGCGATGACAGAACGGCGAGCCCTCCGTCCATTCGATACCTCGAGCGACTAGGAGTTCGCCCCATGAAGATCCAATCCCCCTATCGACGCGTCGTCGCGGCGAGTGCAGCAGCCGTGCTCGGCCTGTTGTCGGTCGGCATCGCATCGCCGGCCAACGCCGCAGTGTTGGCAAGCGCCGTGGTATTCGACGCCAGCGTCACCCCACTGCCCGGGAACATCCCGAGCTTGGGCTACCAGGCCAATCAGACAGCCGAGTTCGGCGACGCGATTCATCTCGCCGGTAAGAATCGAGTGCTGCAGACGGCCACCGTCACGATGAGTGACTGGGCGCTGGCCAGTGACTATCCCACGTTGGGAACATCGTGGACGCACCCGATCACCTTCAATGTTTACAACGTCGATCCCCTTGGGACCTCGCTCGGCAACCTGATCGGTTCCGTCACTCAGGTCTTTGACATTCCGTGGCGTCCAATTGCTGACCCCACCCACTGTCCCTTACCGTCTACCGCTTGGTACTCCGCAGCGGACGCTAAGTGTTACAACGGGTTGGCGTTCAACATCACGTTCGATCTCAGCTCGATCGGTACGGTGCCCAACGACATCGTCTATGGCATCGCCTACAACACCAACACTTGGGGAGCCCCCCCGCTCGGTGTTCCCGGGCCATACGAGTCGCTCAACGTCGGGCTCAACTCGAGCACGACATCGACCGTCGGCGACATCCTACCCGATGCCGTGTTCTGGAACACGTCGACGGCGGGCAACTACGCTGACCTCGGTACGGCGGGCGTGGGGATCTTCCGACGCGATACGAACTGGACGCCATACAGGCCGGCTGTCACATTGACGGCATCACCCACAGTCTGTGCCTTCAGCGACACCGCCTCAACCAGAACGTTGCTGAGCGACTGCACCACTGACCAGACGATCCTCGTCCCAACAGACAAAACCTTCGACGGCAACGGTCATTCGATCACGGCGATTGATCCGGCTGGCGGCCATTTCCTGGGTGCAGTGCTGGCCAACGAAGGCGCCACGGCCAATGTCACAAACGTGACCGTGACGACCTCTCATCTGGCGAACGACGTCTGCGACGCCGGGGCAGACAGCCTGGCGGGCATCCGCTTCGACAACGCTGCCGGCTCGATCACGAACAACACCGTGATCGCGATCAATCAAGGTGCGAGCGGCTGCCAGGAGGGCAACGCGATCGACATCCGCAATTCCGCGGGAATCGCCCGGCCGTGGGTCAACATCTCGGGTAACACGATCCGCGACTACCAGAAGACCGGCATCCTCGCCAAAGGCCCTGTGGGAGCAACGATCACCGACAACACGGTGACCGGGTCCGGCCCGATCGATTACATCGCCCAGAACGGCGTTCAGATCAGCCTCGGCGCAAGCGCCACGGTCAAGGGCAACACCGTGAGCGGCAACTGGTACACCCCGGTTTCCTACGTCGCCTGTGGCATCTTGCTCTACCAGGCAAGCGGAGTGAAGGCATCGGGCAATACGCTCTTCGCCAACGAGCGCAATCAGTGCAACTTCGGTAAGGGCGGCGGCAACTTGGCCCCGACGCCTTAGTAGCCAGGGATAGTGACAGCGTGCCGAGGGGGCCGTCCGAAAGGGCGGCCCCCTCGCCGTTTCGAACAGCTTGCGTCGTTCGGATTCAGGCCCGCCGGCCGAGGTGTCCTGTCAACGATCAGTTCATCGACTCCTGGTCGACGCTCTCCGACGCCCCAACGCGGGTCTGTGACCGATCGGGTCGACCTGCTCGAGTGCGGGCGGCGATTTCGTTGAGCTGATCGCGCAGGGTGGTGAGAGTGTCGGCGTCGAGGCCGGTCGTCTCCTCGACGCAACGTTGCGTGATGCTGGCGTGCGGCTGGATCTGCTGGCCCGCCTCGGTGATCGTCACGTGCAGCATCCGCTCGTCGTCGATGCCCCGAGTGCGGGTCACGAGGCCTGCTCGTTCCAGCCGCTTGAGCATCGGTGACAGCGTGCCCGAGTCGAGATGCAGCGCCGCGCCGAGGCCGCGCATGGTTGTGGTGCCGTGCTCCCACAACACCAGCATCACCGTGTATTGGCTGTAGGTGAGGCCGATGTCGTCGAGTAGCGGGCGATAGCAACCCGTGATCGCGCGTGTGGCGTTGTAGAGCGCAACGCAGAGTTGATGCTCGAGCCGGAGGTTCTCGTCGGTTGCCACTGCTGCAGGATAGGTGGGCGCCGACTACAGGTTGCTGTACACAGCGGTTTCGAAGGCGAGGTAGCCGCCGACCGACGTGGGGTCGGCGAACGGGAAGATCTGCGTCGCCCAGAACCCGCCGACACCGCTGCGGCGGTCGATCCAGTAGTACAGGTTGGCGAGACCCGCCCACGCGAGCGACCCGGCGGGACGGCCCGTCGGAGCGTCCTCGTCGTTGATCATGAACGTGAGCGCCCACGACTTTGGCATCCCCGGGAAGAATTCGGCCTCGTTCGTCAACATCGGGTTCACCGCGGGTAGCGCTTTGATCTTGAGATCACCGAGCCCGTTGGCTGCGGCCATCTCAACCGTGGCCTTCGACAGGATCGGCCCGTCGGGACCCATGCCGTCGTTGAGCCACATGCGGATGAACTTGATGTAGTCGGTCGCCGTCGAGTACAGCCCGTGACCGGCCATGTGAAGATCAGGATCCGCCGGCAATTCGAAGTCCAACGGTACGAGCGATCCGTCAGCGCCTCGCTGGTGCATCTTGGCCATCGCTGCGCGCATTCCGGCGGTCATCGAGAACGAGGTGGAGTTCATGCCGAGCGGCTCAAAGATGCGTTCGCTCATGACGTCACCGAGCCTCTTGCCTGTGATCGCCTCGACCACCTGGCCGGCCCAATCGATGTTGGAGCCGTACTCCCACCGCTCGCCGGGATCGAACAAGAGCGGGGTCGCGATCGATTCCTTCGTGGCAGTGATCACGCTCGGTTGCCCGTGGTCGTTGGCCAGGCGGGCGTAGTCCTCGTTGAAGAAGTCGTAGCCGAAGCCGGCGGTGTGCAGCAGCAACATCCTTGTTGTGATGTCGCGCTTGGCAGCGCGCAGCACAGGGTTGCCGCCGTCGTCGAACCCGTCGAGCACCTGGAGGTCGCCGATGGCTGGGATGTATTCCTTGGCGGGTGCGTCGAGGTCGAGCAGACCGTCCTCGACGAGCTGCAGACAGGCCGTGCCCCCGATCGCCTTGGTCGTCGAAAAGATCGCACACACCGTGTCAGGAGTGAACGTAGCGTTGGCGTCGAGCGAGCGGACGCCAGCTGCACCCTCGTAGATGTTGCCCTCTCGGTCGGTCACGACAGCCGCCACGCCCGGCACCCGGGGTGAGGAGTCGACGACACCGGCGAGAACGGCATCGAGCGCAGAAGTCAATCCAGCAGCTGTCATCAGTGCGCCAGCACTTCGCTCTTGAGACCGAAGTTCAGGTTCATGATCGCGTCATGGTCGGCCTGGCTCACACCGTTCTTGTGCAGCGCCTTGGAGATGTCGTCGAGCACCTCGAGGAACTCCTCGTGGTTGATGTTCATCCCCGTATGGGCGTCGTGCATGTTCATGCCCGTGTACGTCTCGCCCCCGCCGGTCACCGAGCACAGCAGTTCGGTCACGAGCGTGATCAACTGGTCGTCGTTCTTTGGCGAGCTGCCGTAGCGCCGTTCCAGCACTGGGTTGGCGTGATGCAGGGCGAGAATGTCAGTGGCGATCCGTTTGAATCCGTCGTAGCCCCCCACGCGTTCATAGATCGTTCCAGTTGGCAATTCGGTCATCGGAGTTCCCCTTCGCTCACGGTGCGGGCCAGCACGGACCGCCTTCCTACTGTGACGCATGGCACCGTCCAGGTCAATAGCACACAAATAAATTGTGCACAATTTGACATGGTCCGGCGGTCGAGGAAACGCAGCGGCTTGGCACCACCAGGAGGCGAGCCGCCCTCGCCTTGGGTGCCGGGCCCGAGAATCACCGAGCAGCGCGTGGGCCGGCCGACCGGCCAGACGAGGGCGGTTTGATAAAGCCTCGAGCAATACGACGATGGCACATCGCGAGCTGGCGGCGGGGTCGGACGAGACGCTGCTGAGCTTGACAGGTGCGGTCCAGGCGCCGCAGAACAACCTGTGACGCCAGTTCTGGGGTGACTACAACAGGTTGGTCAGCGATGCGAATGGTGCCTGGTTCATCTTCACCGTCAGCCGCCACGGCGTCGGTTGCCCGGCGGTCGCTGTTTACCGGAAGTACTTGATCGACAACGGTTTGGTGTTGCGTGAAGACGGCCAGGACGTGTTCACCCAGCGATCAACCGGAGTGAACCCTGCGTTGTCCGATCAACCGGTGAAGCCGGCGCCCGGCGTGGTCTGTGACTGCCAGTTCGGCAACACCGACATCATGACGGTGCGCTTCACGCCCTGAACGCGACGTGGTGCCCTCGTACCGGCGGAACCACAGGCGTTAATTGGTCCAGGGAAAGCGCGGCAAGCTGATCACGCCAAGCTCGTGAAAGGCCGCCTCCGCTCGACCTCGCAGTACGTATGCTCCATCGGCGTCGCCGTTGACGAGCGAGATGTTCGCGCGGCACAAGTCGTTGCATGCACGCTCGTAGCGAGCGTCACCTGCCCGTGCGGTCGCGTCGTCAATTGCTCGACCGGCCTCGTCTGCGTTGCCGAGTGCTAGGAGCGCCCAGCCGCGAGCCCGTTGCAGCTGCACTTTCGGTTTGTCGTCGCCTTCGTCGGCTAGACGGCCGAGCAAGGAGTTGCCGAGGTCGAGCGCCTCCACACACTTGCCTGCGACCGCCAACGCCTCGACGACGCGAACACGCGTCGAGAACACGAATGCGGACGCGCCGAGGGCGTCAAACGCGGTGACTGCTCGAGCGAGGTGATCCATGCCTTCGTCGACGCTTCCGGCGAGCACCTCTGCCCAGCCGAGGTTGGCCATCGCGACCCCGACACCCGCAGGGTATCCAGCGGAGCGAAAGACGCGCAGTGCCTTGCGGAACATCGGAATGGCTTCGTCGATTCGACCTTGATCGCAGAGGATCTCGCCGATGTTGTTCTCGCCGGTCGCGACGCCCACGACGTCACCGGCACGCTCTGCGGCTTGACATGCAGTGGAGTACGCGTCGAGCGCATTGGACCACCGACCGGCGTGATAGTCGACAATGCCGAGGTTGTTCCACACGTTGCACAGACCAACGTCATCGTGGAGGTCCTCGTAGATCGGCAGAGCGAGCTCGCGGTAGGCCTCGTCGTGACGACCGAGGGAGAAGACCCCAAGATCAAGGAGGTAGTACGCGTGTGCCAAGGTGGCGCGGTCACCTGCGGTCTCGGCGTTGACGACGGCTTCCTCGGCCCAGCGCACGAGCTCTCCGTAACGGCCCTGGCGATAGCGCACGCCCGCGTACGCCAAAGCGAGAGCCGCGCGCAGCTCAGCTGCGGGCGCCGTGATGTCTTGGCGTTCGAGCATGTTGAGACCACGGCGGTACCAGCGCAGTGCCTCGCTGTAGCGGCCGATCCGTTCACGCAGCACACCTTCTTTGTGGAGAAGGCGAACACGATCAGAACCCTCGACCTTGAGGCTTGCGGCGCGCCGGTATGCCCTCGCCGCGTCGTCGTACCGTCCGGCGAGCTCGGAGACATCGCCTAGCGCCTCGGCGACAGCGACCAGCTCGGGTTTGGGCACGCGGATGGTGCGCCCGTTATCGAGGGCGCGTCGATAGAACTCGGCGGCCTCGACGTTCGCGTTCTTCGCACGCGATCGATCTGCGGCGATTCGCGAGTAGCGCCACGCACGATCGCGTGCACCGGCGGCATCGAAGTGCGTGGACAACAACTCGGCCCACTCGTCGTAGCGCTCTCCGGCCCGCGCCTCGATCGCCTCGCCGACGCGCCGGTGCGCTTCGCGACGGCGTCGGTACGACATGCCCTCGTACGCGACTTGACGATGCAGGCCATGACGAAACTGCAGCAGATCGTTGGCGATCGTTACGAACACGTCGAGATCGCGCCACCGCTCGAGTGACCTCACTGAGTCGTCGCCGAGCGTGGTCGCAAGGATCTCGGTGTCGATGACGGTGCCGAGGACCGACGCCTCACGGAGCAGCAACCTGTCGGCCGCAGCGAGCTCGTCGAGGCGCGAGGTCACCAATGCTTCGATCGAGTCGGGCAACGTATCGCCGAAGCCCTGTTGCGCGGCCGACGTCACGAGCTCGATGACGAACAACGGGTTGCCACCCGAACGCTCCACGAGGCGGTCCCAGTCGTCTGGCCGCAGAGCACGGTCCTCACCCACCGCAGCCGCAGCAAGTTCGAGTGCAGTGGCGGCATCCAGCGGTTCCAGATCAATGACCGTGTGCACCTCTGTAGGCAGCGCGCTGAAGAGCGCCGCAGCAGGACGGCGTGTCATGAGCACCGCCCACGGCCGTTCGGCAATGTCTTCGAACACGGTCTCGAGCGCGTCGCGCGACGCATCGTCGATCCACTGCACGTCTTCGATCACCAGCAGCGACGGGGTTCGCACCGCAGCGGTGAGCAGATCCGCGACGGCCCGGTGCGTCCGCTCTCGACGGAACGCTGCGGCGATCCGATCCGCTTCGGCGGTAGGGGCAACATGGGCGTCGGCGACGAGGCCGACGAGTGGTAGCCATGGCAATTGCTCGGGCGCGACTCGCTGCACCCATGTAGTCAGGGCAGCACCCGCGTCGTCTGCCGGCGTCACGAGTGTTGAGCCCGACAGCGTGCGCAACAGCAGGCGCAGCACGAAATACGGCGCCGACCGTGCGTACTGACCACAGATGACCGTGACATGCGCAAGGCCGGCCCGCCCGCGGACTTCGTCGACGAGACGCGATTTGCCCGATCCGGCATCCCCGGCGACCTCGACGACGCTGCTGTGGCCAGCACGCGCCTGCTGTACGGCGCGTTCGAGCACGGCCAGCTCGCGTTGTCGACCGACGAGCGCCAGCACGCGCCCGCCGACGCCGGTGGCGTTGCGTCCCTCGAGGCGCCCGAGGACTGATGCGCTGATCGGTTCCGATTTGCCCTTGACGAAGAACGGGTCGAGAGTGGCGAGCTCGTACCGGGTACGGGCTCGATCGGTCAGCGCCGTGGATGCCACGACCTGACCGGTTTCTGCCTTGGCCATCAGACGGGCCGCCAGGTTGACGACGTCGCCCATTATGGTGAACGTTCGCCGGCGTGCTGAGCCGAGATCGCCGACGAAGACCGGCCCGCAGTTGACCCCGATCCGAACGTCGAAGTCGGTGGACTGCTCCACGATTGTGCGAACCGTTCGGAGCATTCGGTCCTCGTCGTCTTCCGACGCCGTCGGTGCGCCGGCGGCGAGGATGATCTTGCCGCCGTCGGCGACGATGTCGGTGGCCATCCAGTGAACGCCGTTCTCCTTGGCAGCGTCGGCCACGATCGTCACGAGGTGCTGGAGGTGCTCGGCGACGAGGTCTGGGCCCTCGTCTTCGAGGTGATCGGTGTGGGAGAACTTGACAAAGGCGACTGTCACCCGCCGGTGCTCGGACGGCGCACCAACCAGGATCTGTTCGCGCTGTGCATCCGGCAGGTAGCGGGCCGGGTCGGCATCGGCGCGGTGTGTCGCCGGATCGTCGGCCCTTGCCCGCAGCGCTGGCACGCCGGTCAGCAGGCGGCGGCCGCCCTCCAAGGCATCACCGGTCAGTTCTGTGGGCAGCAACGCTGATGTCGCGCTGCTCACAAGGATCTCGCCGGGATTGGCCATCGACTCGCAGTCGACCGTCTCCGATGCTCCGCGGCCCGTAATCAAGAGGTCGGTGTGCCCGGCTTGGAACGAATAGATGGTGAACCGACCCGAGTGCATCCCTTGCGAGATCGCCAGCTGCACACGTCCGGCCGTGACGCCAATGAGTGGCCGGGCCACGATGGCACGCATGTCTGCGGCGGCGCGGCACGCTCGGACTGCGTGGTCGGGACCACTGAACAAGATGAGCAGCGCATCGCCGCCGAACTTGAGGATGTCTCCGAACTGGACGTGCACTGCTTCGATCATCCGCTCGAAGCAGTCGTTCAAGATGTTGGTCAGCTCTTCTGCGCCTTCTCGTCCGAGCCCGGCCAATCGTTCGGACAGCGCGGTGAAGCCGGAGATATCTGCAGACACGAGCGTGCCGTCGATTTGGGTCCAACCGGGACGGTCGATCGGCGGTTCCCACGAGGCGATGAGATGAGGGACGTACGACGCCAGCGAGGCGACGTGGTCTTCAGCCCCGCGCAGCGTCACGACCACCGGACGGCCTCATTTCAAGGTGAATGGAGCCGCGTAGTTTCCCGCGCCGTTGACGGTGAAGCCGAGAGTGTGGGC